>CAIRSR010000113.1 GCA_903881315.1 uncultured Thiotrichales bacterium | reverse complement strand
GCCATTTTTTATAACCACAAATGGCGTGTCCAAGGGGGGCTGTTGCAGGATCGCCAAGACATCGTCAGTGGCTTCCCGGTTCGGCAGATCATTATTTGGAAAAGAAAGGGGGGTATTAACTTCAACCCTGGCTATTTTCTGCCAACCTATGAGGTCATTTATCTCATTGCCAAGCCAGAATTTAGACTAGCCCCCAAGGCAAATGCCTACGGCGATATCTGGGAGTTCATGCAAGAAATTGACAACACACATCCTGCCCCATTTCCCGTGGCGTTGATCAATCGCATCATCTCATCCACAACCGCACCCATTGTCCTTGACCCGTTTATGGGTTCCGGCACAACAGCAATCGCCGCGAAAAAACTAGGAAGAAACTTTGTTGGAATAGAACTTTCAGAAGAGTACATTAAGCTCGCCTACCAGCGATTGGGTGGCGAGTACAGCGTAAGGATATCAGTAGAGGAAAACTATAATATACAACAATCTTTAGACTTATTTGAGAAGGCTAACGCAACATGACAGCACTCTTTACGAAAGAGTCTCTGATTACTCGGCTGCGCGAGATTAGACAACAAGGGTGGATTGAGAATACGCGCAATAGCAAAAATAGTGGCTCTGTTGGAAATATATTAGAAGACCTCTTAGGCATTACTGAGAACAACCTACCTCTCCCAAACGCCGCCGAATGGGAATTGAAGTGCCATCGGTTAGGGACGAACTCATTAACGACGCTTTTACATATAGAACCATCGCCCAGGGCGTTGAAGTTTGTTTCTAATGTACTCCTCCCGAAGTATGGCTGGCCCCACCAAGAGGCAGGTAAGCGTTATTCAGAACAAGAGAAAAGTTTTCGTCAAACGATTTGCAATACACGCTATAGTGATCGTGGGTTCAAGGTTGTTGTAGACCGGAACCTCCAAAAGATACTCATATCATTCTGTTCTAAGAGCGTATCTGAACGCCACAGTGATTGGCTAGGGAAGATCGCGATTGCTGCTGGACTAGATGATCTGGATCCGCAACCATATTGGGGGTTTCAGGATATTTATCACAAGGCTGGCGGGAAATTGTTGAATTGCTTTTTCATAGGAGCAACCACCAAGAAGGAGCAGGGCAAAGAATTCTTCAAATATGAATCTATCTACCAACTTTCGGACTTCTCCCTAGAACGATTTATTACCGCAATAGAAAAGGATGACATCTTAATAGACTTTGACGCACGAACCGGACACAATCACGGCACAAAATTTCGGTTCAGGAACGGAAGCCTTCCTGAACTCTACGAAAATGTAAAAGAAATCTGAAACCAGAGAACCCCATGAGCACACCCAACAACAAACCCTGGACAGGGCGCTTTACCGCCCCCACAGACGCCTTCGTCGAGGCATTT
Organism: uncultured Thiotrichales bacterium; assembly: GCA_903881315.1. Lineage (GTDB taxonomy): Bacteria > Pseudomonadota > Gammaproteobacteria > CAIRSR01 > CAIRSR01 > CAIRSR01. Next base: position 69,146 of record CAIRSR010000113.1, on the reverse strand, counting down.
ACTGCCTCGGTGGGCTTTGACTATCGGCTAGCCCACCACGACATCATGGGCTCTATTGCCCATGCGCGGATGTTGACACGCGCAGGCGTACTCACAACAGCAGAGTTTGCCGCAATTGAAGGGGGATTGACCGAGATTCAGGCCGAGATCGAGCGCGGCGAGTTTCCCTGGGAGACGCGCCTTGAGGATGTTCACATGAACATTGAGGCGCGTCTCACCGAGCGCATCGGCGTGGCCGGTAAGAAGCTCCATACCGGGCGCTCGCGCAACGACCAGGTCGCAACCGACGTACGGCTTTGGCTACGCGATGAGATTGACGCCATTACCCACGAACTCACCAGGCTCCAGGTGGCGCTACTGGCGGTTGCCGAGCGCGAAGCCGACACCATCATGCCCGGGTTTACCCACCTGCAGGTTGCGCAGCCCGTCACCTTTGGGCACCACCTGCTCGCCTGGTTTGAGATGCTGCAACGCGACCGAGGGCGCCTCTCTGACTGCCGATCTCGGCTGAACGTCCTGCCGCTCGGTGCAGCAGCGCTTGCTGGCACGAGCTACCCCATCGATCGGGCCTACGTTGCCGAGCTGTTGGGCTTTGCCTCGGTTGCTGAAAACTCGCTGGATGCTGTGTCCGATCGGGATTTTGCGATCGAGTTTACTGCGTGTGCCGCCCTCTTGATGACGCACCTATCGCGCTTCTCTGAGGAGCTGGTGTTATGGTCGTCGCCTGCGTTTGATTTTGTAGACCTCACCGACGCCTTTTGCACCGGTTCTTCCATCATGCCCCAGAAGAAAAACCCCGATGTCCCAGAATTGGTGCGCGGCAAGACCGGACGAGTGAATGGTCACTTGGTCGCACTCCTCACCTTGATGAAGGCGCAACCGCTCGCCTATAACAAGGACAACCAAGAGGACAAAGAACCGTTATTCGATACTGTGGATACGGTGCGTGGGTCGCTGCGGGTCTATGCGGACATGGTGGCGGTATTGCGCGTCAAGAGCGACCATCTGCGGGAGGCAGCGCGTCAGGGCTTTGCAACCGCAACTGATCTGGCGGACTACCTGGTGCGGCGCGGTATCCCCTTCCGTGACGCCCACGAGGCGGTGGGGCGGGCAGTGCGTCTTGGTGTAGAGACAAGGCGCGATCTCGCCGAACTCTCGCTTACAGAACTACAAACCTTTTCCCCCGTGATTGGGGAGGATGTCTATGCGGTGCTCACGTTAGAAGGGTCGGTTGCGGCGCGTGATCACTTTGGCGGCACCGCCCCACGCCAGGTGCGAGCGGCAATCGCGAGGGCGCGGGCACGGCTCGGCAATCCGTGAAGAGGGCGAACAGCCCATCGACTACGGCAGTGGTGTGGGGCAGCGCAGACCCCTACCTTCTTCGTGGGGGGCAACACACGACTCCACACAAGCCCTCCTCATCAGGAACGAAACGCAGTAACGCTACCCACGCAACCTCAATCACCATCCTTCCGCAAAACATTCGCCCGTTTTATCTCTGCCACAGGTACGGTTGCTGGCATCACGGGTCGTTGGGTGGCAGGAGTAGCCACCCAGGCATGACCATAGATGACCTCGTAGGTGGCGGGTAGACGCCCACCGTGGCGAAAGGTCTCGTAGGCGGTGACGAGTTGTTTGAGGTGTCCGCGCCCGGTGAGACCACGGGGCCGACCGTGGGTAACATTGTGCGCACCAAGCGCCTTGAGGTCACGCATTAGCCCGGCCACATCGGGATAGGTCAGGGTGATGCGCTCGACATCCATCACGATACCACTGAAACCCGCCCGGGTAAGGGCATCCCCAACATCGTGCATATCCAGAAAGGCGTTGACATGACTGTAGTCGTCTACCGTTCGCCAGGCAGCACGCAGCTCCTTCAGGGTATCGGGGCCAAAGGTGGTGAAGACGAGCAGCCCTTCGGGGCGCAAGACGCGGCGCACTTCTCCAAACGTCCGCTCAAGGTCTTGGCACCACTGCAAGGTGAGGTTCGAGTGGACGAGGGCGACACTCTCGTGCGCAAAGGGCAAGGCATCCGCATCGGCACAGACAAAACGCTGTCCCCCACTGTTGCGCCGAAGGACAGAGACCATGCGTTGCAGTAACGCCCTACCCCTCCCCCACGCCGCAAGGCTACTGGCCCATCCATAGGCCCGCTGACGGGCCTGTCGCAGCATTGCAGGCGCAATATCAACCGCCACCACCAGCGCCTCGGGATAACGCTCGGCAAGCGCTGCCGTCCCACTACCGGTTCCTGCGCCTACGTCTAACACCCGGTCTGGTGTCACGCGGACTTCCAGGAGACGCTCCACGAGGCGCTGCCCAACGACCCGTTGCAACACTGCAACCTCGTCATAGCCAGCCGCGACACGGTCAAAGGAACGCCTCACCTCATCCTTATCGGGGAGGAAGTGATAGAGGGGCGCGGTGTTCGCTACACCCGGTTCGGTTGCCGTCACCCGGCCGGTCTCACCGGCTGACGCGGATTAAAATAACGATCGGCGTCGTCCGTATCGACACGCTGCTGCCGACCATCAAGCAGCGGCAGCTCGAAGTCGTTCCAACCGCGCAGACCGAGTTTGAGCGAACGCACCTGACGAAACCCCATCAACTGCATCACATAACCCGCCAAAACACTCCGGTGCCCGGAACGACAGATGATAACGACGTTCTCCTCGCGAGCCGCCGCGAGGCGTGCTACCGTCTCTTCATAACCGGTCTCGCAGGCCTGCTCCAAGATACCGCGAGGCACATTGAGCGAGTTCGGGATATGCACGACATCAAATTCGTAGGGCTCGCGGATATCAAGCAGCAAGAGCGGCTCGCCCGCGTCCAATTCCGGCACCAAATCCCAGGGCAACACCTCTTTGACCCAAGGCCGCGCCTCTTCTACTAATTCCATAAAACGTTTCACTATCATTCCCACCTTACCCTTAATGTCATGGAAGAGATAGTCTACCAAGTTGCCGCAAAAAGCGGGATGATAGTTATCCATGGTATCGTAGCGGATTTATCGTGACGCAGGAGAGACCGATGCACAGCACCCACCGTGCCCGAGAAGACGAACGACGTTTCCAAAAGGCATTTAAACTCCACGAAAAGGGCGATTTGGCGGGCGCGGAGGTTATCTACCGGAAAATCCTAGCAACCCAGCCCAACCACGCCCAGGTACTGTATCTATTGGGCACCCTTGCGAGCCAGCGTGGCCACTTTAGCGACGCGCAGCTCTACCTAAACCGGGCTCTCGAGTTGCGCCACGACTGGCCAGAGGCATTGAACAACCTCGGCCTAGCCGCATTTAACCTGAATCAATTAGACGATGCGGAAGACATCCTCCGTCGAGCGCTGAACCTCCACCCGGACTACGCCGACGCCCTCAATAATCTCGCTGGAGTCCTCGAGAAAAAAGGCCAGCTAGAAGACGCCATGGCCTTGTACCAGCAGACCGTGGCCCTCAAGCCAAACGACGTCAAGATCCACTACAACCAGGGCCTCCTGTTGCGTCGATTGACCCGCCTAGAGGAATCGGCACTCTGCTTCGAGCGCGCACTGGCCATCGATCCCAACCACGTCGAGTCCGCCAACACCCTCGCCACTATCCTAAAGACCCTCGATCGATTGACCGAGGCCGAGCATTGGCTGCGCCGCGCCCTCAAGCTGCAACCCTCTTACTACAGCGCACACAATAACCTGGCCGCAGTCCTCCAAGCACAAGACCGCTTAGAGGAAGCCCTGGAAACATACCATCACGCGATTACCTTGTGCCCCGACGAACCACTCGGACACTGGAATCGGGCCTTCATCTTCCTAGCACTTGGCCAACTGACCGAGGGCTGGCAGGCCTACGAGTGGCGCCGCCCGGTCTTTCAATGGCAGCCGCTACCCTTCCCTGAGTGGGATGGCAGCTCGCTCACCGGAAAAACCCTGCTGGTTTTCGCCGAACAGGGGCTCGGCGACGAGCTGTTGTTCGCGTCTTGTTTTCCCGATCTTCTTGAAAGGGCCGGACACTGCCTGTTTGAGTGTGACCCACGACTCGCCCCTCTATATCAGCGTTCATTCCCCGCGGCGACTGTGGTCGGGGTACGGCGCACCAACCGCGCCTGGTTAGCAGACCTCCCGCACATCGACGCACAGATCCCAGCCGGGAGTATTGCCCGCTACCTACGCGCCAGGGTCACGGATTTCCCACCTCGCGCTGGGTATTTGGTGGCCGATCCGGTCGCGGCCAACCATTGGCGAGAACGACTCAACGCATTAGGGCCTGGTCTGAAGGTCGGCATTACTTGGCGTAGCGGCTCACTCCGCGAAGGAAGACACCGCAATTACAGCCGTTTGAATGAATGGGGAGACTGCTTCAAGATTCCATCCGTTCAGTTTGTTAATCTGCAGTACGACGACTGTGCCGACGAACTCGCAACGGCGCGGCGTCTGTTCGGCGTGGAGATCCATGCCTTCCCCGAGCTGGATCTCTTCAATGATCTCGATGGCACGGCTGCCCTCACCTCGGTTCTCGACCTCGTCATCGCTGCCGGAAACGCAGCCGGAGAGATAGCCGCCACCCTCGGCGTACCGGTTTGGCGACTGGAACCCTTCGGGCGGGCCTGGACCTCTCTTGGCACCGATGGCTTCCCTTGGCATCCGATGATGCGGGTGTTCCGCCAAACAACCCTCGGCGATTGGGAGACCGTACTACAGCGAGTGGCTGAGGCGCTGGATACCCTCCGCACCCAACCAGAGACCACAACCCCTCTCACCCCCATTGAACAGAGCATAGCCGCGCTACCAGGCACCGATACGCTCACCATCGTCCGCGAATACCTACGGGCGGGTCACTTAGCCGAAGCGCGCCATCACTGCGACGCCCACCTCGCAACCTACCCGAACGACCCAGTTGCCCTTGACCTTTCCGCCACAATCGCCAATGCCGAAGGCAATCCGCTGGCAGCACTGGCGGCGTTGCGGCAAGCCGTTGCCGCCGCCCCCCAGGTCGCGCTCTATCACGGACACCTCGCCGGAACGCTCGCGGCTATTGGACAACCCATTGAGGGCGAAGCCGCTTACCGTGCGGCACTGCGCTTAGTCCCCACCTGGGCGCATGCCCACAACGACCTTGGCAACCTGCTGCGCGCACAGGGACGTATCCCCGAGGCCGAGCGCTGTTACCTCAGTGCGCTACGTTATCAACCCGATCTGGTGGAGGCACACAACAACCTCGGCACAGTCCTGGAACTACAAGGACGCATTGCGGATGCCGAGGCAGCGTACCGTGGCGCGTTACGCCTCCGCCCCCATTTCCCAGAAGGGTGGTATAACCTCGGCAACTGCCTCGGCGACCTCGGTCGCCTTGCAGAAGCGATCACCGCCTATCGAGAGGCGCTCGCCCTGCGTCCCCACTACCCCCAGGCGCAGTTCTACCTTGGCGCGACCCTCGCTCGTGACAACCAGGTGGCTGCCGCCGAAACTGCCTACCGCGCCGCATTGGCCCTGCACCCAACCGGTTGGCCCGAAGCGCTCAATATGTTGGCGAACCTCGTCACCGAACAAGGGCGCTGGCTTGAGGCAGAAGCCTTCTATCGAGAGGCCCTCGCGGTAACGCCAACCAGCCCCGAACTGCTAGGCAATCTTGGCAACTGCCTACAGCTCCAAGAGCGTTTCATGGAAGCAGAGACCGTCTGCCGCGAGGCAATTCGCCTCGCACCAAGCTATGCGCCAGCTTGGAACAATCTCGGCAATGCACTGCGTTCGTTGGGCCGCTCCGAAGAAGGAAAGGCGGCCTTCCGCGAGGCAATCGCACTCGATCCAAACATGGCCTTCGCCCACAGCAACCTTGGCAACGCCTTGCGTGAGGAGGGGCTCCTCAGTGAAGCCGCCACCCACGACCGACGTGCAGTGGAGCTACGCCCGGATCTCGCCGGCACCTGGCTCAATCTGGGGAATACCCTACAGGCCGCCGGCAACCTCATGGAGGCGGAAAGCTGTTTCCAACAGGCGTTGGATCTGGGGATGGAGGTTGCCATACTCAGCATCGGCAGGGTGCGCCACGAACAAGGACGCCCAGGCGCTGCGGTCGAGTGCATGAGCGAGTGGGTGCAGCGTTACCCAGACAACCAAGAGATGCGCTGGAACCTCGCGATCCCGCTGCTCGCCCTCGGCGATCTAGAGGCTGGCTGGGAGGCCTACGAGGCCGGACGTTTTCTGCCCCGTAATGAAGGCAGACGACAGGGCTTTCATCACTTCACGGAATGGGATGGCAGCAACCTCAGCGGGCAAACCGTATTGGTCTATGCCGAACAAGGCGTGGGCGATGAGATCCTGTTTGCCTCTTGTCTGCCTGATCTATTAAAACAAGTGGGACATTGCATTATCGAGTGTGACCGCCGCCTAGCACCGCTCTACCGCCGCTCCTTTCCCAAGGCAACGATAGCGGGCATCGAGCGGGATCGACAAGAGTGGCTCACCGAACTCGTGGCGGTTGATGCGGTAGACAAAGAGATTCCCATCGGGAGTTTGCCACGCTTTTTACGGCGGAATCTCACGGACTTTCCGAGCAATCCCGCCTATCTCGTGGCAGACCCAGCACGGGTGGCCTATTGGCGCGAACGACTGGCTGGGCACAACATCAAGGTCGGCATTACCTGGCGCAGCCGCCTGCGCAATGCGATACGCGACCGTCATTATAGTCGTTTAGCCGATTGGGGGGCGATATTCGCGGTACCCGGCATACACTTTGTCAATCTCCAGTACGATGATTGTTCAGCAGAACTCGCGGCGGCACAAAAGCGTTTTGGCGTCGAGATTACCGGCTTCCCAGAAATAGATCTGATGAACGATCTCGACGAAGCGGCTGCTCTAACCGCCAATCTCGATCTGGTGATTAGCGCAGGAAACGCCGCCGGCGAGCTTGCTGCTGCCCTAGGTTTGCCGGTATGGCGCATCGAGACCTTTGGTCGTCATTGGACTTCTTTGGGCACTGACGCCTTCCCCTGGCATCCACGAGTGCAGTTATTTCGTCAAGCACAACCCGACAATTGGCGGGAGGTATTGGCGCGGATTGCCCTTGCACTGGCAAATTTTGTGCCTTCACCACAGCCATCGGCAATCACCTGTTCCTCACAAGAGCAGTATCGGCGTGGCTTGGTACTACAGGAAAGAAACGAACTAGAGGAAGCCGCCCTTTGCTACCAAGAATCGCTACGTCTTGACCCAGACCAGGCAGAGGCACACAACAATCTTGGTAATCTGCACCTAAAGCGTGGCGAACTCACGGCAGCCGAAGGGTGCTACCAACAAGCGTTGCGGGTGCGACCAGACTACGTAGAAGCATGGAACAACCTTGGCGTATTATACGGTAAGCGCAGACAGATCAATGAAGCCAGCACCTGCTACCAAACAGCCTTAGAATTGCGCTCGGATCTGTTCGAGGCCCGCTATAACCTGGCCAATATGCTCCAAGAAGAAGGGGATCCGGTCAGCGCCGAGACGCATTTCCGGATTGCCTTACAACAAGGGGTAGACAGCGCTTTATTATGGAATGGCTTGGGATTAAGCGTGCGTGACCAAGGGAGAACAGAAGAGGCGCTTTCCTGTTTTGCCGAGGCCGAGCGTCGCGCCTCCGAGGATGTGCGTATTCGCTGGAATACTGGCCTAACCCACCTGATGCGCGGCGAGCTAGCCCCCGGATGGAACGGTTACGAGGCCGGTCACGACAAGATGCGCCTGGCCTTGCGCGGTTTTGACTTTCCGCGCTGGGATGGGCGTTACGCACCAAACGCCACCCTGCTCGTCTATGCCGAGCAAGGGATAGGGGACGAGATCCTCTTCGCCTCGTGTCTGCCCGATCTATTGCCGTGGGTTGGGCGTTGCATCGTCGAGTGCGAACCACGACTGGGTGCCCTGCTCGCCCGTTCCTTTCCCAGTGTAGAGGTATACGCGGTGGCGCGCGACAATAGGGAATGGCTCGCAACCGTAGGAAAGATCGATTTCCAGTGCCCCATCGGGAGCATAGCGACCTATCTCCGGCGTCACCTCAACAGTTTCCCGCGTCAACCCGGTTATTTGCTACCCTGCCCGGAACAACGCACCCTATGGCGTAAACGCCTCGCAGAATTGGGTGGCGGTCGATTAACGGTTGGTATTTCTTGGCGAAGCCGTTTGGTCGGAGGGGGGCGAGCACGTTTCTATTCGCAACTCACCGCATGGGGTGCGCTATTCTCGGTCGCGGATGTGACGTTTGTAAATCTTCAATACGATGACTGTACTGAGGAATTGGCCGCAGTCAGCACACAGTTCGGGGTTCAGGTAATCCAGCTCCGAGAGTTAGACCTACTCAATGACCTAGAAGGTGTCGCCGCCCTGTCTAGCGCCCTAGATCTGGTTATCGCCCCGCCCAACAGTGTCGCAGAAATAGCAGCAGCGGTTGGTTGCGAGGTCTGGCGTTTGGACGCGGCCCTACCGAATTGGCTCTCACTCGGAACCAATACGATGCCCTGGCATCCGTTGATGCGGCTCTTTCGCCAAGAACGCCTAGGAGACTGGGCAGGCGTATTAAAAACCGTTGCCAATACCCTTGCCACACGCGCCTCTCGAGCAGCCCTGAACCGCTGGATAGGGCATACTCTCTCTCAAGCGCAACACGAAGCACGGCTAATCACCGGCCAACTCTTTGCGCAATTAGTCAAACCCGGGGCGGTTGTGGTACAAATAGGCACCCATGGCGACGCAGTCACATCAGCACTCGCCAAGGCCGTAGGCGATAGCGGGCTCGTGATTGTTTTCGACGAACGCCCCGAGCCCATGCACCGCTTACAGGCATCCATCCTGCAACAGGGTTTCAGTTGCGTACATTATGGTGGCGAACGAATCGGGGCGAGACCAGAAGAGTTGCCCGCCTGGCGTGCCTACCCCTGGGATCTACCCATCAGCAACGACGTAGAGACGGATTCCCTGCGGATGAATGAACCAGTACCCTGCCGAACCCTAGATAGCCTTGAGCTACCCGCTTGCGATCTGTTGATCGTGGATTCAGAAGGGCGTGAAACCGAGGTTCTCTCGGGTGCCTGGCAGACATTGAGCCGCCACCGCCCATTGCTGGGACTCGGGCGCTATCGGTACGAGGTCTCCATGAGCCTCATCGCATCGCTAGAGACCCGGGGCTACCAATCACTGGCGCAGGGCGTGGGTCAAGAAGATGCGGTACTACTCGCGTATCCAATCGCATAAACCGATGATTGGTGACTCCCCTATATTTTTACTGAAACGAGTATCTAAGAGATGACCGAAATTGAGTCTTTTGTAGCAACCTATGGTTACCTTGCGGTCTTTGCGGGCACCTTGCTGGAGGGGGAAACCGTTCTCGTCGCTGCTGGCCTCGCTGCCCATCAAGGTCTGCTTGATCTGCACTACGTTATTCTGGTGGCCATTGTTGGTGGCACTCTGGGCGATCAACTAGCCTTTCTGTTAGGCCGTTGGAAAGGCGAGGCCCTAATTAGTCGCTTTGCCCTCCTCTCGGAGCGGAAACAACAGGTACACGCTCTTTTAGAGCGCTACGACGCCCTGTTAATCCTCTCGATTCGCTTTATCTATGGACTACGGATTGCGGGCCCAGTGGTACTCGGAACCAGTCGGATACCGATAGTTCGCTTTGCTCTGTTCAACAGCATCGGCGCGGTTATCTGGGCTATTCTTATCGCCGGCGCTGGATACAGCTTCGGTGCCGCAATCCACACCCTACTCGATCATGTACAGGCGGCAGAAGAGATCCTCTTAGCACTCCTGGTGGTGGTCGTACTCGGCGTATGGTGGTGGCGAACGAAACGCTAGGGAATAGCTGGTATACGCAATAAACGAAGGCTCAGTGTGACGCCCGCAAGATGGCGACCAGCACAGCAACACCGATGCCCACGCTGGTCGCCATGATGGCACCGAGCTTGACGATTAGGCGCAGTTCCATTTTTTCTATATTGTTCTCCAATCGCGCAATATCGGCCTTCAGCTCGGCCTTCACCTCGCGCACGTCTACCTTGGTCGCCAGGGCGTTGTCCAACGATTCGGAGAGTATGTCGCGGAACGCCCCCGCCTCTGCCCGGGCGTGCGCCTCAGGGACGCCAGCAGCGGTAAGGCGTTCTACAAATCTTAGGGTATCAAAGGTAATAGCGGCCATTGAGCCTTCCCCGGTCAGGGTGTACAGCATAGCGACTATTGACAACCATCGCCAGCGGACACCATAGTGACGGGAGCCAATAGAGAAGAAAACAATGCTAGCAGCCTGTCGGACTTGTTTTGCAACCTCTTGATTTGTTGTGCTTTTGCTAACACCTATCGGTTTTAAATCTCTTTCGTAATCAACAAGCTATCCGTAAAGTCCGACAGGCTGCTAGTACTCCACCCATAGTACGTGACCGACCCTAGCGGTAAGCGATCGGTCGTGCTCCCTCTTGAGGAGTACGAGGCTCTCGTAGCCTCGCTAGAGGACGCCGAAGACTTGGAAGACGCACACCTCGCAGATGGCGAACCAACCATCCCTTGGGAAACTGTCAAGGGAGAGATGGGGATAGGATGACCTACCGGATAGAGGTCAAGAGTAGCGCACGCAAGACACTGTTGACCCTTCCACACCAGGTACGGGAACGTATTGGCGCGACAATTGACGCGCTGGCAGATGATGGGAACTAGCGATGATTAGCAATATCTCAGAAGCATTCGCAAACCAGAAAGACGAGATAAAGAAGGCGCTTATTTATTGCACTACCATGTTGCTCTCGGTAATTTTATGGTGTGCGACCATATCATTCGAGGCATATTCCAACCGGTATGCCATTGTAGAGACTCGTGATCTGCATATATTTTTATATAATAAACAATCAGGAGAGGTTTGGCGATGGTATCAGAATGTAGACTCAAAAAAGAACGAGATCACATCTGAAGGATTCACGTTTATACATCAATAACACGACACCATGAAGACAGCGCCACTAAGCGTGAACCTGCACCGGAAAACCAATCGCCTTGACCCTATCCCCCAGATCATCCAGCCATGCTCTTGGTAGGGCGGAGAGTCGGTCTGCCTCCCGTTGCAGGGACGGACGCGCTAGACCATAAAGCAGTACGCCCTTCACTGGCGCGTCCCATCGGCGCACCGTAGCGAGTAGATCCAGATAGGCCGCCAGTTCTGTTTCATCCGGTGGATTACCGTCCATAGCGAACAGGCAGGTCTGGATCCAGGTCGGACAGAGCCGCGCACAGGTTTCGAGGTTGCGCAGCATCTTTGGGACAGACAGATTCACGTTGTTAATGCGGCGGATGCCACTCGTTGTCGCGCTGTCGAGTTTAAACCAGACCTCGCCACCCTGCGCCGACCAGTCACTCAGACCACGCTGCACAGGAACCCGCATTATCAAACTGCCGTTGGTGATGAGTATCTTTTTGAGCGAGGCTAACGAGCCAAACCGAGCACAGACCCTACCAACAATGGCCAGAACCTCGCCGAATTCGCGACAACTGGTCGGTTCGCCATTGCCTGAGATGGCAATGTCACGGATCAGCGTATTGTTCTCGGGCAACCAGTAGCGTTTATGGAACTCTCCCGACTGAATATCGGTCAGGAGGCTGCTCAATTCTTTTTCTAGTAGCGTGAGTTCAATGGCAGGTGATGCACCGCGCACCAGACCTGGCACCTGACAATACACGCAGCGCCAGTTGCAAGCATTATTCGGATTGAGATTAACCCCAACCGACAACCCCCCAGAGCGCCTGGAGAACACTGGATAGATATAGCGTAACCCGGCACTGTCACGGCTGTGATTGATCGTGTTAAGTGGCGTGACGCCGTTCACGAAAAAGATCCATGAGGCGCGACAGCCCGCCGCGCATAACACTCGCGTCATAACCCAGTTCGCGGAGGATAAACACCGCCGCCGAGCTGCGTTCGCCTGAGTCGCAATAACAGATATAGCGGGTGTTAGGAACCAATTTACTGGTACTCTCACGCATACGTTGGACGGGGATGTTGATGCTACCGCGAATCTTGCTGTTGGTATGCTCCTGCTCAGTACGCACGTCCAGCAATACCGCGCCCTCTTTGGCGGATTGAGCCGCCTCTTTGGGTGACACCCAACGCAACACCGGTTGCTCTAGTAGCTCGATGAAATCCGCACCCGCGAGACGCATCAAGCGCCCATCGGTCAGCATGGTCACTGTGGCGTTGCGCGGATTGCGCGAAACCAAAGCCTCCTCGCCAAAACCATCCCCCAACGCGAGTTCAGCGAGCACCTGCGGCTGCGCCGTTGTCGAGATTTCACGGATGACCCGACAACGACCTTCGCTGATCACGTAGTAGTAATCCCCGGGATCGCCCTGGCGAATGATGACATCACCCGCACGCACAACCACTTCCTGCATACGCTTTAGGACTTCTTGGATATGCGCAGCAGGCAGATCCAAAAACACCCGTTTCTGGAGCAATCGCATGACCCAGGCGGCGTCACCATTGTCGGTGTCGAATTCATCCACCACGAGCCCGCCACCACCACCGTTGTCCTTGGCTGTGCTGTCCCACACCATCAACTTATCCACCAAGCGACCATCTATCCGCACTACCCGAGCCGGTGTGCGGACAATGCCGGTATAGCGCCGTGGCTTAAGATTCGCCAGAGCGTAGCGGGCATTGTCCTTGCCACCCTGGATCATGCTTTTAAGGCCGTCACTCGAAAGCAATTCCAGCCCACCCGAGAGCAAGTAGATAGAAGAGGTATCCTCATCACCAACACTGAACAACTTAGCCCCCGGCGGGATATCCTCAACCGAGATCTCGCCACACAGGCGCTGGAAATTTTCCTGACTCAGGCTGTTCAGGGGCACACAGGAGCGCAACCGCTCTATGACTGTCTTGTCTGTAATCATGGTCGTAACACTCTGCCCTAACAGATGACCCAACCCTCAGTAGTACCCGCAATCCCGCGTGAGGACGGAGAAAGGTTATCATCATAGATGACGACCATCACACACAGGAGAAGTAACCGGCGGAACACCGCCCACACCAGCACCAACACGTTCTGGCCCAGCAAAGCGAGTCGCTGTATCATAATCCATTCTCGTGTTTCGTTCTGCAAAAATTGGCACCCTTCCGAATGCTGCTATAATTTATGGTCAAAATATCGGAAATCAAATCATGCGTTCCCTCTCTCCTTGGCGTGCCTTTCTTGCCGTAGCAATCACCGTCGGGGTGACGGTGGTGTTGTCTGTCTTACTCGCACTCACCGACTGGGCCTTCAAGGTACTGAACCAACTACATGACGCACCCACCTGGTTCATTATACTGTATGCAAGCGTCCTGCTCACGCTCACCGGTGGTGGTGCCTGGATCGTCTGGCGACTGTTAACCCCACAGAAACGCGCCTCATCTGCCCCGCCCCCACCTCCGCCCACCCAAGAAGAGGTAGAAAAACGCATTACCGCAGGCGAGCAATTGGGGGTCGATGTCTCCTTGGTGCGCCAAGAGCTTGCCGAACTCAAGAATCGCCGCGCCACCGGCGAGGTACACATCGCCTTGTTCGGAGAGATTAGTACCGGCAAATCCTCCTTGGTGCGCGCACTACTCCCAAACGCCGAGGTCGATGTCTCGGTTCGCGGGGGCACCACCCGCGAGGTGACGCGCCACACCTGGATGAGTACTGCGCACGACCGCCTCATCCTGACTGATCTACCCGGTCTCAACGAGGCAGATGGCACACTAGACACCATGGCGCGTGAGGAGGCAATGCGCTCTCATGTGGTGGTCTACGTCTGCGATGGCGATCTTACCCGCGACCAATACCGCGAATTACAAGCCCTACTCGCGTTAAACAAGCCCATGGTATTGGTCTTAAACAAGATGGATCAATACACCAGCGAGGAATTGCAACTGATACGCGAGCGCCTACGCGAACGAGTAGAAGGGTCTGCCCGTATTGACATCGTGGCCATCACAGCCGGGGGCACCCAAGAACTCGTGCGGGTTTTCCCAGATGGCCGAGAGGAACGTGTGGTACGGGAGTTACCGCCACACGTAGCACCTCTCGCAGCAGCTCTCCAGCGTTGCATCGATAGCGATCTGGCTACCCTAGAAAAATTGCGCGACAGCACGGTGTTTGTCCTCGCGTCGCAGAAGCTAGACGAGGCGCTCACCACTCATCGTCGCGCCAAGGCAGAAGAACTGGTCGGCCAGTATGCGCGCAAGGCCGTCGTGGGCGCGGTAGCCGCAGTGGCACCAGGCAGTGACCTCTTAATCCAAGGCTACCTTGGGATCAGTCTCCTCAAAGAGATGTGTGCACTCTACGAGGTTCCCGTACGACAGATTGAACTCCAGCGACTACTAGAACACTCCGGACGCCATGTAGCCAAGACCCTACCGATTATGCTCGCAGTGGCAGGAAACGGCCTAAAGGCGTTCCCTGGACTCGGCACGGTGGCTGGTGGCATGTTGCACGCAGTTGCTTATGGCTTGATTTTCGATAGCCTAGGTAAGGCCGTAGCCCACACCCTAGAAACCCGTGGCGAGCTTCAACCGGCACCAGCCGTGCTGCTCTTCGAGGAAAAACTTGGTGAAGATCTGGAATCGCGTGCGCGAAAATTTGCCCGAATGGCTCTCACACGCCACGTCCCAACTCGCGACAACCCTTAGAATCACTCATGAGGCGGCGCGGGAGGTCTCCCAAGAAGCGGCAGACCTCGGGCGGGATATTGTCAAAGAAGCCACCCTCACTACCCGCGAAACCGCAAAGGAGGCGTTGAGCGCAACCCGCCATGCACTGGCGGCGTTGGAGGCACGCCTGGAGAATAGCGAGGAAGAACCCAAAGAGGGCACACCACTGCCTCCAGCAGGCGACACCCACCTCGCACTCGCCCGTGAGAGTCTGCGCGAACTCGTCGACGATCCACGGGTACCTCCAGGGGTACGGGCATCTTTAGCCGAGGACTATCGTCAGGTACGCGCCATGCTCGACAAGATCGAACATGGTCATGTCCACATTGCCGTCTTTGGTCGGGTCAGCGTTGGCAAGTCAGCGCTGCTAAACGCATTGCTCGGCGAAAACCGCTTTCGCACGAGCCCCCTGCACGGCGAAACCCGCACCCACGAGATAACCGCATGGGACGAGGTGCAAACCGGTGGCGTGTTCCTCATCGACACCCCCGGCATCAACGAGGTCGAGGGCGAGTCCCGTGAGCGCCTCGCGCACGAGGTTGCGAGCCGTTCCGATGTAGTGCTGTTCGTGGTCGACGGCGACATTACCGAGACCGAACTCAGCGCATTACGGGTTCTCTCAAGCGAGGTGCGTCCGCTCATCTTGGTTCTCAATAAATCCGACCGCTACACCAGCGCAGAACGCGAACTGCTCTTGGCAACCCTCACTGAGCGCACCCAGACCCTAGTACGCCCTGAGTACCTGGTGTGCTCATCGGCAGCGCCGAGCGATCGCATCTATGTCCACATCGACCCCCAAGGACGCGAGTACGAGCTACGCCGTCGCCCCCCGCCCGATGTCGCGGCACTACGCGATCGACTGTGGGCCCTGCTCGAGGCAGAAGGCAAGACCTTGGCCGCACTCAACGCCAGTCTGTTCGCGGGCCGACTGTCCGACCAAGTATCGCTACGCATCCTCGCAGCCAAGCGCGGACTGGCAGAGCGGGTGGTTCGTACCTACTGCATCTCCAAAGGGATAGCGGTCGCGGTCAATCCCATTCCGGTGGTGGACTTGGTGGCTGCCGCGATGGTCGATATCTCCATGATCCTACACCTCTCCCAGATCTACGGTTTTGCTGTCACCAAGGGCGAGGCAAGTGGGCTTATCAAGACCATCGCCACCCAAACAGCACTGCTTATGGGAACGGTGTGGACGGTTAATCTGGTGTCGTCTGCCTTCAAGGCGAGCACCGGTGGGCTCTCGACTGCGCTCACCGCCGCAACGCAGGGTGCGGTCGCCTACTACGCCACCTACATTGTCGGCCAAGCGGCGGAGCGTTTCTTCGCCCAAGGCCGGTCATGGGGCGAGGGCGGGCCAAAACAGGTGGTGGAGGAGATCCTGAGAAGCCTAGACCGCGACTCCCTCCTCGCCCAAGCCCGTGACGATATCCTGGAGAGGTTGCGTATCACCTAAATGGACGCTTTACGCAGCAGCCATACTAATGGTAGGCTGTTTGCGTGATCTGCTACTACGTGTCTTCAGACAGGTTCCATCTATGCGATCAGCGGGGCTCGGTTGCGTCTTCTCCGCCCCCAGCTTCGCACACGATGCGTACGCGCAGAATGATGATACCGTTACATCGGCTTTCGCAACAGGGATTATGAGCACACCCAATCGCACCACAATAACCCGTCCGCAACGACATGGGCAAGTTCAATCCTCGCTATTCACGGAGAACGGCCTCCTGCCCCATTATTGCCGATGCTGTCTCGTGCTAGCCAGGACATAAACGTGTTGACCGATCGCCGCATTTCTGAGAAACCCGCTCTTCATTTATCCGTGATTCTATGAACCTGGAGGACACCAGCATGAATACTGGCATAAACCTATCCGCTTGGATGACAGGCATTATCGTTGGGCTCGCCCTAACTGCCACCCTAGCGGCAGAACCACCCCCCCAAGAACAAGCCAAACAATTGATGTCCGACCCCCTCAAGGGGAATTGTCTTGCTTGTCACAAGGTAGCCGGTGGCGTTTTTCCTGGCAACATTGGCCCCGCCCTACAAAATATCCGGCAGTTGTTTCCCGACCGTGCCGCTTTATACGCACAGATCTATGACCCCACGGTAATCAACCCCCTCACCGTGATGCCACCCTTCGGACGCCACGGTATTCTCACCGAGAAAGAGATCAATCTCATTGTTGATTACCTGATTACCTTATAATAACCACCATAAAATTTCCATGAACCGTAAAGGAAACCCCAGTGACTACCGCTAATCGCAGAAACTTCCTAAGAAACACCCTGGCGACTACCCTAGTCGGAATCGCAACCGGCAGTGGCCTCCTAAACCCACGCGAGGTATTGGCAGCCACCTGGCCCGCTGACCTCTTTGATGCCAAAGACGTACATACCGCACTCAGCGGTAACGAAGGCAGTGCGTCGAATGAAGTATCCCTCAAAACCCCTGACATCGCCGAAAATGGTGCCGTAGTACCCGTAACCGTAGAAAGCACCCTGACCAATGTCGAATCTATCTCCCTCCTCGTGAAGGATAACCCGCGCCCGCTCTCCGCTGTTTTTATCCTTGGCCCGGGCGTGCAGCCGAACATCTCCACCCGCCTAAAAATGTCTAAGACATCGAATGTGATCGCCGTGGTAAAGGTTGGTGATAAACGCCTCTCCACCGCAAAGGAAGTAAAAGTAACCATCGGCGGCTGCGGCGGTTAATAGCGCCCCTACTATCCAATTCTAGTGATTCACGAGGAACTTATTCACCATGGCCAGCAATACTATTAAGATTCGTATCCAACTGAATGGCGATGTTGCCACCATCAAGGCGCTCATCAATCACCCAATGGAGAATGGGCTGCGCAAAGACCAGAAAACCGGCGAACTCGTCCCCGCCCATTTCATCGAAGAGGTCGTTTGTAGTCTGAATGGCACCACCATCCTCACCGCCCTCTGGAGCGGATCGGTCTCCAAAAATCCGTATCTCGCGTTCAATGTCCAGGGTGCCAAAATAGGCGATAGTGTCACCCTCACCTGGAAAGACAATACCGGCGACAGCGACTCCTTTACAACCAAGGTAGCGAGCTAAAACCCTTTGCCTCCCGAGGTCACCATGCGTAAAACGATACTATTGCTGCTTACCTTCTGGATTGCACCGACGGTCTTCGCCAGTCCAGCGGAGGATTTGGCACAGTTTCAGGGCTTATTTCACAATGCGTTTCCGAATATTCCAAACGCCGAGTTCGCCAATGGGGCCTACGCCTTAGATCAGGAAGGTCGTGAGAATTGGAAGGCCATCGAAGAATTCCCGCCGTACGACCCGAATGTCGACAACGGCAAGAAGATCTTCGAGAAACCTTTCGCCAACGGCAAAAGCCTCGCCGATTGTTTCCCCAATCGTGGAATTGGTATCCGTCAAACCTTCCCTCGTTTCGATGCTGCTAGCGGTCAGGTACAAACCATGGAGGTGGTAATCAACCAATGCCGCACAGAAAATAACGAGAAGCCCTACGAAGAACTCAGCAAGGGCAATATTGCTGATGTGGTTGCGTACCTGGCCTTTACCTCACGGGGAAAACCAATGGCAGTGACGATCCCGGATGACCCCCGCGCCCTGGCAGCCTACGAAAAGGGTAAACACTTCTTCTACACCAAACGTGGCCAATTAAATTTTGCCTGCGCCGATTGCCATGTCAACAATGCCGGCAAAAAGATACGTTCCGAGACCCTGAGCCCCGCGCTCGGCCACGGCGTCGGTTTCCCAACCTATCGTTCCGCCTGGGGATTTCTTGGCACCCTGCATCACCGCTACCGAGGCTGTAACGAGCAGGTTCGCGCCAAGCCCTTCGCATACCAAAGCGAGGAATACCGCGACCTTGAATATTTCGAGGCCTATATGAATACCGGCATTCCGGTCTCTGGGCCGAGTGCCAGAAAGTAGGCGGTGTCCCATAGGAATAATCAGGAACAGGATGGCAAAACGCCCGGCGCATCATGGATCGCGTAGTGCGCCAAACAAGAAATTACAGGCTCAAGCATTCTCACAACTCGCTTAGGATAAAGATAATGAAACTTGCGAAGATCGCTCTTGCTGTTATTGTTGCCATGGGCACACCAGCCTATGCCCTAGACGCCGCCCAAGTCACCAATCCAAAGAAACAAACGACGCTGAAACTTTATGTAACGCCGAAAGAGGCGTACGATATGAAGATGCAGGACAGCAAGGTCATCTTTATAGATATCCGCACCCCGGAGGAGACCATGTTTGTCGGCATGACCGATATGGTTGACGCAAATATCCCCTACAAGGTATTTCCCACCCTAGACGATGTTAAATTTGACGACAAAACCAAGGCATTCCAGCTTGAAGCAAACAGCAATTTCCAACTCGCGCTTACCAAGTTGGTGGAACTTAAGGGGGGCAATAAGGACAGCACCATTGTTTTGATGTGTCGTTCTGGTGATCGCAGTGCGGCTGCCGCCAATCTCCTGGCAACGGTTGGATATACCAAGGTATACTCGGCGGTAGAAGGCTTTGAAGGCGATCTCAGCAAAACAACCGGGCGGCGCGATGAGAACGGCTGGAAGAATGCCGGCCTGCCCTGGGGCTATAGTTTGGTCAAGGAAAAGGTTTACCACACGGATTAATCCTGCGGATAGAAATCGCCGGAGGATTCTTTCCCCGGCTCTCCCGTCGCCCCGTAACCGCAAGGTTGGTATGCACCCACAGGGGCAACCGACACATGGCCGCTGCGCGAAGAGCCGGGTGTTTGTTCCCACCGGTTTCATAGAAGAGGTCGGTTATCGCCTAAATGGCGACCCACACTCTGGATGAATTGGTTTCACAACGTCCCCCTACCAATCTAAACACGGTGCAGCCATCGTATAGAAAACAAAGAGGGACAATCGGCAGATCTTATTCACACATCAGCCGCAGATCCGCTTCCGCCTGTGCGAGCGCCTGCGCCGCCTCCATCAGGAGCGGATACATTGCTTGACGCGAGAATACTATCTGCTCGTGCAATTGGCGCAACTCCCTAATCCCCTCCTCTAATTCCGCATCAAGCTGACTGCGGTGCTGCGTGAAGCGTTGTACTAACTCAGCAAGCTCTTCCAATGCCCTATCACCGTCGCTCCCAAACCGACGCCCATCTTGGTGTCTATTAACCAGGATATACCTGTTCCGAACAACATTGGTCGAAGACGTTAGGTCAATTGCCGTTCCGGTCGAAGATATACCAAAGACACCCTTAAACAGGCGCTTGATAGCCCTCAGTGACCACAGGATGGGATTACCCGACATCTCTGGGCGACAATACCCGCGCGCCATTTCAAAGTCACGAACTAACTGCTCATATTCAAGACGGATGTAGAATAATTCCCGGAATCTTTTGTTAAACGCCTCGTCACTCGCCTCTACTCTCCATTTGGCGAGACGCACATTAAACAGGTCACGCGCAGCTTCAAGGGCTGCCTCACGCCTCTTCAGTTCCGCACGATATTGTCGGCTCTTAAATAAAGCGAAAGAGCCACCCAATTCACGAGAAAGCGGTGTAGGATGCACCCGCATCGTCGCTGGGCTTATCGAGATTGCCGCACCAGGTGACGGGATTGCACTAATCTCTTCCCAAACTCTTACAATCTGTAGATTAATAGCATTAAGATCTATCGTAGCGGCATTGTTAATCTCTCGGGGGGTATTAAAAAAGAAAACCCCCGATCGTTGCTCAATTCTACACCAGGGACAAGTATCCAGCGCATCAAAATACTGGTGGCCCGTCACGCGACCACAGGTCTGCAAACGTACCCTTAAGGATTCTAGTGCGGTAATCCATTCCTTTGCGCCAGGACGATGGTTATCATATACACCCTCCTCAGAAAACGCCCGCTCAAATAACCTAACGATTGTGCTTGGCAGTATCGTAATCGGCACACTGTTTGGCGGCGCAGCCATTTTTTTCGCCGCCGAGTTACTGCCAAACGCAAACCGAAATTCCTTTATTGCCTTCTCAATAGGCATCTCTCCTTCCCCAGAATATACGCCACAATAGGGATGACGCCCCATCAATAATAGATGGAAGATGAGAACAGCCAGCCCAAAGTTATCGTTGTTCTGATCGCGGCGAATCCCATGAAAAGCCCTCCCTTGTAACTCGGGAGGCGTAAAATGACCAACGCCAACCTCACACAAATAATCTCTATTTGTCGTGGTAATCTGGAAGGAATCACAATCAATCAACTTAACAATGCTATCACGCGCTACCACAATATTATTCTGATTCACATCGCCAATTACATGGTGGTGCGAATGAATGACATCAAATGCCGCAGCCACATTGCGCGCAGTGTTTACCAGAAATGCCCAGTCCGCATTTGGAAATTGCTGTTTACGGTGCCCTGGCCCATAGAGATGGTGAATTGGCTCATGACCAAAGACCTTTGGCATGACAAAACCACACATCGATCCCCGCGATGAGGTGTAGATCGTATCAACCGGCCACGCCGCAATCTTGCGCAGATATTCACTACCCCCCTCAACCATCGCCAAGAGTTTAGAGCGTCGCGCCTGAGACAGTGGCTGGTGGTACACCTTAGCAACAAAATCTGATCCGTAGAACGGCGCATCATAGACGACACCTTCTCCGCCAGTACCGATCTTCTTTCCAAGGGGTACTCGCTGGCCATCAGCGTTGAACACATCAATCATTAAATCGTTTCCTCCCCCTCCGCTACCTCAAAGGCGAGTGCCGCACCAACATCTAGAGATATAACAAAACCGCCCTACCTTAATGCCATTCATCAACGCCGCATCAATAGCGCCATCTTTCTGCACGCACACAACATGCGGACGTACGTGGTACGTCCGCGTTTGTCTAACAACTCTCTCGATCACCTTACGAGGGTTTAGATCCCTCTTCCTCTCCCAACGCTGATCCCAAATATCCCTGGAGGTTATTAGATCCATTGGCCGGAATCGGGGTCAATCGCCAGATATCTCGATTATATTCAGAGATAGTACGATCCGTAGAGAAGCGACCACTTGCAGCGGTATTGTAGATACTCATGCGCGTCCAAGCCTCTTGATCACGATACGCAGCAGCAGCCCGACATTGCGCCTCTACGAAACTACGGAAATCGGCAATGGTCATCCATGAATCGTGTGGGCTGCGCAGGGAATCAGTAATCTCTTGGAAAATCCCTGACTCAAATTGGCTAAAGTGCCCACTCTCCAGCAACCTCATCACGCGGGATAGGTTCTCATCCGCCGCAATAATGACCTCTGGATGATACGATCGACGCCGTCCTTCTACCGCCTCAGCCGTCATCCCGAAAAGAAAGAAATTCTCCGCACCCACTGCATCGCGAATCTCAATATTGGCACCATCTAGCGTACCAATGGTTACTGCTCCATTCATCATGAACTTCATATTACCCGTGCCAGAGGCTTCTTTACCAGCCGTCGATATCTGCTCAGACAAATCGGTGCCCGGACAGATTATCTCCATTGCCGAAACCCGGTAATCCGGTAAGAAGGCTACCCGCAATAGATTACCTACATCTGGATCAGCATTGATAACCGCTGCCACATTATTGATAAGCTTAATGATGCGCTTGGCCAGACGATAGCCAGGGGCCGCTTTACCACCAAATAAAACGCAACGCGGCGTCCAATCATTAGTATCGCCCCGTTTAATCCGGTCATAGAGATGAATTACGTGCAGACAATTTAGCAACTGGCGCTTATATTCGTGGATGCGTTTTACCTGAACATCAAAGAGCGCAGCCGTATCAAATGAGACCCCACACTCCGCTTGCACCAGATTGGCCAGGCGCGTCTTACCAATCCGCCGAACGGCACGCCAATGTTCACGAAACTCGGCGTTATCCGCCATAGGAACCAATTGCGCGAGCTGTTCTAGATCCTTTACCCAGCCCCGACCAATGGTACTGGTAATCAGACCCGCCAGTGCCGGATTGCATCCTGCAAGCCAACGCCGCTGGGTTACGCCATTGGTCTTATTGTTAAACTTCCGTGGCCACAGATCATGGAAGTCACGCAACAAACCACAGACCAACAATCGGGAATGAAGCTCCGCCACACCGTTGACCGAGAAACTACCCACAATCGCTAAATAGGCCATCCGCACCATCGGAACAGGCGATTCCTCAATCAAGGACATCCGACGCTGCCGATCAGTATCACCAGGCCAGCGTTGCGCCACTTCGGTCAGGAAACGGGCATTGATCTCAAAAATAATATCTAACAACCTTGGCAGAAGCTGGCGGAACATACGCACCGACCAGCGATCTAATGCCTCCGGCAGTAAAGTATGGTTGGTATACGCCATACTGCGCGAGGTGATTGCCCACGCCTCGTCCCATCCCAATTCGTGCTCATCCATCAATAGTCGCATCAATTCTGGAATGGCGCAGCTAGGATGGGTATCATTTAACTGGAAGCAATTCTTAGCGGAGAATTCACTAAAGTCTCGTCCATGCCACTGCACCCACTGACGCAATACGTCTTGCAGGCTCGCGGAAGCCAGGAAATACTGCTGACGCAGACGCAATTCCTTGCCATTCTCGCTTGCATCGTTTGGATAGAGCACCATGGTAATATGCTCAGCCGCATTCTTATCCCGCACCGATTCGGTATAAGAACCTGCGTTGAATTCGCTAAGATCAAACTCATCGGTTGCCGCCGCTGACCACAGACGTAGCGTATTAATGGTTCCATTTTGATAACCAGGAATGGGAATATCGTAGGGCACAGCTAATACATCCTGGGTATCTAACCAACGTGCACACAATCGCCCACTGCCATCGCGATAGATCTCACTCCGCCCACCGAAACGAACGCGCTGCGCAAACTCAGACCGTTCCAATTCCCAAGGATTACCATTACGCATCCAATGATCCGGTTCCTCTACTTGTCGCCCATTTTCGATACGTTGCCGAAACATCCCGTAGACATAGCGAATACCATAGCCCATTACTGGCAACTGCAGTGTCGCGCAAGAATCCAGGAAACAGGCAGCAAGCCTACCCAAACCACCATTTCCAAGACCAGCGTCGTGCTCATTCTCAGCAACCTCCTCTAGGGAGACGCCGAGATTATTCATGGCGCGACCCACATTATCCAGGAGCCCAAGATTGAGAACAGCGTTTCCGAGCGCCCTACCCATGAGAAATTCCATAGAGAGGTAATAAGCAAAGCGACAATCGGCTTCCTCATAGGTGTATTGGGTATTCTTCCAGCGTTCCATCAATCGATCACGCAAGGTCAACACCAACGATTCGTAATAATAACGAACCGCCGTGCAATGCCGATCGCGACCCAAGGTATGGGTAAAGTGTCGCCGGAAATCGGCAGCAAGACTTGCTGCATCCATACCCAGCGCAGGAAGATCGGTTAGCAGCGGCGCGTGGAGCGCGTGAACACTGCTGCGTAGAGGTTGGTATCCCATTGTTTTACAAACTCCGACAATAGATCGCAAGCACAGGGGCAAAATCGCTCCCTGCCGTGGTTAGAGGAAAACATCAGTTTTGTATTCATGCGGATCAGCAGGCTTAGCGTCGACACGAGCGAACTCAGTATGCACATCATGCTGACCGGAGACCGATAGCGTACCAGAAATTATGAATTGTAACGAAAAACTGCGAGGCGCATTGGGAAAGAACCTAAAGAACAAGGTTTGGCCTGGCGATCGAGCTACCCCCTTCGCTCATGTCCATGAGCGCAGAGAACAGCACGTAAACGCTTCTCTTAGCAGCAGATCGTTGGCATTGTGGCGCTCTAACACCGCAGATTCGGACGCAAAAAGCCACTCATCTCAAGAAAACCAGAGCAGACCAACCCGTAAGAACCGCTTATCGGTGAGGGAAAACCGTTCTAGATTCGATCGCGAGTTTTCTCTGGCAGCCTATACCCTGGAAATTCTTTCGTTACTCGCAGCACAGAGAACGTCATTTCCAAACGGTACGCACAGCCAAATCAATCCTTGCAATTAATCCACTATGCGCTGCTGGCGCTGTTTCGTAGGGTGCCATATAAAGATAATTATTTATCACCGCTCCCCCAATATAGCCCTTACTCATCGGGTGATAAGCGGCAGTATCCAACACAGACCAGGCAGATGGACTCATAAAAGACTCTCTTCGATCGTAACGAGTGATCTGACCGTTATATATTCCTTCCGCCTTACAGTGCGGGATAAAATAAATAAACTCGTTGTGAAGTAACGTCCCAAAGAATCCACGACTTTCGCTGTGCACCAATTCAGTGTCAAAGAATTGCCAGCTAGCATCCTCGTTAAGTGGCTGCAAATTGTCATAGCGAGCCACCTGCCCAAATCGACCCTTTCCATCAAAATAGGGAGCGAGATATAGGTATTGGCTATCAAAACAGCCACCAATGAAACCGCAGCCACGCGGGTTGAATCCCTTGATGTCAACCATCTCCCAACTATTTGGATCAGCAAAGCCACCACTACGCCGAAAACGCACCAATAGCCCATGATAATCACGCTGCGCACGGACAAATGGCACAAAATAGATAAAATCCCGAGTATCCACTGCCGAATGAAAACCACAACTCATGCTTGATAGCGATGTGCTGTCAAACACCTCCCAGCTATCTCTATCAGCAAAGTCTCTGGTTGTGTCGTAACGAACCATCGTACCGTTATACAGCGTCCATGAAATTTGATACGGCGTAAGATACAGATAACGACCGTCGAAACAACCACTCACAAAACCACGTCCAGTGTCAATGAGGATCTGTACATCAAAGAAATCCCACGAGGCGGGACTATCAAATTCCCCTCGGGTATCGTAACGAGTGACCTGACCATGGTGCTGATCATTGTGATACGGAATCATATACAGATAGCGACCATCAAACAGACCATTCGCAAAACCGCGACTCGCCGAATTAACAACCGCAGTATCGAACACCGTCCAACTGGTCGGATCCTGAAAGTCGCCATGACTGTCATAACGGGTCACCTGACCAGAAAACCGACCCGGCCCATTTGCCATCGGCACAAAATACAGATAGCGCCCATCACTAACTGCACCAGAGAATCCTTGGCTTCCCTGATCAACCGCTGTGCTATCGAAAAATTCCACTGCTTGCGTCATACCAGAACACCTTTACCACAAGGCTTACATCTCATCGGTTATCAGTTTCATATAAGGAGGATACACCTGTACCCTGCTTAGATCATTCTCAAGCAAGATCCAATTATCGCGCTTTTCCTTCTCACGGAAATGATTAAACTTATACGTCATATACATCATGCGATTTCTGTCATTCTGAACAAACTCGGCCTCTAATGCCACCCCAGCAGCACGCGCCATGTTCCGCAAATAGTTAATCATCACCGTCCCAACACCGCGCGACATTACCCGGCAAGACATGAGCAGCAGCTTAATCAACCAGGTTTGCCCACGCTTCTCGACCAGAACTAGGCCAATCTTACCGTACGTCCCATATTTGTCATCGAGCCCCGCAACCAATAGCAGATAATCGGAAGACGTACTAAAGACTGCGAGTTCATCATAATCGTAGGTATATGCAGTAGTGTTGAGCTGATTGGTACGCTGGGTTAGTTCCTCCGCCCTTTTCAAGTCGTCCTGCTTGGCCTGGCTAATCGTCAGCACCATACCCAGCGTTTCTAGGAACGCATCCTGCGGGCCACTAAAACCCTCCTCGACCTCTTTCCGCCTCAGGTCGCTCTGGTACATCTCCCGCCGCCGCCGCGAATCCTCGGTGATAAACTGCGGACGCATTACCGCTAACTCGGCCACTTGCGCCACGAGAGCCGCATCAATGGTAAGTACCTGCGGATGACTAAAGCTCACTTCCTCGCGCTCAAACGCTTGATCGTCAATAAACGCTAGGGTATCAATACCAATATTAATGAGCGTTGCAATCTTCTGGATAGACTGCGACTTGGCATCCCAGTTGATCTGCGGATAGAGAAAGTAATCGAATAATCCGAGTTCGCGCAGTTTCTTTTCCGCCAGCGGATGATCATTCTTGCTCGCAATGGATTGCAGAATACCGCGATCATCCAGCGTCTTGATTAACTCAACCGCCTCGGGGATCAGCATTACCTCTTTGTCTTCTAGCAGTGTGCCGCGCCATAGGGTGTTATCGAGATCCCAGACCAGGCATTTTACTTTATGATCCTTTTCCTTCTGCTTCCCAGCCATCACCGCCCCTCCCCTTCTGCCGCTGAGCGCCGTGCTGCCCGTTTGTTCACCAAATGTTGTTGATAACCTGATTTGGCAATGATGATCTGCTGCATCTGGTTGCTGCCCTCGATGATCTCCATAATCTTGGCGTCACGAAAATAACGCTGCACCGGATAATCGCTAGAACAACCATTGGCACCATGGATCTGCACGGCAGCATTTGCAGCCTGACTGGCAACCCGCGACGCAAAATATTTTGCCATTGATGTTTCCATAATCAATGACGGATCGCCTCGATCCTTGAGGAAGGCCGCATGGTAATTCAGCATCCGCGCCGCTTTGACGTTGACGATCATCTCGGCCAACATCTCTTGGATCAGTTGGTGTTTATTTAATGTCACTTCAAACTGATAGCGCTCGCCGGAATAAGAGAGCGCTGCATCCAATGCCGCCTGGGCAAGCCCAACACAGCCCCAACCGACACAGTAGCGACCATGATCAAGCGCAGTCCCAGCAATATGTGAGAAACCAAAACCAACCTTCCCGACGATATTCTGAGCAGGAATAATCACATCACGCATCAAAAGGCGCGCAATATTTGCCGAACGAAAACCAAGCATCCCACGAATTGGCTCTATCGAAAACCCTGGCATACCGCGTTCTACCAAAAAGGCAGTCGCCTTATCGCCAACCTTGGCAATGACGAGCACCAGGTCAGCCGATGCGCCAAAGGATATCCAGCGTTTCTCGGCATTCAGCAGATAGGTTCCATCCGCTTGTAACACTGCCGTGCTCTCAATATTCTTCGCGTCACTGCCAATATTCGGCTCGGTAAGCCCAAACGCACCAACCGTGGCACCCGTTGCCAATTTTGGTAACCACCGCTCACGCTGCGCAAGTGTGCCCCATTTCGCTAGGGATTGGATGACCATGCCATGCACAGTAAGCAAACTCAGCAACGAGGCACTACCGCGCCCCACCTCTTCGCACAAAAGCCCCCAAGTCAACGCATCCATGCCCCTCCCACCGTATTCCTTTGCAACCAATGCACCGAGATAACCGTTTGCCGCAATCTCGGCAATCAACTCCGGTGGGGTTTGTTCACGATTGTCATTGGCATCAGCTACCGGCACCACGCATTGTTCCACCCACTGGCGAAATTCACTCTTGGCACGAGACTGCTCGGTGGTTAGATCAAAGTCCATCACGCTACTCCCATTACTGCTTTGACTGGATAAAACCGACAATGGCATTCACTGATTTAAAATTCTCGTAATCAAGATCCTCGTTTGCCACCGTGATACCATATTGCTTCTCAACGAATAGCACCAACTGCATGGCAAACAGAGAATTTACCATGCCGGAACTAAACAGATCGTGATCGCCCTCGACATCCGGATCACTGACGAACTGCCCGAGAAAACTCCGCACCGCGTCTTCAATTGTACTCATGTTTCACTCTTTCACTTGTATTTGTAGAAACCTTCGCCACTCTTACGCCCCAGTAAACCGGCGGCAACCATTTTCTTTAGCAATGGACACGGACGATATTTGCTATCATTATAACTCTCCCAAAGCACTTCCACTGAATAAAGGATCGTATCTAGGCCGATCAGGTCGGCTGTCTCTAGGGGCCCCATTTTATGCCCAAAACATTTGCGGTGTATTTCATCGACCTGGGCCGCCGTCGCAACCCCATCATGAACCACAAAGACTGCCTCATTCACCGTAAGCATCAGCACCCGATTAGAAACAAAACCCGGAGCATCATTAACAACAATCCCGTCCTTACCCATCCGCGCCAGAAAATCAAGACCAATCGTAATGGTCTCAGGACTGGTGTGATACCCCTTGATCACCTCGACGGTGGTCTTCATTGGCACCGGATTCATAAAGTGCATACCGATGATCTTGTCGGGCCGTGCGGTCAATGAGGCCAAACGAGTAATCGAAAAACACGAGGTATCAGCAGCAACGCGCGCCTCGGGCGGCGCATATTTATCAATCAACGGATAGACCGCCTGCTTTACCTCCCATATCTCCGAGGCATTCTCAACAATAAAATAGGCAGTCGCGAGTTTACTGTAATCCGTCGTAAACTCGATGCGACCTAAGACCGTCTCCACTGATTCAACCTTCGTTTTATCCTTTGCATAAAACGCCGAGAAGCGAACATTCTTACGAATCTCTGCCTCGGTACGTTGCAATACCTTCTCATTAATATCGATCAGTACGACAGTAAAACCGCTCTGCGCCAGATTCTGCGCAACACCACTACCCATAACCCCAGCACCAACAACACCCACGGTGTTATTATTCATCCTATCACTCCCAAGGTACGTTACAGAGATAATTGGACACCAGCCAGATAGAGTTTACCCAGGGTGTTTAGCAAGAATTGCTCGTCGGGGGTTCGCTCATACATCGTGCGAAGTGTTGGCAGACTCACTTTCCGCGCCAATTGCGCCGACGCCGGGTGCTGCAGCATGAAACTACCAAGGCTTACCCCCGGGCCCACCTCTAGAAATAGCCGATTACTCGCGCCAGCAAATGCGTCCGGCGCCAGCAGCCGCCCTAGGCCATCGGCAAAACGCACCGTCTGCCAGGTATGACGTGCCCAATAGTCGGGGTCGGTCGCCTCGGCATCTCGAATCCAATCCCCCGTCACATTAGAAATATAGGGGATGCGCGGCGCTTGCAAACGAAACTCACTCACGAGTTTCCGCAATGGCTGGTGCAAGGGTTGTAGCATGGTCGAATGGAATGCGTGACTGCTTTGCAGCCTTCGACACACCACCTCTTGCGCCTTGAGCTGCTCTTGCAATGCCTCAATAGCCAGAACGGGCCCGGCAACCACCGACTGATTCGGCGTACTGCTAATCGCCAAAGAAAGCCCCCCACCAAGTCGTGATTGCAAGGCATCTAGACCCAACGGTATCGCCAACATTGCGCCCGGGGCAACCCCCTCAATCAGCTCGGCGCGACGGGCAATCAGTCGCAGGGCATCATCCAGCGCCATCACATCACTTAAAACCGCCGCAGTGTATTCGCCAATGCTGTAACCAATCATCGCAAGCGGCTGCACACCCCGCGCCAACCACAACCGCGCCAACGCATATTCGATAATAAACAACAGCGGTTGACTATGCAGCGTCTGATTCAGGCGCTCTAATTGCGGATTGGGTGGAGAAGACCCACGCCCCAACATAGCACGCAGATCGAATTTCGGTGCTGCGGCCTCAGGATTTGTATTCACTGGTTCCAGCGGATAGAGCACCGTGCGCAGATCAACATGGATTACCGGCAACAGATAGTCACAACAATGATCAACGATCGCGCGGAATAACGGCTCTGCCCGATACAGACCCTGCCCCATATTGAGGTAGTGATCCCCCACGCCTGGAAACATAAAGACAACCGCTGGTGCCTGTTCATGACTAGCGGCGCTGATTACTCGCTTACTGCCTTGGGTGCCGAGCGCCAGGGCGGCCTCTTGAACATCCTGATAACTCAGCATCAATCGCCGACCAACGGCAGGGGGCTGCTGCAAGGCCTTGCGACTCGCGGCCAGCACCGCATCGGGGGCATCGATAATTTGCGCCGCAAGCAACTGCCGCTCGGCCAAGAGCGCATCCGGGTCGGCAGCGTGGCAGAGCAACAAGCGCCAATCACCACAACGCAGCGGATCGATTACGCTGGCCACAGGGATTACTGGAGAAACCGGAGGGTCTTCAGCAGCGCCACCACAACCATCCGTTGTCATGTGGCACTCACCCGTCCCGTGCGCTGCTCCCCCACTCGTTTCTTCCGGTTGAGAAGGTCTCTCTTTCTCTGATTGTTCGGTGAAAGACTCCCCCTCGGGGAGGGACTGCCCCTGCGTCCCCTCTGCAATTAGCGGATTGGGCGCAAGAGGTGGCACCTGGGAAGGAGCGTCGCAAGCGGGCCCAACCGCCGCCACCTTAGCCCCTGCCGCAGTAATGACCTGCAGCGCCGTCAATTGCTGCAGCGTCACACTACTGATGGCCTCAGCGACCAGTTGCAACTGGCGCTCCATCAATTGCGCCAACGACCACGAGGACGAAACCACTGCAGTTGTTGGTTCGGGGACTAACGACGCTCGGGCCGATACCGGTTCCGTCGGCGCTGACACCACTGGCGCTACCGACACCGGTGGCTCACCCTCCGGTGCAACAGACGGTGCGCCCTTTTCCGGCTCCGCCGCCAGAGCGGGCGGGTTGTCTCGCTCCATTGCCACCACAGGCGCTGCCACCACCTTTGTCGGCGGAGCTACAACCTGATTGTCGCGCCAGTAACGGTCGCGGGCAAAGGGATAGGTAGGCAGAACCAACCAATGCCGCCCGTAACCCGCATCGAAACCACGCCAGTCAACCGCGCCTCCCTCCAGATAGAAGGCCACCAGCTCCTCGAGCACACTCGTCCAGGGCAAAGAAGAGCCCTCTTCCGGCGCGTCCTCTCTGCCGAGAGACAACCGCACATCGTAGCCCGCTAGCGCCGCCAAAGGCTGCCCCCCCCCTTGGAGGGACACCAGGCGACTGCCATCCCCCTCCAGCAGGGTGCGCTGTGGGGCCGCGAGGACGGGCGCTCGACCTTGCAGAAGAGCCGCAAAGGCCTCCTCGGCAGTAAGCGCACCAGCGAGCACCGCCGCCGCATAGCGACCACCGCCAACCCCCTGCACGGCGGTTGGTTGTACCCCCCACGCCTGCCACAGCGCGGCGAGCACCAGGTAGCCTGCAAGTTCTGTGGCGGGTGTGCGGTTGGCGTCAAGCACTGCTGTATCAAGCAGCAATCCGCTCACACGAGCATAGTGGGCAAGCCATTTGCGAGAGACCGGATGCGTTATCAGCCACGGTGCAGGGTCGTGCGCGAGCGTCATCAACACCTTAGGCGCTGCGCCACGGTTTCGCTGTGGGCCACGCAAACACGGATGCTCGCTACCCACAGCCAGCGCACCCAGGGCCTCCTGCAACTCAAGAATGGTGGCACAACACACAATGGCGCGCCAACCAAGATGGCTCCTACCGGCATTGGCGCTATAACAATAGTCAGCCAACGATAGCCCCTGATCTGCACTAAGCCGTTGCCGATGACTCGCGGCCAACGCCCGTAGCGCCACTTCACTCCGCGCCGAAAGGGCGAACAGGTGCAGTGGGCGCTCCACCACTGGGGGCTCGGTTTGCGGGGTTGCAACCGCTATCGGCCATTCCTCTAACACGAGATGACCATTGGTGCCGCTCAAACCAAAGGAACTGAGACCCGCACGGCGCGGCTGACCTAACGGCGGTGCCGGCCAAGGTTGCAACGCAGTCGGCACTTGTACCGCAAAACCCTGCCAGGGTATCTTGGGATTCGGTTCGCGGTAGTGCAGATGCGGAACCATCTGCTGGTGTTGCAGCATTAACACGGTCTTGATAAAACCCGCAATCGCCGCCGAGGCGTTCAGATGACCGATGTTGGTCTTGACCGAGCCGATGGTAAGCGGCTGACTCGCGGGGCGCTTGCCAAACACGGCGCGTAATGCGCCGACCTCGATAGGATCGCCAAGCGGGGTGGCAGTGCCGTGGGTCTCGATATAATCGATACTGTCTGGGGCGACCCGCGCACGTTGCAATGCGTCACGGATCAGCGCCTCTTGGGCGCTCTCATTCGGCACGGTCAGCCCACCCGAGGCACCATCATGGTTGAGGCTGGTCGAGCGAATCACCGCCAGGACAGGCTGCCCATCGCGTAACGCATCGCTCAAGCGTCGCAACACCACCACCGCCACGCCTTCCCCGAGCACCAGACCGTTCGCCCGTGCATCAAAGGTAAAGCAGCGACCGTCTGGCGAAAAGGATTGGGTACGGGCGAAAAACACCTGCATCGGCGGCGTTAGGTTGAGCTGCACACCCGCCGCCATGGCTACATCACACTCGCGCATACGCAGGGCATTGACCGCCTGGTGCATGGCCACCAGCGACGAAGAACAGGCCGTATCGGTGGTCAGGGCCGGGCCGTTGAAACCATACTGAAAGGCAATGCGCCCACACGCAAAACACCAGCCATTCCCGGTACCACTGTAGGCGGTAATTGCACTCGGGTCGCCATTGATCTGGAGGGAGCCATAATCATTCTGGCTCATGCCGACAAAAAAACCGCTACGACTGCCGCGCAACGACTCCGGCGGGATCATCGCCCGCTCGAGTGCGCTCCAGGTGATCTGCAACAACAGGCGTTGGCCAGGATCCATCTGCATAGCCTCACGGGGCGGGATGCCAAAGAACGCAGCATCAAAACCCGCGACATCCTCGATAAAAGCGCCATGACGGGTATTGATCTTACCGGCAGCGTTCGGGTTTGCGTCAAACCACTCCGACAGATCCCAACGATCCAGCGGCACCTCACGCACCGCATCCACCCCATCGCGCAGTAACGCCCAAAACTCATCAAGCGAAGACGCCCCGGGAAAACGACAATCCATGCCGACAACGGCTATCGGCTCAAACTGGGATTGGCGACTGTCCTCAAGCTTACTCTTTAGCTCGCGAATCGTTAGCGCCGCCCGCTGGAGGGGGCTCATGTCATCCGGTGTTGCAACACCACGGCTACTGGCTACAGTCACGCTCAATACTCGTTGAGATTAGCGAATTCATCATTGATCAAGGCCTCTAGCTCCGCCTCCGACATGCTGCCAACCTCAAGCGCGGCAGTCGTCGGCGCTGCGGAAGCAACAGCAACTTGGGGAGGAGCCACCGGAGGCGACCCCTCACTTAGCAGTTCGGTCGCCAAGAAGGCAGCCAGCGCAGCAATGTTCGGATACTTAAACAACAGCGTTGCCGGTAAGTTTACTGGTAAAGCCGCCTGCAAGGCATTGCGTAACTCTACTGCGGTCAGAGAATCAACCCCTAGATCGAAAAACCCGGTCTGATCGTCGAGCTGGGAGGCGCTACCACCAATCACCCGCGCAACCTCTTCGCGCACGCGATCGAGCAATACCGCACGCTGTTCGTTCGTTGGCAGTGTACGCAACTGCGTAAGCCAAGCGCTACCTCCCATTGCCGCAACAACCGCCGCTGCCTGCTTGTCCCTAAAGTGCTCTACCAACGGCATTGGCTTTGGTAGTTGCCGGAGCAGGTTCGGCCAGTCCACCGACGTTACTATCACCTGCCCTTGCCGCTGCCAGAGCAGGTCGAAAAGGGCGATGCCGTCGTCTGGCCGAATCGCCGCGACACCCTGCCCCGTCGCGTGGGCCAACGCGCCGGTGCGGGCCGCAAGACCAATCTCCGACCAAGCGCCCCAGTTGATCACGAGTGCGGGCAGTTGTCGTTGCTCTCGGAATCCCGCCAGCTCATCAAGAAAGGCATTGGCGGCAGCATAGTTGCCTTGCGCCTCCGACCAGAATACTGAGCTGATCGAAGAAAATAGGATAAAGAAATCAAGCGGCAACGTCTCGGTTGCCTGGTGTAAGTTCCAGCCACCCAACACCTTGGCGCTCAAGACGGACGCAAGCCTCGGCCAGTCCATTGTCGCCAAAGCGCCGTTGCTAAGCGCACCAACCGCATGGACAACCCCACGCAGGGGTGGCCGAGGCAATGCGAGCAAGGCCTGAAGCGCGAGGTCATCGGTAATATCAAGCGTTGCAATCTCGACCACAGCCCCAGCCGCTTCGAGTGCCGCGAGACTTGCCTTCGCACTCTCACGCGGCCCATTCCGCCCGAGCAAGACCAGGTAGCGTGCCCCCTGCTCTACTAGGTAGTGCGCCACGAGCAGCCCAAGGTCACCAAGACCACCCGTAATGAGATAAGAAGCCTCGGCGCTAAGACTCAAGCGTTTCGCGACGGGTTGGGCGTCATCGCGTTGCAGCCGACGCACGAACCGACCCGCATCGCGCAGCACCACCACCTCCTCGGGTTGTTGCGCTGCGGCAAACTCGCGCCAGACGCGCTCGGCGCTCGCGGCCTTGCTTTCAGCGGCGGGGAGGTCGAGAACCACCGTTTGTAATTGCGGATATTCGACAACGGCACTGCGCATCAGGCCATGCAGCACGGTCTGCACCAGACCTTGTGCGTCACGCGCCAAGTCGGAAGCCTCGCAAGACGGATCGGACGGTACGGCTATCGCCGCACGGGTGACCACCCACAATGCGCACGTCCGCTCATTCCCCAAACCCTGCAACAACCGCAACAACGGCGTACTGATACGCTCTTGTGCATGAAGCAGTGCTTGGGGCGCTTCGAGGGGCGTGTCTTCTTCGAGGGCATACACCAACACAACCCCCGCGAGCGGTTCTGCCAACAATGCGGCACTGTTGCTAAGAAAAGCGTCACGGGCAACCAGCGTTGCGCGTCCGACACAGCGCTCGGCCAAGAGTGCGCCAACCCCCCCGGGCCCACTGTCGCCAACAATCAACCAACGACCCAGCGCAAGACGGGGCGGGAGAGCAACCTCCCGCAGAGCGCGTCGTGCGAGAACGATGTTTTGGCGTAACTGTGCCGCTTCGCTGTATTGATCGGGCCCGAGTATCGTCACCCCATCAAACCCACAGGTTGGCAGTAATGTACGCCATTGCTCGGTCGTCAAGAGGGGATAATCAGCGCGGAACGGGTCGCTACCGATAAAGCGCCACCAACCGTCGGTCATGCCAAAAGTGAGATCGAGCCAGCGTTGGCGGGCCTCTGCCTCGAGGAGCACCAACATCCCGCCTGGGGCCAGCAGTTCCGCGCAATGGGCCAGGGTCTCGCCAAGCACACGGGTGGCGTGTACCACATTCGCGGCAACGACAAGGTCAAACTGGCCGCACAGTTCCGCCGGTGGTGATTTCTCAATATCGAGCAATCCGTAACGGACAAAGCCATACTCGCCGCCAAACTGCTGCTTGGCATGGTTGGTAAAGTAGGTCGAGATGTCAGTAAACAGATAATCGCTACGCCCCACCGGAAGCAGTGGCAACAAGCGCGTCGTGGTGCCACCGGTGCCGCCGCCGATCTCTAGGATGCGAATGCCCTGGGTTGTCGGCAGACCCGCAACCGCTCGTTGCACCGCAGACGCCAGCAGATCATTGATGATCCGCGCCCCCACCGAATGCTGGTAGAGCAACGTCGTGACCGAAAGCGAACCTTCTGGGAACAAGAGATGCAGTGGATTGACCTCACCACGCCACACACCAGCAAGAACGCTCGCGCAACGCTCCAAGAGCGTAATCTCCGGCAGCGCCGCCGGATACTGCAGACGCAATGCCTCGACCACAGCAGGAGACAACGCCACAAGGGGCGTCACTACCCGCCACTGGTCGGCCTCGCGGCGGAGAACACCGTCCTCGGCGAGGATGGCGAGACAGCGCTCAAACAACGCAGCAAAGGACTCTTGCACACCGAGTTGTTTGGCCAAGGCAGGGGTAGTAAAGACACTGTTCGGCGCTGGCTGCCAACCACACTGCTGTAGCGCTTGTTGGATATAGCCGCCCGCCAACTGCTCAAGACCCGCCAAAAACGGCTGATAAAACGCGCACTGCGGCACCAGTTCGCGCGTTGCCTCGGCGAGCGCGACACCCAATTGTGGCGGTGAGCACGGTGGCTGCACACCAAAGAGCGGTTGCGTCTCCCAGGCAATCTGGTAGAGCCACGACCCATAGCGCCGCCTGGCGTCGGTGAGGACGTGGACATCAACCTGCTGGAAGCAAAGCCCGCGCACCTCAGCAATCTGCTCACCCTCATCATCGAACAATTGCAGGTCAGCCAGAAACAACCGTGCGTCCTCCGCGCCCGCCTGCGCCGTGACCCAGCACCACAACTGTTTGGGCAACGGGCGGGTAGTCTGTAACTCGGCAAGACCGACCGGCAGGTAGGTAACACCGCGCGCGAGCAGCAACACACTCGCCGCCTGAAAGGCCGCATCCAAGAGCACCGGATGCAACCGAAACGCGCCCGCCTCCCCCGCCAGCGCAGGCGGCAGTTCAATCCTCGCCAGCACCGCATCCGGCGCACGCCAGAGACCGGTCAGCGCCTGGAAGTCTGCGCTGTGGGCAATCCCCACCGAGTGCGCCAGCCGATAGTATTCGCTAACCGGAAACGCCTCATCACAGTGCGCTCGCATCTCATCCAGCGTAATCATGGGGCGAAGCGGCAAGACCCCCGCGACCAACTCGCCTGCGGAATACGGCTGCCAAGTAGCCCCGGGAACGCCCTCGGTCGGCGCATAGATGGTAAAGCGGTAGCCATCCGCGCTCGCTTGCAACACCATCTGCACGGGCAGCGCAGCCGCGACTGGCAGGACGAGCGCCCGCTGGATAGTGACCTCGCGGAGCCACGCGCCGTTCGGCAGCAACGCCCCCGCCGCCGCCAACGCCATCTCCATATGCCCCGCTGCAGGCAACACGACCTGGCCAAAGATCTGGTGGTGGGCAAGAAAACTCTCGGCGGAGAGTTCATTGACAAACAATACCCCACCCGCTGCAAGCAACGGCGTCTCAAGCCGCTCGCCCAGCAGCGGATGACCACCACGCAGGCGCACCCGCTCTGCTGGTTTCTCTAGCCAGTAGTGATCGGTCTGGAACGGCATATTCGGCAATCTGAGCGGATAGCGCGGCCCCCCCTGCGCCAGCGCCGAGGCGGCCACATCCAGACCAAGACGATAGAGTTCGCCAAGACTAAGCAACAACTGCCGCCAGGGTTCGACGCGATAGCGCAAGCTCGGCAACCAGCTCGCCGTCATCCCAAGAGCCTCCGCTTGCGCCATCCCAAAGGCACAGAGGGTTGGCTTTGGGCCTACTTCAATAAAGGTATCGAAACCCTCCGCCAACAGTCGCGCCAACCCATCGGCAAAACGCACCGGTTCACGGAGATGTCGGCACCAGTAAGCGGGAGTAGCAAGCACCTGCGGGTCAGCAAACTCACCATTGAGGTTAGAGAGAATCGGGATGGTTGGGGTCGCAAACCTCACCGAGCCAAGTTCCGCCCGAAACGCCGCGATCATGGGCTCAACGAGCGGCGAATGAAAGGCGTGGGAGACCCGTAATGGCTTAGCCTCAATCCCCTCGGCGGCAAGCGCCGCAATGAGCGCGTTGAGAGAAGCGGCACTTCCCGCGACCGCGACACTCTCAGGGCCGTTGATGCTCGCAAGCACCACCCCGCTCGCCCGCTCGCGATAGGTCGCCAAACGGGCACTGACCGCCGCCGAGCTTAACGGGACAGAGGCCATCGCACCCGGCGAACACAAGGCTGCGAGCAGACGACCCCGCGCACAGGTTAAGGTCAACCCGGTTTCTAGCGTCCAGAGACCCGCAACCGTCGCCGCCACCAACTCGCCGACACTATGACCAATCAGCGCCTCCGGCTCGATACCCCAATGCCGCCACAACTGTGCCAACCCATATTCGATTGCGAACAGCAAAGGCTGGGTATACTCGGTCGCGGCCAGTAGGGCCTCCGCCTCGGGTGTCGCCGCCTCGGGCGCGGGATACAACAGCCCGAGCAACGAACGCCCAATCAGCGGACTCGCGATGGCCTCGCATTGTTCTAAAATCGACCGAAAATAAGGCTCTTGTTCATAGAGTTCTCGCCCCATCTGGAGATACTGCGCACCCTGTCCAGTAAACAGAAAGGCGATGCGCGGCGGATTCACCGGACGGCGACTGGTCTGCGCCTCACCCACTCGCAACCGTGTGGCGGCAGCCGCTGGGGTGTCGGCGAGTAACGTGAGACGATGGCTATAGTGACCGCGCCCACGGGCAGCCGCGACACAGTAGCCATGCCAGGCGTTGCTCGGGCGACGCTCCAGGTCATCTGCGACCCGCGCAGCCAACGCCTGTAGCCCAGCACTACTCTTCGCCGACAACGCGAGCAGGCGCGTTGCGGGCCAGGTCGTTGGCGCAACCAGCGGGGACGGCTCGTGTGTAAGCGCTTCAACGGTCGCGCCCACGGGAACATCATTCGACACCACCACATGGGCATTGGTGCCACTAAAACTAAAGGAGCTAACCCCGACAATCCGCACCGGATCTGGCCACTCGGTGAGGGCCGTAGGGATTGCAACCGAGATTGACGCCCAGTCGATATGCGGGCTTGGTTGCTCGAAATTGCGATGCGGCGCAATCGCCCCGTGTTGCACCGAAAGGACGGCCTTGATCAACCCCGCGATACCCGCCGCCGACTCCAAATGCCCCACATTGGTCTTCACCGAGGCAACACGGAGCGGCGTCTTGCGCAACCCAAAGACAGTCGCAAGCGCCCCCATCTCGATCGGATCGCCGAGTGCTGTACCCGTACCGTGGGCCTCTAGGTAGCCCACTTGATCAGGGTGAATCTCGCCACTCGCCAGGGCAGCGCGGATCACCTTGACCTGCGACGGCCCGTTCGGCACGGTAAGGCCGCCACTCGGCCCATCCTGATTGACTGCCGAACCCCGCAATAAGGCAAGCACCGTATCGCCATCGCGTTTAGCGTCGCTTAGACGCTTCAACACCAAGACCCCGACCCCTTCCCCTCGGGCGTAGCCATCGGCGGCGGCAGAGAAGGTCTTGCAGTGGCCATCGGCAGCCAGCATCCGCGCCTTACAGAAATTGATATGGGTCTCTGGGCCGTAGATGAGATTGACGCCAGCACTGATCGCGAGATCACACTCCCCAAGCCGCAATGCCTGCATCGCGAGGTGGGTGGTGACGAGCGACGAGGAACAGGCGGTATCGATGATCATGCTCGGGCCGGTGAACCCAAACGTATAGGACAAACGACCCGCAGCCACCCCGAGCGAACCACCGGTGCCAGAATAGGCGCTGATCCGCTCCGGGCTATCCGACCAGAGGGCCGCGCCATACTCGAAATTACTAATCCCGACATAGACGCCGGTGCGACTACCGTACAAGGCGTTGACATCAAAACCACCATTCTCTAGCGCCTCCCAGGTCACCGGTAGCAACAAGCGGTGCTGGGGGTCGATGGAGTGCGCCTCACGCGGGGTAATGCCAAAAAAGATCGGGTCAAACGCATCAATCGCGCTTAAGAAACTACCAAAGCGGGTGTACATCTTGCCTGGGACATTGGGGTCTTTGTCATAGTAGGCCTCCACGTCCCAACGCTCGGGGGGTATCTCGGTGATCGCATCACGCGCCTCGCAGAGCATCTGCCAAAACGCCTCCGGGGTATTGGCACCCCCAGGAAAACGGCACGCCATCGCCACCACAGCGATCGGTTCGCGCTGCTGGCTCTCCAACCGCGCCACCTTTGCCTGCATTTCTTGTAGCGCCAGCAACGCCCGTTTGGTCGGAGAAAGTTCCGGTTTCTGCGTCATATTGGTTGGCTTCTGCCTTTTTCTCTGGTTGAATCAGTGCGCCGCAAGCATCGCCCCAGGCAGCGGTGTCGGCGTAGTTTCCCTACTGCCCTTTTCGACCGATCATTGGCCAAACAACTTGGCTGGATCGAACGGCAAACCCTTCGGCAAGGTCTGGTGCTTTAGAAAGTCTCTCACGCCAGATACGGCCTTGCTCTTCGCAAGGCTCTCGAGGTCGGGGCGGAAATGCACCTCATCTAGTGAACCATCGACGATGATCGGCACCGTGAGTCCACCGTCACCCTTCGGTTTACCTTGCCCTTCCTGATTGGCGAGGAGTGTCGGCTCAATGCGGTACTGCACCGTGCGTTTGGGTAGGTCAACACTCCCCGCACCAGTCACCCGCAACAGCGGCGCGTTCAGCTTTAGATCACGGTTGGTCACTACCCCATCCGCAATCGAGAACGAACCCGATAGATCAGAGAAGGCGGTTTTTGGCGCGTCTTGCCCATCCGGTAAGCGGCCAGACGCGGCATTGCGCCCCGCTGCGCCAAGATTGATGCCCCGAACCGCGCCATTCTCACAGATGAGCGTCCCCTTTCCGCTAAGGGATGAGACCAACTGACGCGGACTCGCGCCGTGCAGGGCGAGTTGCCACTCGGTATTGGCCTCGCCCTCTAGCCAACCAATGCCAAAAGCAGCAAGCAAATGCCCCGCCTGTACGTCGGTCAGCGCGAATTGGACATCCGCCAGAACGCCTACCCCCGTGCCATCCAACGCAATCTGTCCCGCGCCCTTGCCCTGAAAGAACACGGTATCGGCAAGAACAGCGGTGAGCTTCCCGTCATGGAGGGCGACCTGTAGTGCGCTATGCCCCACCTCTTCTTGCCGCAAGCGGATTGAGGCCGCATGGAGCGCGACATCCGCATCGACCGAGCGCAGCAGCGAGGCGTCAATTGCGTCATCACTCCAGTCTGAATGAGACTTAATGATTGCCTGATCGTCCGACGGCGCAGCAGGCACGTTGCTAGCCGCCTTGTCCTCTGGAGTCGAATAGGGAGTGAGATCAAGGGTTTCGAGGTCAAGCTGGCCCTTCATCGCGGGCCGTGCGCCTCCCAGTGCAGCCGACAATCTGCCCGTGGCCTTGCTTGCATCCAGTGAAAGCATCACATCCGTAAGCGCAAGCAGCCCCGCATCCGCCGCCACATGCGCCTTCATTGCGAACGGGCCCAGGCCACTACTCGCCACGGGCCTACCCTCCACCCACGCGGCGAGCGAGCGCAACGACGGTGACGTAACCTCAAGCGTCCCAGTACTCGCGCCACCGAAAGAGCCAGCAAAGGCCAAGCGCAACGACTGGGACGCGAGATTCACACTCCCCGCACTGTCGCGGCCTTCGAGAAGGGCACGGGGCCTCGCAAACGTCATGTCCACCGCGAGGGCCTGACCATGCCAGATGAGCCCACCCTTAACCGTCAGCGGTTCGTCCAGGCTATTCATGATGAGATCAAAATCCACACCCTCGGCGGTCTCGGTAACGCCCTTATCGCCAAGGTAGGTGAGTGTACCAGCCTCAATGCGAACGTCACCCAAGCGAACGTCGGATACCCCTTTCACGCCACCAGCCCCTTTGCCAGCACTTGCGGGCACGGGGGGGAGCGCTGCTGGTGCCAGAGGACTTGTTTCTGCCGCTCGTGCAACCGCCGCTTTGGTCAGTAGCCAGTTGCCGCGACCGTTCCCGTCAACCTCAAGGGAGATGGTCGGGGCGCGCAGGACAACGCCATCCAGCTCGAAGCGGCCCATCAACAACGGCCAGAGCTTAAGGTGCGCATCCAGTTCGCGGAGCTGAAGAAGGGCGGGCGAACGATAGCCAGGTGGATTAGCCAGCGTCAGACCCTCTGCCTGTACGCCAAGCGTCGGCAGCAGCGAGAACGCAAACCTGCCACCGATGGTGAGGTCGCGCCCGGTCATTTCCTTCACCTTGGCGACCAGTTCCGTCTTGACCCGCTCCGCCGAAAACAACACCGGCACCGCAAGAACGCCGACCACCACGATAGCCACGATCACGGCCACAACAACCAGAGCTTTTTTCATAGCCAACCTCCAACCATTCAGAGAGCGACGCGACGACTGCAATTCACCAAACTACGAAAGCCCCTCCAACTGCGCAAGTTGTGCCAGCAGTTCTGCCTCGGCATCCTCGTCCGTCATCTCCTCGATGGTGGTCTCCCCTGCCCCGGCCACACCAGTATCTTGGCGCAATGTTGCCGCCAGTAGATCATCGAGCAGATAATTGGTCAACGCCTCAAGGCTTGGATAGTCAAACAGGAGCGTTACCCGTAGCGTCAGCGCGAGATCACGCTGGAGACGATTTTTTAGCTCCAACGCCATTAGCGAATCGACACCGATGTCAAACAACCGCTCCCGTGGGTCGATACGACTACCCGCCTCCATGCGCAACACCTCTTTCAACAGATTGCCGAGGTAACGCAACAACTCGGGACGACGACGCGCCAGCGGCAAATCACTCAAGGTCTGTAGCAAACCGCCGCCACTCGCAACGACGGGTGAGCGCTCGCAGAGATGGGCAGTCAGGGGGGCTACCGCAGCCGGGTAGCGATCCCAGTCAATCGCCATGACCGCGACCTCTGCGACATGCGGCTGCTCAAGCAATCCACCCAGCACACGGAGCGCATGGGCGGGTAGCAAGGAGTCGATCCCAAGCGCCACAAGACGCTCTTGGTTGTGGGCAGCCAATCGCGCCGCCATGCCGATCTCCGCCCACGGCCCCCAATGCACCGCAAGCGCCGGAAGACCCGCACGATGGCGATGTACAGCCAGGGCACCCAGCGCGGCATTGGCCGCCGCATAGTTACCCTGCGCCGGACTGCCGAGCAGTGCGGTCATGGAGGAAAATAACACAAACAGATCAAGCGGCATTCCCCTGGTCAAACGATGCAGGTTCCAAGCACCCGCAAGCTTCGCCGACAAGGGCCGATAGAGCCGCGACCAATCCATCTCGGCAAGCGGCGCATCATCCAGTTGGCCCGCGAGATGCACCACACCACAGAGGGGCGGGAGTATTGCGCCAACCTCGGCCCAGATTTGACTAAGGGCCGCGAAATCACCGACATCAACCAGGCGAACCTCAACCCGTGCGCCAAGCGCACGCAAGCGCAGCATAGCCGTCAGCGCCGATGAGTCTGGGGCACGACGCGCCAGCAACAAAAGAAAGCGCACGCCCCGCTCGACCAGCCATTCCGCGACCGCGAGCCCCAAAGCACCCGTGCCACCAGTAATCAGATAGGTTTGATCGGCGGCGAGTGTCTTGGTGGCCGAAGAGGCCAGCCGATAGGGCTGCAGTCGCTCCCCATAGAACCGCCCGTCGCGACACGCGACCAACAACTCACTACCCCCCAGGACAGAGGCCACCCCATCACTCAACTGCCGAGCGGCCCCCGCGCCACACCGATCAAGATCAACGACCGCTACGCGCCACTCGGGATATTCGGCAACCGCACTCCGCACAAGTCCCATCAATGTTGACATCTGCGGCGCAGGCAAGGCGTCGATTGCGCCCACCGCACAGCCCTGGCTGCCGACCAGGATAAGCGGCGACACTACCCGCGCTGCCGCCATCGCCCGCAGCAGCGCAAGACTGGTGCCAAGGATCGATTGCTGTTGCGCCTCGACGGCCTCCCAGTCGATGGTCGCGCCATCCAACGGCCAGAGGTTGATGACCCCAGCAAGCGGCCTATTGATCTGCTGAAACAATCCCGACAATTGCGCTACATCGCTTGCATCTACCTGATAGTGATTGGCGTCCAGGCGCGCCAACGCGCCACCCGCAACCACGGTAATCACCTGCCGCCCGAGCGCCCGCCAGAGTTCCGCCAAGGCAGCACCACAACCGCCAGCATCGCAACACAAAAGCCACACCCCCGAGCCGGTCAGCACCCCCGGCAAGGTGAGCGCCTGCCACTCGCGCCGATACAACCAGCGACTACTGGGGTCGATGAGGGCCGTCAGCGCCATTCGGCTTGCCTTCCGCCCCTCTAGGCCAATAAAACTCGCAACCGGCTCGCCACTCAGGGTTTCCAACCAGATGTCACCCACCAGGCGTTGCCCCTCGGGACTACCCTCGCGCAATCTCGCATGGGCACGCAGCGGTTCATTGGGCACACGCTGGTAGAGGGTGAGTGACTCAAGCGAAAACGGGATGACCGTTTCTTCTGCGGCAAGGGTTGCCGTTGTCACGAGCAGACCAAAACAACTATCGATAAGCCCCGGGTGCAACTCGAAGCGGGCAGCACTCTCTTGCGGGGCCGCTAGGGTCGCAATCGCCTCACCCGAACCACGCCAGACCTCACGCAACCAGCGATAACTCGAGCCCACCACGATCTGACGCCGCGCTTGGGCCAGGTAAAGTTCCTCGGCGACCATCGCCTCGTTACAGCGGCGGGCCAACCCTGCCCAGTCGAGGGGGGTAAAGGGCAGCGACGTTTGCCGCACCAGCTCA
Organism: uncultured Thiotrichales bacterium; assembly: GCA_903881315.1. Taxonomy (GTDB): domain Bacteria; phylum Pseudomonadota; class Gammaproteobacteria; order CAIRSR01; family CAIRSR01; genus CAIRSR01. Next base: position 24,499 of record CAIRSR010000113.1, on the reverse strand, counting down.
CCGATGGCGTGTACTGCAGGTTCTGTCTCCTCACCAAAGCTCACCAGGCGAAGGCTTAGCCCACCTTCTGCCTTTGGGGTCAGGAGCAATTGCACCCGTCGCTCGCCGTCCTCAGTGACTACCAACGCCTGGGGAAAGACCACCCGTTGCAGTTGCAGCGGCAGGGCCGCATCCTCGACCAGTACCGCGCCAATTATTAACGAGAGGTGCGAGGCACCCGCAACCACCAACGCACCAAAGATGCGGTGATCCTCAAGGAGTGGTAAGGCGCTCTTACTAAACGGCGTCTCGTAGAGGCGCTCGCTGATGAGTGGCGAGGCGAAACGACGCGCCAACAAAGGATGGTTTACTGTCTGCTCGCCATGAAAACCTCCCACCCCCTGCTGGCCGTTCAGGGCCACCTCGCGCCAATGACGACGGCGCTGGAAAGGATAGGTGGGCAACTCCACGCGACCACTCGGCACACCACGGAGGCGCGACCAGTCCGGCGCACCACCGCGACACCAATAGCCGCCCAGGGTCGAGAGGGCCTGCTGCAAAGGAGGCTCCCCGTGGCGCAGGAGCGGCAACCAGGCACCCGCATCGGCAGCAAGCGGCAGACCCAGAGCCTCGGCGATCGTCCGCCCCATACCAAGAAGGGTAGGCCGTGGCCCGGCCTCCACCAGCAGGTTGCAACCATCCGCAAGCAAGGCACGTAGCGCCTCCTGGAACAACACCGGCCTTTGGATATGCTCTACCCAGTAATCGGCAGAGCAAAACCGCTCCGTGCGCTCACATCGTCCGGTGACATTGCTATAGATGGGTATTCTCGGCGCGTGATACGCGATCGTCTCTGCCCGCGCCCGAAACGGTGCCAACATCGGCGTCATCAAGGGGGAGTGAAAGGCATGTGAGACCGCCAAGGGTCGGCACTCAACGCCAAGCGCGGCAAAGTGGCCTTGCAGGCGCGAAAGTTCCCCGGCACCACCCGAGACCACGACACTGCGGGGGCCGTTGTCGGCAGCAATACCAAGCCCATGCAACGCCAGAGAACCAAGCACCGCCTCTACCTCGGCCCTGGCCGTCAACACCGCGACCATACCGCCACCCGCTGGCAAGGCCTGCATGAGACGCGCCCGCTCGGCGATCAATCGTGCGCCGTCCTCTAGGGAGAACACCCCCGCCACGGCGGCTGCGGCGTATTCACCAACGCTGTGACCCAGGACTGCCGCAATCTTACCGCCCCACGCCTGCCACTGGGCCGCAAGCGCTACCTCTAGTGCGTACAACGCGGGCTGGGTATTACCCGTCTCATCAAGCGTTGCGCCACCCGCAAACAATAGCGCGGGCAGAGATTGCCCGAGCAGCGGTTCGAGCACCCGCGAAAGGCGGTCAATCACCTCGCGAAAGATAGGCCCGGTTCGATAGAGCGCCTCACCCATCCCACTGTACTGCGAGCCTTGACCACTAAACAGCAAGGCCACCTTGGGGTAGCGCCCCTCTAGTGCCGTGCCCCGCCAGAGCATACTCCCCTCGGCGCGACTCTCTGCAAACGCCTGCAACCTCAGGCGCGCCTCGCTCGCACTCGCTGCCGCAAGCGCCAGACGTTCCGCGAAATGGGTGCGCCCCACCGCCGCCGTGTGCGCAATAGAGGCCCACGTACTCTCGTCTGCGTCCGCAAGACGCACGATGTAGCGCTGCACCAACTCGTGAAGCGCTGGTTCGCTACGGGCTGCCAACACCAGCAATTGGTCGGTGGGCAGCGGTGCGCCAGTTGGCGTGGGCGCTTCGGCCACCGCACCACCCGCCTGGGGTTCCGCCACCGGCAATGGTGGCGTCACAGACGCCGCCATTGGGGCCTCGCTCATCACCACATGCACATTGGTGCCGCTAAAACCAAACGAACTGACCCCCGCCGTCAGCGGCACACCCGCCGCCACCGGCTGCCATGGCGCTGCCCCGGTCAACACCCGAATCGGCAACTGCTGCCACGGGATCATCGGGTTCGGGTTTTTGAAATGGAGATGCGGTGCCAGGGTGCGCTCGCGTAGCGACAACATCACCTTGATGACGCTCGCAATCCCAGCCCCGGCCTCAAGGTGGCCGATGTTGGTCTTGACCGAAGCCATCCAGAGCGGGCTTATACTGCTCCGGTGGTTGCCAAACACCCCTTGGAGTGCGCCCACCTCAATGGGGTCACCAAGGGGGGTGCCAGTACCATGCGCCTCGATGAAATTGACCTGCGACGGGTCTACTGCGCCACGCCGCAAGGCCTCGCGGATCACCGCCTCTTGCGAGGGGCCGCTTGGCACCGTAAGACCGCCGCTCGGGCCATCTTGGTTGACCGCTGAGCCTTTGATGAGTGCGAGGATGGTGTCACCGTCGCGCACGGCGTCGCTTAGCCGTTTGAGCACAACGATGCCGCCGCCCTCCCCGCGCGCATAGCCATTGGCCGCCGCATCAAAGGTCTTGCAGCGACCATCGACCGAAAGCATATGCGCCTTGGTAAACGCAATCGAGATACCCGGGTGCGTGAGCAACTGGATACCACCACCAAGGGCGAGGTCACACTCGCGGCGGCGCAGACTCTCGCAGGCCAAATGCAACGACAGGAGCGAAGAGGAGCAAGCGGTATCAACAACAAAACTCGGGCCGGTAAACCCAAAGAGATACGAGATGCGACCAGCAATCGGTGAGGCCGCGCTGCCCGTCCCATAGTAGCCATCAATGTCGGTGAAAGGTGCCTCCCCCAGAATGCGCGTCGCGTGGTCTTGACTGCTCGCGCCGATAAAAACACCACTATTACTCTGGAAGAGTTTTTCTGGCACATAGTTGGCGTGTTCCAACGCCTCCCAGCAGAGTTCGAGCAGGAGCCGCTGCTGCGGATCCATGCTTTCCGCCTCACGCGGCGAGATAGAAAAGAACGCGGCGTCAAAATGCCCAACCGGCTGGTCGATAAAGCCCCCCTCTCGGGAGCAGATCTTGCCTGGGGCGTCCGGGTCGGGGTCGTAGTGGGCGTCCACCGGCCAGCGCTCGGGAGGCACCGGGACAATCCCGTCGCGGCCATTGACCAGTAGTTCCCAATAGCCTGCAAGCGTATTCGCGCCCCCGGGAAAACGACAGGCGGCACCCACGATCGCGATGGCCTCACCATCGCGCATCCGCGCCTGTTGCAACTGCGACTTTAGTTCTTTGATCTCAAGCAGCGCCTTGGTCATCAAGGCGCGGTAGTCAGGACTGGTTGCGCTCATGTCACTAGATTAACCCAATTCTGCTGCCAAAAGGGCCGCTAACGCCTCATCCGAGAGGGCATCCAACGCCTCCACTTGCGCCACCACCTCTGCTACGGGCTCAGCCCCTTGGTGCGGCCAGCCCAATACCTCATTGCCGATGTGGCCGAGGAGTGCTGCGAGGGTTGGGTAGTCGAAGAGCAGGGTGGAGCGCAGATCACGCCCAAGCATCTGCACCAAGCGGTTGCGCAGCTCTACCGCACCGAGGGAATCAAGCCCTAACTCAAACAAGCGTTTCCGTGCTGCAAACGAGTCGGCGTCAGCGAGCCCAACGGTCGTTGCAATCGTCTCGCGAAGATACTGCTCGAGCATTGTCCAGCGTTGCTCACCCTCCGCTGCCGCGAGGCTATCCATCCAACTGCGGGTCGTGGTGCTGGCACTTACCGCAGCACTCTCAGGCTTCAGGTGGTCGTAGAGCGGATTCGCGCCACTGCGGCTGATAAACCGCCCCCAATCTACCGGAAAGACCGCGACCTCTCCCCCCTCGGGTGGTGCTGCAGAGAGAGACGCAAGGGTGGTAAACGACCGCATCGGGTCGAGGAGTTCTATGCCCCACTCGCTAAAGCGCTGGGTCAGCGAGGCCGCCATGCCACCCCGCCACGGCCCCCAGTTGATAGTGAGACCCGCAAGCCCGTCGCCACTTCGGCTCGCCATCAGCCCATCCAGATAGCCATTGGCAAAGGCATAGCTCGCCTGACCAGCAGAACCAACAACGGGCGCTATCGAAGAAAAGGCAACGAAATAATCCAGCGCAAGCGACTGACTCAACTGGTGCAGATGCCAACTGCCGATAACCTTCGGTGCCAGCACCGGCAGAAAGCGCTGCCACGTCTGCTGCAGGATCGGGCCATCATCCAGCACACCGGCCAGGTGAAAGACCCCCGCAAGCGGCAATACTCCCCCAGTCAAGGAAGGCCAGAGCGCTCGAAGCGCCACACCATCGGTTACGTCCCCAGCAACGACCCGGATAATGGTTTTCGCCTCACCGAGCCGCGCAAGCTGCGCCTGCTGCTCGGCATTCGGGGGGCGACGACCCAGTAACGTCACCATGCCCGCCCCCTGCTGAACCAACCACTGCGCACACGAGAGCCCGAGTGTTCCGAGGCCACCAGTGACGAGGTAGCCGCGATCGGCGCAAATCGGCGCGGACAGTTTCCCCCCTTGCGCGAGGCGATAGGGTGTCAGAAGTGGCCGATAGAACTGGCCATCACGCCAGGCCAATTCGGCGGGATAGTCCCCAAGCGATGGGAGGTCGCCATCACGCGCCTCGGTTGCCTCAAGGTCAAGGAGCTGACAGCGCAACGCCGGTAGTTCACGGCGCACCACCCGCGCGAGCGCCCACAACGCACGTTGGAGTGGCTCGCCAGAGCGACCGAGCAACGTCTGTCCGCCTGCCGTCAAGACCAGGAGCGGTAGCGGTTCTGCAGCAAGTATCTCCACCACCGCAAGCAGCAGGGTCAGCAGCGGCTCAAGCGCAGCCGCATCGGGTGCACCCACCAGGTCAAGGCCCGCGCCAAACACCACCCCACACCAGTCACCCCCCTCGGCGGTAAGATGGGCAGCCAGTTCCTCGCGGGTCTGCACGACGACGCCTCGGGAATGCCGCGCCACCAAGGCGCTGGTGCGACCGGCATGGTCATCAAAGATAAGCCAACGACCCGCCAGAGGCGCGACGGAAACCGTCACCGTCTCCCACTCCACGCGGTACAGGTGCTCTTGGTAGCCGCGCCGTAATTCCCGCAGCAGCCGATCGCGCTCTACCCGCCGCGCCCGAAAACCCTGCAACTCCGCCGCCAAGTGGTGACTACCGTCCGCCAACTCCGCCCACAGGCGCACATTGGCGAGCGCAATGGTCGGGTCATCGCTCGCCTGGAGCATGACCTCGCTCCAAAAACACCGAGGCCGCTGTACACCATGGCCGTGGTAGACCAGTCGCTCGATGCTAAACGGGATCATGGCCTCACTCGCGTCTAGGGTGACGAGTGCCGCCAATACCTGTAAGGCCGAGTCGAGCAGTCCTGGATAGAGTTGTAAGTCACTCCACGGGCCGCGCTCCACCGGCACACGTAACCGTGCCTGCGCCGTACTCCCGCGACGCGCCAGCGTCTCTATGCAGCGAAAGGTCTGCCCCAACTCGATCTGGGGCTGCCAGATGGACGTATAGAAATCATCCACAGAACCATCATCCCGCGACACGGCGGCAAACGCGGTCACGCCGAGCAAGGGGGTGGTCGTGGCACGACCGAGTACACCACTTGCGTGGGTCTCATAGGCATCCGTCGCCATCCCCTCCGGCGTACTCGAGATGAGCCGGAACGGGCGTAGTTGGGCAGCATCATTGGCTCCCTTTTCGACCAACAATTGCACCCGCCGCCCACCCGCCTCCGGCAGGATCAGTGGTTGCGGAAAGATGATATTAGAAAGCTCACAGGCTGGCTCACCATGCAGGGCAAGGGCCGCCTCTAGTAACAACGAGAGATGACCCGCCGCCGGCACCACCACCTCACCGAAGACCCGATGCTCCCCGTAAAACGGCAATCGCTCGAGACTAAAATCATTCTGGAAGAGTGTCCCGGCAAACAACGGTGACTGGATCTTCTCACCCAGCAATGACGTGGCCTCATGAGCGACCCGCTCTCGCGGCCTGTCGAGCCAGAAACGACGCCGCTCGAACGGGTAATGGGGGAGCAGAAGGCGCGGTGTGCGCCCATAAAACGCCCCCCAATTGACAGCACCACCCCGCTGCCAAAAGCGGCCAAGGGTCGTAAGTAGGCGCTGCCAATCCGGTTCAGCGGGACGCAAGGTCGGGAGCCACAAAACACCCTCGGGGTGCGCAATGCGTTCCGCCATACCGAGCAGGGTGGGCTTCGGGCCAATCTCAATGAAGGTATCGAAGTCGTGCGCGATGAGGCGCTCGATACTCGCGGCAAAGCGCACCGGTTGACGAAGATGGGCAACCCAGTAGTCCGCACCGGCCATCTCGGCGCTTGCAAAATCGGCGGTCAGGTTAGAGATAAGGGCAATCTGTGGTGGCTGAAAACGAACACCACGCGCCACCTCCGCGAAGGGTGCCTCTAGTGGCTCCATGCCAACCGAGTGGAAGGGGTGAGAAACCACAAGGGGGCGCACCTCAAGACCAAGCCCCTCAAGGTGGAGGGTCGCCCGCGCCAAAGCCTCGTGGCTACCCGCAATCACCTGACCCGCCGGGCCGTTTAGGGTAGCGAGTTCAACCCCTTCGATGCCAACAAGGGCCGCACGTACCCGAGACTCATCACCAAGCACCGCAACCATCCCACCCGCACCACCGAGTTCATCCACCAGTCGCCCACGCGCCGCCGTGAGGTGCAGCCCCTCCTCCACCGTGAATAGGCCCGCGATGCAGGCGGCAGCATACTCGCCAACGCTGTGTCCCATCACGGCGTCAGGCTGAACCCCCCAGTGCAACAAGGTTCGCGCCAAGGCGACCTGCAAGGCAAACAGCGCGGGCTGGGTATAACGGGTGTTATCAAGCTGCTTGGCAAAGTGCTCATCCCACAGCAGTTCAGTCAGCGACACCCCGATGAGCGGTGCCAACACTTGGTTGCAGCGCTCGATCTCGGCGCGAAAGACGGGCTCGCCCCGATACAGCGCCTTTCCCATACCGCTGTACTGCGAACCCTGGCCAGTAAAGAGCCAGGCAACCTTCGGCCTTTGATCAAGGGCGCGCACCACAGGTGTCGCGCCTTGCACCACAAAGTCTGTGAGCCCGGCTGCGAGGGCCTCACCATCCGCAGCAACGAGCGCTAACCGCTCACTCCATGCAGCACGCCCCAACGCAGCACTCGCACAAAAAGAGGGCAGCGCCACCTCGTGCTGTTTCAGACGACCCAGGTAGCGCTTGGCGAGGGTAGCCAGCGCTGGGCGCGTGTGGGCCGAGAGCAGCAACAGGTGGTGATCCGTGCGCACTTCAGCCATGCCTTGAGGCGTGAGACCACCATTGCCGTCATCGGGTGGCGCGGACAGAATGGCGTGCGCGTTGGTGCCACCAAAGCCAAAGGAGCTGATCGACGCAAGCCGCTCCCCGTTCGGCCACGCCTGCAACTGCGAGGCGATCGCAAACGGCGTCCCGTGCAAGGCAATCTGCGGGTTTAGGGTCTTGAAGTGCAGCGTCGGCACCACCTGACCATGACGAATACAGAGAACCAGCTTGATGAGGCCAGCCATCCCAGCCGCTGCCTCGAGGTGGCCGATGTTGCTCTTCACCGAACCGATGAGACAGGGCTGGTCAGCGCTGCGTCCCTCGCCAAGCACCGCCTGTAGAGATCGTACCTCGATCGGGTCACCAAGCGCCGTACCCGTACCATGCGCCTCGACGACACGAATTGCGCTGGCCGCCACGCGAGCATCCTGTAGCGCTCGGCGAATAACCGCCTGTTGGGCAAGACCATTCGGCGCGGTCAGACCATTGCTGCGCCCATCCTGGTTGACCGCACTGCCGCGCAGCAGGGCAAGGACAGTATCCCCGTCACGTCGCGCATCAGCGAGGCGCTTCATGACCAGCATACCCCCGCCTTCGCTACGCACATAGCCATTCGCCGCCGCATCAAAGGCCTTGCAGCGACCATCCGGTGAGAGCATCTGCGCCTGCGAAAGCGCAACGCTCATCTTCGGTGACAACAACAGATTGACGCCACCCACCAAAGCCAGCGTGCAATCATTGCGGCGCAACGCCTGGGCGGCCTGGTGCAAGGCCACCAGCGACGACGAGCAGGCCGTATCGATGGCCATGCTCGGGCCATGCAGGTCGAACTGGTAGGAGATACGATTCGCCGCGATAGACAGCGCCTTACCCGTCCCGGCATAGGGACTGATGCGGTTCCGCTCGGAAAACTGCCACTCGGTATAGTCGTCGGTGCTAATGCCGATGAACACACCAGCATCGCTACCGGCCAGCGTGTGCGGATTGATGTTAGCCGCCTCTAGCGCCTCAAGGCATAGCTCCAACAACAAGCGCTGCTGAGGATCCATGACCGTTGCCTCGGGCGGCGCAATACCAAAGAAGGCCGCATCAAAGCCCGCCACCTCGTCGAGAAAACCACCAAAGCGATTATTGATGTGTCCGGGCGTTGCTGCTTCCTCTGCGTAAAACTCCGCGACCGACCAGCGCGTTGGCGGCACCTCGCGGATGGCGTCACGCCCATTCACCAACAGATCCCAAAATTCTTCCGTGTCCGCAGCCCCCGGAAAACGACAGGCAACGCCAACGATGGCAAGCGCCTCATCACTCGTCGCTTCGGGCGCAAGCGCACTACTCGCCACGGTACTCGCGCCATGCAGGAGATAGTCGCGTAACGCAGCAACAGTGGGATACTCCCAGAGGAGCGTTGCCGGCAGTTCGGCAACGCCGAGCCACTCCTCCAGCGCCCCCACCAAGGCCACCGCCCCACGCGAGCTAAGGCCATACTCCGCAAACGGCGTGGTACGCTGAATGGAGCCCAGCGGCAAGGCAAGGACGCGCGCAAGCTCAGCCAACAACCATTGCTCAATAGCCAAAGCGCTTCGTGTGCTGGTTGTGGCCAGGCCGACCCCTTGCTGATGCGGAGCGGGCAGAGCAGCATCCCGTTGCCAACGAAAGAATGCCTCTAGGCTGTTCTGGAGATAGGCGTCGCGACAACCACGCCGCTGCAACTTGCCGCTTGAGGTCTTTAGCACCTCACCCTTTTTGATGAGACAAAGCCCATACAGATCGAGTTCATGGTTCTCGGAGAGGGCGCGTCGCACCCGCACCAGCAGCTCGCCCCAGTCATCGAGCCTCCGTTCCATCTCGGCCACCACCACCACGCGCTCCTCACCCTCGACCTCGATCGAAAAGGCAGCGCAGTGATCCTGCCGAAAGGCGCTATCGACGTTTTGTACCGTCCATTCGATGTCCTGCGGGTAGTGGTTCACACCCGCCACAATGAGGAGATCCTTCTCCCGACCCGTCATGTAGAGTTCACCATTGAGCATGAAACCGAGATCACCGGTGCGCAAGAATGGCCCACGCTCGGTGTCTCCGGCAAGCCGTGCGGCGAAGGTCGCCTCACTCTCCTCGGGGCGACGCCAGTAGCCAGCCCCGATACTCTCGCCGGCAGCCCAGATCTCGCCGACCATGCCATCGGGCAAAGGGCGCTGCGTAAGCAAATCGGCAATCACCACCTCCACGCCAGGTGCCGGTGCCCCACAACTCACGATAGCGCGGTAATTGGCCTTGGCCGTGTCGGGCGAGACCACGACTATCCGGTTACGCTCTAGCGCGGCAGCATCGGCATAGCAATAACGGGGCAGCGTCCGGTGGGGCTTGGCCGTCACCTGCAAGGTTGCTTCGGCCAGACCATAAGCGGGATAGATGGCCTCGGAGTGAAGGCCGCACTCAGCAAAGGCATTGATAAACCCCTCTACGGTGTCACGCCGGATCGGTTCTGCCCCATTACTCGCCTCGCGCAAACAGCTTAGATCGAGTGTGGCGCGTTTCGCCGCACTTACCTTCTGGATACATTGTTCGTAGGCAAAATTGGGGGCCTGGGTATGGGTGCCACGGAAGCGCGAAATGGCCTCTAGCCAGCGCTCGGGACGCCGCAGAAAGGTCAACGGCGACAACACATAACAGGGTATGCCATTGTAGAGCGGCTGCAACAGGCCATCGACCAGACCGTAATCATGGAAATACGGCATCCAGGTTACGGCTATCGAGTTCCGGTCATAACCAAAGCCAGCCTTGAGGGTCGCACTCTGCGCCATGATGTTGCGATGGGTCAGCATCACCCCCTTGGGGGTCGAGGTTGAACCCGAGGTGTACTGCAGATAGGCGATGGTGGTGTCATCAATGGGCGGAGCACCCGACCACTCGTCTGCTCGCGTCGTGTCAGCTCGATCGGTGGCGAACCAACGCATCGAAGGTGCCCCCTCCTCTGGCACCATCTCCTTCGCCAGTGCCTCGACAATATCGTGCGTCGCCAACACCAACGACGCCTCGGCGTCATGGATGATGGCATGAAGGCGCGGCAAGGTGCGCTTTAGACGCGCCGCATCGGGAGGGGGGGCAGGGATTGCGATCACCCCAGCATAGAGGGCACCGAAGAACCCAGCGAGGAATTCAATACCCGGCGGATAGAGCAGTAGCGCCCGCTCTCCTTGTGCGCCACTTAGGGAAACCGCAATAGCGCGTGCCTGTCGGTCGAGTTCCTGAAAGGTAAACCGTAGCCCCTCATCGCGGCCATCCTTCAGAAAGGTATAGGCCAGCGCCTCTGGGGTCGTTGTTGCCCAATGACGTAACAGCCGAACCAGGTTATTACAAGAACCGTTGACTGAATCCATGACTTCAACAATACCGTGAAAGTAGTTTGCGTGGTTTGTCGGGCGCAGTGCCTACCTTATTGGCAAGACATACCCGAAGTGAGGACGCCGAGAACCATTGTCCCTATGCCTGCCGTATTTGCGCCCGACAACTCCGGCGATCTCTGGTATCTATAGGAAACGTACCGTAGCAATCAGCACATGATGCACCCAGATGCTACGAACCCCCAAGGCAGCGAAAGAATTTAAGAAAAAGAGAGGGCCTTACCAAGAGGAAACCCCCGTTGCCATTACATCTTCCTAATCGCAATCATTCGACTCGCTGATTTCTGGGTGAACAGCGATGAAAGCTACCGAACACACAACCCAAAATCAGCGCCCAACCTGCATTCTCTAGAACCGACCGAGACCCATCATCGGTCTAATTCTTCACAACGGCAGCATCCCCATTTTTGACCAGCACAAAGTCTCCGTTCCTAATCTCCTTGAAGAAGATCTGGCGCCCCTCCACCTGACCGTCTTCAGCAAAATGGAACGAACCGCCCGCTCCCGACCACATGCCTTTGTAGCGCATCACCGAGGCAACCTTCAGTGGCTCGGTTGAATCCGCATTTTTTATGGCACGGGCAATAATATTCATCGCATCATAACCTTGCATCGCCCAGGTAGTCGGCGCTTCGCCGTATTGTCTACGATAGGCAGCGATAAAATCGACATTTTCTTGGTGGGTCAGTGTTTCATTGTAGATAGACGGAACAACAATACCATTTGCGGCAGCACCCGTCCGAATGACAAAGTCACTGTTCTCAAGCGTCTTAGAACCATAGATGGGGATCGTTAGACCAAACCGCCGACACTGTTTGACGAAATCAACGCTGGAGTTGCGCGTCCCCGCCAGAAACAAGGCCTCAACCCCCTTGTGCTTAATGTCGTTGATGATACTTGTAAAATCCACCTGTTCGCCATAAAACACCTTGGTGTAGGGTATGCGGATACCAACATCTAGCGCCGCATTATAAAACGCATGGCTAACCTCCTTCGAATAGGGGTCTAGTGCAGTTACCATCGCCATGGATTTACGGCCACTATCCCGACAAAACTTAGCCAACGCTACTGACAGTTGAACATTGTCTGGATGTGTCCGGAAATTGTACTGCATATTCGGCAGGATGATACTGACATTAGATGCCGAGACGATGAAATCAAGGAGTCCGCCATTCTCAAAGAGCATCGTCAATGGTTTGGTTGTCTCAGAGTTTTGGCGATTGATAACCGCGACTATCCTTTTGTTTCTGATGATCTCATTTACTTTTTCGCGGTTCCAACCTGGCGTACCATCATCAATGTTCCGCACGAGTTTAACCTGATGGCCGCGCACACCACCGTTCTTGTTCAACCGCTGACTGGCTAGCTCGACACCACGAAAGAAATCCAGTTCGAGATTGGCAGGGCCAATGGTAGCGATGTAGATATTTTTGACGACATCCTGATCAAGCTGATCAATATGCTTAAACCAGGGATCGCTAACCTTTACGCCATGAAACGAGAACAGATCCCCTAGGATCGACCCAAGGGGATAGCCGGTCATTTTTGAAAGATTTTTTACGAAGTCACTATCCAATGCGTCCATGATCGGGCCATACGCAAGGCTATCACTCACCGCCCTTCTGCACTTCGTCATCTGTGACGACCAGTTAAGACAGAAATTATTATCACTCTGGTAAGAGGGCGCACTGAGGAAGGCGATACAGCCCGGACTAGACTCGGGCAATAGTTTACAGCTCGCGTTTTTCAGAAAGGTCTGGCAATGGTTCAGTGTTTCCAAGAAGTCCGGTTTCTTGCTAATCGCAATACATCTATCAAGGGAATTGGAAGATCGGTTGTACTCCATACGGTTCGTTGCGGCCACGTATACATTATCAAAGCTCGCCATCACAACCTGGTAAGCAACCACGACAGCGATACCAATAAGAATCCAGCGTATCATTTATTGATTACCTAAGATAACTGGTATACCTTCCTTACCGGAACCAATAACGACAACCTTGGCGTTATTAGACTTCGCGATCTCTTGCGTCGCCTGTACCCCCTGCCAACGAATAAATTGATCGTTCAGGGATGACTTAACAACGGTTTGATAATCTCTGATTCCACCCGCTTCAATACGTTTCCGCTCTGCTTCCTTCTGGGCAACCTGCAAAGTGAATTCGTACTTCTCTAGCAACTGCTCCTCGGTCAATTTTGCTTCGATTGCCTGAGCGATAGTATCGGGTAACGTCATGCTCCGAATAATGATATCCTCAACCACGATATAATCTTGCATCACTTCATCGATCGCCAACGACAAAATATTGGTCAATACGCCCTCTTTGTTCGTATAGACGTCTTCAGGATTCAGTTGACCAATTTTCCTACGCAACACAGACTCAATCTTCGGGACAATAATCAGATTGACATAATCAGGCCCGACACTCTGATGGAGAACACCCACCATATCGTATTCGGGACGGAAGCGTATAGAAAGATTGAGCGTAATGGGTAGTCCCTTATTCGTCAGCACGGTAAGCTGCTGGGGAATCGTCTGAACCCGCACATTGTAGACATACATGTTATCCCACGGCCAAATGAAGTGTACCTTTTCTGGATATACATAATCCGTCTGCGTACCAGTAGTTAGTCGGTGATACAAAACGCCAACCTGACCTGGGCCCACAGTAATCACGATACGATTAAAAAAGAACAAAAATACAATGATGAAGATAAGAAATAAAACTATCAACAGGGGTTTTTTGTCCCTAAACGCGCTTTTCATACGCCGGATCGGATGCCAGCCCGACCTGCCCTTTTTCGGCGCGGACACCTGTTCAGACGTTTCTCCGCCCTCAGCCGTAGCGGAGGTCTGGACATCTACCTGCGTGGCAGCGATATCATTAGTCATTTGGTTATCTTGAATTGGTTCTACGTTGGTCATACCCAATAGCCACTCGAATTCCTAATACATCGGAAACATAGTATCTTTTCTGAACCACACAACCAGCGCACGACGAAAGTAACAACAGAGTATAGTAAATCATCTTCTGCACCACCAACAAGATTGGTTCCCTGCGTAATCGCGTAACATGCGGCGCTTTACCACGAATCCCCGCCGGCAAGGCAACGGCAACTACCCAATCCTCGTCATCATGAGCGAACCATGAGCACCCATCAAATAGCCGCAAAACCACTCTGTTGGTGGATGGATACGCAATTCGGACTAGCGCTGCTCCTACCACTGCCAGCTTGGTTGATCCTTTCCGCGCTGGGTTCACGACCTGCGACATCTTGGTGGATGTTATTGCTCGTAGCTCCCCTTGTCGAGGAGTTCGCCTTTCGCGGCACCCTACAAGGGGCGCTACTGCGCACCACCGTTGGAAAAATCCAGTATGGCGCAATAAGTCTTGCTAATCTGATCACTGCCGCGCTTTTTGGCGGTGCCCATGCGATCCACCACAGTGCTGCATTCGATCTATTAACCTTTTTTCCTGGCCTAGTATTTGGATATTTCAGAGAGCGTTACTCCCTGCTATTACCCGCCATACTGCTACACAGTTATTACAATCTCGGACTATTGTGGTAGCGATGGATGGCCACTCAACTACCCACAATTTCATTGAGACAGACGCGACAGCAAATTCTTCAACCCCAAAGGGACGGCAACCACTACTTAGAGTCATCCCGCCCCATCAAGGACTACTGCTTGATGGGGCGATCAGGTACGCTAACGCAAAAATCGTTAGCAATACCTAGGGGGATCTCCCCCAGAACGGCGAGTTATCACTCAGGAGGTAATCACACCACGCTGCGCCAATACATCAATGAGCACAAGGGAGCACTCGCTAAGAGAGAGGAATGTAGTATCGATGGTAATGTCGGGCGACTCGGGAACCTCATAGGGGTCATCAATACCCGTGAAATTCTTGATCTCTCCTGCCCGGGCCTTTCGGTACAAACCCTTTGGATCGCGCTGCTCACAGGTCTCAATCGGAGTCGATAGATATACCTCCAGGAAAGGCAGTTTCCCCTCATTATGTATCACTCGTGCGGCTGCCCGATCGGCCCGATAGGGCGAAATGACACTCACGACAGTAATCAATCCGGTATCCGCAAAGAGTTTCGCTACCTCTGAAATACGACGAATGTTTTCCGCACGATCCTGCGCAGAAAACCCGAGCCCCTTATTCAAACCATTACGCACATGATCACCGTCTAACACGCGCACCAGATGATTGCGATCCGCCAACTGTTGCTCAAGATGCATGGCAATTGTGCTCTTCCCTGCACCGGACAATCCAGTAAACCACAGTGTTGCTCCACGCTGATTTGGAATCTTATTACCTACAACCATTTCCCTCTCCTGTGAGTAAAAGGGTGAAAGTTCTCGGGATGTTACGTTAGCCACCGCTCACCCATGGGGTTCTGCTAATTGGAAAAGGCCGAGGGTACTGTATGCGAACCACCAATGAGAACACTGGTGTTTACCAAACCCTAACGCCTTTCTTCCGGCCAACGCGCCGATTACAGCACCCAAAAGTCGCCACAATGGCATTACAAAATTTAATTTGCAAAGTTCTCCCACAACGGTACTCAAACGATCTCGACATCCGTGAGTAAACCCACAGTACCGGACTGAAACTCTCACTGTCAGGCCAATCCTAAATCGCCAAACAACCTTGGTATCACGCCAATCTCTTCAAAAGCAACTGCGCCACCATCGGCAACTGATCAAAGATTCCGAAGTGACCACCTGACAATGGAATAAACGTCACGCCCGACGCGCTCTCATATCGCCACGGCAACAGCGATGCGCTACTAATCTCTTTGTCATCCAGGCCGTAGAACACCGTCAGCGGAACCCCCAGCGTTTGCGCCGCCTCACGGTATTGATAACACTCCAGCGCCTTGATGTCAGCCCGCAACACCGGCTCAAAATAGTCCATGAGTTCACGATGTTCTTTTAACTCAGGGGGCACCCCACCAAGACTGTCGATGTAGGCCCAGAAAGCTGCCGATGGCAGGGTGTGTTTCGGCGGCGGCGTCAGGATCTCCGCCGCCGGCACCGACGGTGCCCCACGACCACTACAGAACAACTGCTTTGGCAGCGGTAATGCAGCCGCAGCTATCCGCCTCGTCAACAGATAGGCCAGCAGCGAACCCATGCTATGACCAAACACCGCATACGGTTTATCGACTAATTCATCCTTGACCTGCAGAAATATATCATCAGCCATTTCCTCCATATCCGTAATCAAAGGCTCGCGGCTACGCCGACCACGACCCGGCGGATCGATCGCCTTCAGGGTCACGACGGGACTCAATAGCGGCTGCAGATTACGGTAGACCAGCGAATGACCACCAGCATACGGCAACGCAAAAAGAGTGGTACCAATACCATTCACCGTCAAGTATCCCGTTTAAGATTTTCTCGAACCACGTCACCTTCGCTAACATCATATGGTGCCAACTGCCCCAGATCCATTTTTAATACACGGTCAGCACAGTGGAAATACTTATCATCATGAGTAGCCGCCACGATCACGCGCCCCTCCTGTCGCAACTGCGGCAGAATGGTTTGATAGAAATTCTTCCGGAACTGCGGATCCTGATCGGCAGCTAGCTCGTCAAAGATACAAACCGGCCTGTTCTCTAAGACCGCAACAATAAACGCAAGCCGTTTCCGTTGTCCCGTTGATAGATTACGGTTAGTAAACCGACCATTGATGTACCTGGTTTTTTCATCTAACTCCATCATCCGCAGCAACTCGTTGAGTCGCTGCTCGTCCACATGCTCCAATCCGTACAACCGATCGAACAGGTAAAAGTCAGTGAATATGATAGAAAACATCTCTCGGTAGCGTTGAATGTTCAACTCATCTATCCGCCGCCCATCTACCGTAATACTCCCCTCATCTTGGTGATAAAGCCCGCACAACAGCTTTAACAAAGTCGACTTGCCACTGCCATTCCCACCAATGATAAAGATGGTCTCACCCTTGTGCAGGGTTAGATTAATCGGCCCAACACCAAACAACACGCGACCACTATCGTCTCGATATGAAAACTTCACGTCCTTAAAGCCAATCTCACTCGCCAGCGGAAGCGGCTGCAATTTTCCCTGCTGATCAACCTCCTTGGTATGTTTTGCCATCTCATCCAGACGCGCTTCTAAGGCATAGATCTCTTGGACAGTGACATTGACCTTTGCCAACATCGGAAATGCGTTCACGAGGCTGTTGATCGGCCCCATGATGAAAAATATCGTTGCGCATATCTTAAAGACATTACCCGACTGGGCTTCATCAAACATTGGCACAATAAAAACTAAAACCACCAGCAAGGTATAGAACGATACCTGCGAAAACATTGAATCGAAGATGAGATGCAAGTTCGCATCAACCTTCATTTTTCGATATTCATCAGAGGAATTACTGATGTACTGAAAAAGCTTATCACTTTTCCGACGATTCACCTTTAGTTCTTTAAAACCATTCAGCACCGAAGAAATAGCACTAAAGACCTCGGTTTCCTTCTTATAGGCGGATTCAAGCTTCATCCTAACCTTTTTGTGGTGCTCGGCATAGATCGACAAAGCAATGACAGTAAAACCAAAACAAACGAACAAACTCACCGTAGAAAGAAAACTAAGGTAGATAATCACCGCGATCAGCATAATCACAGACTGCGAACCTATCACCAACACCAAAGCGGCAAACGATATCGCATTACTATCCTCAGTAATCGGTCGATAGAAAGAAGCCGGATCCTGTGCTTCCATAAACCGCAAATCAGCATTTCTGATCTTATTCACAAGACGCAAACGGATCTTCCTGATCAGAGACTCTACCGCCATCGTCGTCTGTGTCAATGCGTAGCGTTGCGCATAGACAAACAATAGCAGACCAACCAAATACATTATAAAAAATTTTTCTTCTAACGCCCGATTAGCAATCTGCGAAGCGGCAAAATTGATAATCGCAAGCAGTACTGCATTGGCAACGCCCGAAATAGACGCCATGAACCATATTCTGCCCTTAGGCGCGTCTGACTCGTTAATATAGAAATTAATCAGCTTTTTCATACACTGCCACACACAGCAAATTTAGGTTGTCGTCCATTCATCACGCCCCTCTTCCACCATCCCGCACCCACCCGTTAGGGCAGAATGCTCCCTACCCATAATACGATTTCTCGCAGGAACCTCTCCGAGGAGAGGGATCCTGGTCGAGAAACCGTATCATTATCCCACTATGCCTTACCGACCTTGGCAGCCTTCGCATCAACCGGAGCGGCCTTATCGTTGGCCGCCGGCGCAGCAGCGGCAGGGGCATCGGCAGCAGCAGCAGCAACCACCTTCTTCCCTTCCTCAAACTGCTGCTTAAAATACTCTCGCATCTGAATAGGATCGAAGGACAGCAAGGTGCCACCCGCCTCAAAATGCTGTTCAAACACCTTGCCAATGGCGTAGGTCGAACCGCCATTAACGACCGGCATACTCAAGGCACCAACCATCGAACCAACAATGGGAAATGCCTTGATAGCACTCGACGCCACACGCGCAACCGACAGCGCCACCGTCCCACCCAAAAGCGAGGCCATCGCCGAACGCGCCAGCTCCTTTTTGAAGGGAACGCCGTAGATCTGCGTGAGGCTGTGGATCATCTTCAACTGCACACCAGTCACCACGGCCAAATCGAGCATAGGAACTGGCAACAGACTCGGCACCATCGAACCAATCGCATAATTACGGATGATGCTATCAGCTTCTTGGTGTTTCATATCTTGATCTTGAACGTCAGTAGTCATTAGTTTCCCGCCTCAAATTTAGGGTAGTGCCACACAGGGAACGCCGGGGCAACCCCCTCGCAGAACATCACAGCAACATGCTGTTCTGATAGGGTTTTCCCAATTCTTACCGGGACAAACCAGCGTCGTTTTGTACCACGATCTTGTGTCGCACTGCCGACATTAGAATAACCAGAACCAGAGAAAGATACGGTAGTAAAAACCCATACCAACAGGGTACACAACCTGCACCAGGGCACGCCCATTGTCTTCTCATCAATAGACCCTGTCAATCCGACCCTTTTTATGCGCCATCATTTCCCTCTCTGTACATATTCCACAAAGGTTCCACCCTCAAGCAGTAACACGTTGATACAGAGGCATTTACTATTTGGGAACCCGAGAAAACACGCCGTATGACAATTTTGCTACGGAGAAGACACCGACGACCGGTTGCTAAGCCGTCGGTTAATTTTTCCACAAAGAATTGTTACAGTAATCCTTCCTCGCGTTCCTCATCCGCCGCACCGGCGCTGGCCCGTTCGATCAGGGTCGCAATGGCCGCCACGGTCGGTTGCCCAAAGAGTTCTCCCAGCGCCAACTCGACCTGAAAGGTACGGCGCATCATTGCCACCAATTGGGTCAGTAACAACGAGTTACCGCCAAGTTCAAAGAAACTATCCTCAACACCAATGCCGTCGATACCCAGCAGTTGTTCCCAGAGCGTTACCAATCGCTGCTCGGTCGCGCCACGAGGAGCCGTATACTCCCCTAGTAGATCAGGACGGCTATGGCCGCTTGCTGGTCGGGCAGCAGCGGTCGTCTCGGTCTTGCGCTCCACCCATTGGGCCAGCCGCCGCTGTAGGTCGCCACTCGAGATAACGACTCGCTCTAATGACGGGCTTGCCATGAGACGAGCGAACGCTTCACACCCCTCGCGTGGCGTCATCCCCAGCTCCAGAGCACCGGCACTGCTGGTAAGCCCTTTTGGCCGTTCCTCCTCAGCAAACATCCAGCCTTCCCAGTTGACCGAGAGCCAACGCCCGGGTTGGCGCTGGTTAAGCCCCGCCACCCGCGCATCCACATAGAGGTTGGTCGCGGCATAGGCAGCAAAACCTAGCCCACCCAGTAGCGGCGATAGCGAAGAACAGACGAGACAAAAATCAAAGGAGCGCGGCAAAAGCAGGTTCGCCAACACCTCGGTGCCGGTTACCTTCGCCGGGAACTGTCGCCCGTTAGCATCCGCTCGGCTCAAGGCATCGCTTAGGGTCACAAACGAGTGTTCACCAACCAGCCCGGCAGCATGGATGACGCCATGAATAGCACCAAATCGCACCTCGGCAGCGCTGAATACGTCACTCATCGCCGCCTCGTCAGCCACATCGGCGCTGCACAACAAGAGTTCACTGCCCAATGCCTCAATGGCAAGCAAACGCTGTAACTGGCTCGACAGGTGCGTGGTTGGCCCCGCCAGGTGCTCCGCCCACAACGCCCGTGGCGGCAACTGGGTACGTGCGACCAACACGAGCTTCGCCGCCAGCACCTCTGCTAGGTAATGCGCAAGCGCAAGACCAATGTTGCCGAGCCCCCCCGTGATGAGATAAACCCCACCCCGCCGCAGCCGCACCGGAACGCCATCGACCATCGCCAAGGGCGCTGCTTCAAAATACTCCCGCAAACGCGACGCACCGCGCAACGCCACACTACGCGGGGCCAACTCATCGGCGAGTTCTGAGAGCAACAACGCCAAGCGCGGTGGTACGTCAACATCTATCATCCTGGTCGCAATGTTCGGATACTCCTGCGCCACCACCCGCAATGGCCCAAGGGCAACCGCCTTGACCGCATCCGGTACGCCAGCGCTATCCACCGCGCACAGCCGATCCGCCACCAACGTCAGGGTGATATTGTCACTAAAATAGTGTCTACCGATAGCATACCCCAGCGCCACCAGGGTCTCAAACGCATCCGTCCCCTCGGCGGGCAACGCCTGATAGAGGGCTAGGTGAACCATCTGTGTTGGCCGCCACTCGCCAAGCGCAGCGAACAGCGCCGCCCAGGCATTCGCATCACAACCCTCTAGGGAGTACCCGGTAGCCATGGTTCCCTGCAACAGCCCAGGGACTTCAACGGCGCAAGGATAGACCAGCACCACCAGGGCCCCTGCCGCACGCAAGGCAGACGCCACCTGCTCTGCCAAACCCGTTGCATCGGCGATCAACAACCAGCGACTAGCGGGCGCGACCGTTGCCGTTGTCGGCGGCAGTCGTCGCCAACCCGGCAGATAGAACCAGCGCCCGAGATCGGGTTCTTTGTGTACTGCGCCGCTCTCCGCCCTTTCCGGTGGCGCTACTGTCCGCGCCGGTTCTATCCAGAAGCGTTGCGGGCTCAGGGGATGTCCAGGCAACGCCACGCGACGGCAACCCGCTTCGGCAAAGGACGCCCAGTCGAAGGCAACACCAGCAAGCCACAACCGCCCGGCAGTCCCCAAGAGATGCACTGCGTCGTGGGCGTGACTCGCGCCACCGGTACGATAGCGAGGGTCAACCAGCGACGAGTACACCGGCAACCATTCGGGGCGCTGTGGGTGTTGGTGGACAAGTGTGGTCAGCACCTGGCTCGGGCCTACCTCTAGGAGCAACCCCTCGCGAGCAGCCGCTAACTCGGTGAACAAGCGCTCGAACATTCGATCTAAGCGCACCGTCGTCGTGGCAAGCCGGAGATAGTGCGCCACGTCAGTGGCCTCAGCCGCCGTAATCCAGTCACCGGTAAGTGAACAGAGATACGGGATCTGCGGGGGATGAAAGCGTACCTCACCGAGCACCTTGGCAAACGGTGCCAAGAACGGTGCCATCAACGGCGTGTGGAACGGGAGCGTCAACGACACGGGCCGCCATTGTATTGCAGCACTATGAAGCCGTTCGATGAGGAGCGTCATCGCCGCATCGGTTCCAGCGACCACCACCTGTTTTGGCCCGATCACCATCGCGATGTAGCTATCTTGTGGCAGACGCCCTTGCAGTTCAGCCGCCGACTGCGACACCGCCACCATCCGCCCGGGCTTGAGCGTACGCAGCAACTGCCGCGCAGCCACCGCAATCTTCAGACCATCGGCCAGGCTCACCACCCCCGCCACGGTTGCCGCAACATACTCACCCAGGCTATAGCCAACCATCGCGCGTGGCATCACCCCCCACGACTGCCACAGCGAGGCCAGCGCGTAGTTGATCACATAAAGCGGCAGAGGATCGACGCAGGGGTCAATCTCGGCCTCAGTACCCCGAGGACTTGCCGCCCTGCCGCCCAACGACGCCGTTGGATACAACAGTGACAGCAGATCAATCCCATGCTGTTCTGCCAGCAACCCCTGACAGTACGCGAGGGTTGCGCGAAACTGCGGCTCATCGCGGTAGAGCAAAAGCGCCATATTGGCAGCGTGGGCATCCTGGCCGGGTAACAAAAAAATCGGCGCAATCGTGCTCGTCGGTGCCTGCCCACGAAAACCGGTCGTCTCATCCCGCAAGGCAGCGCTTGCCGCACGACGATCGTCGGACGCAACCACCACCACCCGCCGCCACGGGAAATGGCGTCGCCCCACCTGCAAGGTGTAAGCAATGTCCGCGAGTGACTGATCAGGGTGCTCATCGATATGAGCGGCAAGCTCGTTGCTCATCCGCACCAAGGCGTCTTGGCTACGCGCCGCCAAAGGCAGCAACAACCACGGACGCCCGGTCGGAGTCGGTGAGCGCACCGGTGGCTCTTCAACGATAACATGCGCGTTGGTGCCACCAATCCCAAACGAACTCACCCCGGCACACCTCGGCGCATTCACTCGGCGCGGCCAAGGCAGGAGCGTATTGTTGACAAAGAACGGGCTTTCTGAGAGAGACAGCTTCGGGTTTGGTCTCTCAAAATGACAGGTTGGTGGGATCTCGCCGGCAGCCATCGCGAGTACCGTCTTGATGAGGCTCGCACTACCCGCAGCGGTATCGAGATGACCGATGTTGCTTTTCAGGGAGCCAATCGCGCAATCACCGACCCGTGTACTGCTCGCACGAAACGCCTCGGTGAGGGCGCTGACCTCCACGGGATCGCCAAGGTCGGTGGCGGTGCCGTGGGTTTCTACATAATCGATGGCGTCTGCGCTAAGTCCCGCAATCTCCAGCGCCTCGGTAATCACCTCAGCCTGCCCACCCACACTGGGGGCGCTGTAGCCAACCTTCAGCGAGCCATCGTTATTGATGGCAAAGCCACGGATCACCCCATAGATGGCGTCCCCATCCGCGAGGGCGTCGCTGAGTCGTTTGAGCACGACCAAGGCGCAACCATTGCCGTCGATCGTACCGGCGGCCTTGCTGTCAAAGGGGCGACAGTGCCCATCCGGTGAGAGGGTGCCGCCCTTTACGTGGAAATAGCCCTGATCTTGCGGGAAGTGGATCGAACAACCGCCCGCAACAATGACATCACACTGATGACTGAGCAGGCTCTGCGCGGCCATCACGGTTGCCACGAGCGAGGTCGAGCACGCGGTATTCATGGTCACCGCAGGCCCTTGGAGATTTAGCTTGTAGGCAACGCGGGTGGTGGCAAAATCCTTATCGTTGCTTAAGGTTAGTTGCCAACCGCCAACACTTTCTAGCAATTCAGGATGACCAATCAGGTTGTGCAACAAATACCCATTCAGGCCCACCCCAGCAAATAACCCGATCCGACCAGGATAACGCTCCGGGTCGATCGCCGCGTGTTCCAGCGCACGCCATACCCCCTCCAGCAGGAGCCGATGTTGCGGGTCAAGGATCTCAGCCTCGCGGGGTGTCAGATTAAAGAAGGCCGCATCGAATTGTTCGACTCCCGGCAAATATCCCATCGCTTTGACATAATCAGGGTTCGCCAAGGTTGCCTCATCGACCCCAGCGGCGCGCAATGCGTCATCACCAAAAAAGGTGACCGATTCTACTCCGCTGCGAAGATTCGACCAGAATTGTGCAAGGCTATCAGCACCAGGCACACGCACCTGCATACCGACAATGGCAATCCCTGCCCCTGCCTCTACTTCGGGCTTACACCCATCACTTACTGCGGACATTGCTACGCTTTCCCTGATTCATACTAACGGTCTTAGTGAGAATCGATCAATCAAAGTAACTGTCAACCCCATGCGGTGACAAGGAGAAACACGCGGGCGATACTTTCACAAACTGGCAAGGAGGACACAAAACCCGATTCGCTATCGCTTCCTCGTCTATTACATCCCACCATGCGCATGGAAGAACGAGAATGCTGCCGCCGCACAATAGGGCGGGACAAGCGTGTCATGATAATCGGTGAATGCGCTACTCTGCGTTTCCGCTTCGTAGCCTGCCTTGGCGGTGGAGAAACTGTTCTCAATCGTGGTAAACGCATCAATCGGCGCTGGATTCTGATCCACGTCTAATACAGTGATTGACGAGCTTGGGCTTTTGGCCGTCCAGAAGGTTTTCATCACTGCGGTGTTGAAGAAGAAAACCGTTGGATCAGCATTGCCGCCGCACAATAGCATGGGTGCGACCGGATGCTCCCAATGCCGCATATCATTAAGATACGTTGCCCGACGCAACCCTATGCAAGGAGCCGTGGTTGCCTCCATTGCGTAGGGCCCGGTTACACAGAGCTGCGGTGTATTGGGCAGTCCAACACCTCCGGTCGCCCTATCGCTATTGGCCCCATTAGGAACCCCATGGTCTGGGTTGTTCTTGGTATCGGTAATATAGGCAGCACGAGCGCTGTCGGTCACAAGGAATGGTGCGCCAAAACCAGCATAGGCTGGCCCTAAGGCAGCGGCAATTGGGTCTACTACGTTAGGCGGAATAAATTGTGTCAGCGCGAGTGACGGGGCCGGTGCTGAGTTAAACAAGACACTGGCAGGTAGGTGCGCATTGGTAAACAGATTGGCTGCATCATTACTCGGCAGTAGCGCCGCGATGCCCACCCCACCCACGGTTGCATAGGTGGGCGAGTATATTTCAGTAGGAGCTGCATAGAGATTACCATAGGCCTTCTGGTAACTGGTGGCGAGGAGTGGCGCGAATACGGTCGCGCCCCAACTCACCTGCCCGTTT
>CAIRSR010000112.1 GCA_903881315.1 uncultured Thiotrichales bacterium | reverse complement strand
TGCTCCAGTAGCTGCCGCTAAGGATGCTGCTCCAGTAGCCGCTGCTAAGGACGCTGCTCCAGTAGCTGCCGCTAAGGATGCTGCTCCAGTAGCTGCTGCGTCGATTGTGAAAGATCCTGCACCAGTAGCCTCCTTGATGAAGGATGCACCCGCTGTAGTTACTGCTTCCGCCGCACCTGCTGCGGTTGTTGCTCCTCCGGCGAAGGAAGCTGCGCCTGCACCTGCTGCGGTTGTTGCTCCTCCGGTGAAGGAAGCTGCGCCTGCACCTGCTGCGGTTGTTGCTCCGGCTCCGGTAAGGGATACGGCGTCGGCGTTGGCTGCAGCCGTTGCCTCCGCGAAAGAATTCGAACCGGCCCCTGTCATGGCACCGCGCAAGGAGTCCTTCGTAACAGCAGCGGAGAAGGAGCGGATGCTGCGTTCGATTCGTGATACAGCAGCCAAAGAGATTGAAGACAAGAAGGCGATGCGTGCCCGCCTTGATCAGGTGGCCGTAGAAGCGGGGGGTGCCGAAGCACGAGAGGTCGTCATCTCAGGTTCCAACAAAGCAGAGGTTGTTGCTGTGGAAACAACAATTACCAGCCAGGATGTTGCCTCAGAAGCGCCGCCCACTGTTCTTGATGAGGTCGCGCACCCAGGTACGCTCGTGCCACCGCCACTACGTCCTTCGGTGGGTTCTTTGCGCCACAAGCCAGAGATGCGTTCGGCAACCCAGACCCGCATCAACGAGGCCTATCTAAGGCAGCTTAAGGGAGAAGAACCGCTCCCAGATGATCTGCCGCCGCCCAAGCAACCGCTGCCCGCAGCGCCGCGTCGGGCAAGTTCACGCCGCCCGCCGAATAGTGATGGGACTCGGGTGGTGGCTGTCGAGTCTTTGGGGGTTGGGATCTTTAATGCCCTTGGTGACATGGTTGGTGGTGTCGTCCAGATTGGCCGTTCGATCGGGAGTGGTGCAAAAAAGGTTGTTGCGGTGGATCCTGTGACCAGCACGTCAGGAACGGCAAGAATGGCCGATAAAATGACGAGAGGAGTGCGGGGCGTGTTCGCGGGTACTGGAGAGATTGTCAAAGGGAGCGGCAATATCGTCGTCGGTGCTATTGGTGTTGTTACCCTGCCGGTGGTTGAAGCAGTGGGCGCAGTGATTACCTCCATCGCAACCTCTGGCAAAGCGGCTGCCAAGCCAGGGAAGGCTGCCGCAGAATCGGCAGCCCCGTCACAAAATTCTTCTTCGGATTCTTGAGCGAATCGTCGCAAGCAACCAGCAAAAAAGGCCGCATATGAATAGAGTGAATATGGCTAGCCAGCAAACTACCCCGTTGCTGCTCGGGATTGACCTTGGAACCTCGCGTACCATGGTGATGTCGAACCGGGGGGCCCGTGCGGAGGTTCGCTCTGTGGTGGGTTATCCCAAAGATATCATCGGTGTAAAGCTGATGAACCATTCGTACATGATTGGTGAGGAGGCTTTAAAGCGCCATTCCTATCTGGATATCCAATATCCGTTAGAGGACGGCGTTCTCAAGGAAGCCAATGACCAGGCGACCGATGCGGCAACGCTGCTTATTAAGCATGTGATAGCGCTTGCGAATCCCCAGCCCAATGACAAGATCTATGGGGTGTTAGGGGTTCCAGCGCGTGCATCGATGTTTAATAAATCCCAGCTTTTGCGCATCACGCAGCAATTGTTAGACTTTTCTATGGTTGTTTCTGAGCCATTCATGGCCGCCTACGAAGTGGGCGCATTGAATAACGCCATTATTGTGGATATCGGTGGCGGCACCACCGATATTTGCGCGATGCGCGGCACCATTCCGAGCGGAGAGGAGCAGGTCACCATTCTCAAGGCGGGTAATTATATTGATCTGGTGCTTGAGAACCTGATCAAGGAAAACTACCCGGCAGTACAGATGACAGCCAATCTTGCCCGCAAGATCAAAGAGCAGCACGCCTTTGTTGGGGATGCAAAGGAGCCAGTCGTTGTCAATATGCGCGTCTCTGGAAAACCGGCGATGATTGATCTCACCAAAGAGATCAAGACCGCGTGTGAAACCATTGTCGCGGAGATTGTCGAGCATCTTCAAAGCCTGATTATGGTCTTCGATCCAGAAGATCAAGAAGAGGCATTGCAGAATATTTACCTAACGGGTGGTGGCTCGCGCATTCGTGGTCTTGACACGGTGCTTGCTGCTCGCATGAAAGAATACGGGACAGTGGTTGTGCGTCAAGTACCTGATCCTGATTTCTGTGGTGTTTCTGGTGCGCTGAAACTTGCAACGGAACTGCCCCCGCAATATTGGGAACAAGTCGGACAGGTCATCAACAAAGCGACAAAATAAACCTGCCCATCTACCTTTTTTATATGGCAACCAATAGAGAGATAACAATGAGTCAAGTGCAGATGGTGGAAGTGCAATCCGGCCTGTCCTCTAAGATAGTCGCCTGTATGAGCTATCTCGGGATTCTGGCACTAATTCCGCTCGTACTGAACCGCGATGACGATTATGTTCGTTTTCATGCTCGCCAAGGGATCGTCATCTGGATGTGGGAAGTGCTGGCTGTTTACGCTCTGGTACTGCCAGGTGGGCGTTTGTTCTTTAGTGTTTCGAGTTTCCTATGTTTTGCCTTGTCGGTGGTTGGCGTGGTGTCGGTATTGTTGGGCAGGGCCTGGAAGTTTCCGGTGGTTGGTAAATGGGCTGAGTCCATTTAAGGAATTGCGATGGGTTCACCAACTCCGCACCGAGCATCGTCACCCGCGAGTAAGATTTTGGCGAGACCATATAGCTCGCTCGTGGGTGCGATGCTGGTGCTGATCTTTACCTCGCAGAATATGCAGGATGTAGAGATAAGCCTAATCTTTGGGACGCCTGTCAGAATGCCGCTGATATTGATTATCGTGGGGGCGTTTATTTGTGGTTTTGGCGTGGCTACCTTTGTCGCACGTAGAAATAGGAATCGCACCATGAACCGTTCCAATATCGATCGTGCCGACTTTGATCGCGATAGATAGGCGTAAGAGCATAACGCAATGAACTATTCCAAGTGCGTCGTATGCTATCGTGCGGTCGGTTGGATTGGCCTCGCGGCGAATCTGGCCCTCTCCATTTTAAAGCTCGTGGTGGGGGTTGTTTCCGGTTCCCACGCTCTGGTGGTTGATGCCCTCTATTCAGGAAAGGATGTCGTCACCTCTTTCTTGATTATCCTTGGCCTCCGACTTGCCAAGCAGCCCATTGATGAAGAACACCAATTCGGACATGGTAAGGCCGAGTTTCTTTATTCAGTGGTGATCGGTCTGGCCTTGATAGTGACAACCGGCCTTGTTCTTTACTTTGAGGCTGGCAAGCTTATCCAGGGTGTTCACCAAGCGCCGCACCTGATCGCTCTTTGGACGGCCATCTTTGCGGTTGGCGCGAATGTTTTGCTTACCTTGTATACGCGCTGTGTGGCCTACCAGATCAATAGCCCCATGGTTGCGGTACTCAGTAAGCACCAAAAATCAGATGCCATAGCATCAGTCGCCGTCGCGTTGGGTATTATTGGTTCTCATTATCTGGGTATGCCGTGGTTAGATACCCTGGTTGCGGTTGGTGAGTGCGTTGACCTTGGCTATATGGGTGGGGAAGTCTGTGCCCACGCCATCCGCGGGCTTATGGATGCCTCTGCACCCGAAGAGGTCGTGATGCAGATCCAAGACCGTGCAGGGCTTATTGCGGGCGTGAAGAAGGTTGAGATTGTGCAAACCCGGCGAGTGGGTCAGGAGATCTGGGCCTCATTGGTGATTGGGGTTGATCCGGAGCTTTCGGTCTACGAGGCAAAACAGATAAGCCTTGCGGTGGAGAAGGCCTTAGAAGAATCTATCACGCACCTCGGCGAGGTCAGTGTTCGCTTTAAATCGGTCAGTGGTTCGCTGCCCGAGTTGGATTACGTTTTGCGGGAGAGGGAGGCCCTGACCTAGGATGTTTGCTCCCCTGGTCTGCGTGTTTATTTTTACGCTTGTTTTCCTGCTCGTTGAAGCCGAGAAGGTAGACCGCAACCAGGCGACGGTAGCCGGTGCGGTGATGATGCTTGTGCTGGGTTGGCTGCTCAATTTTTATTCGCTGCACCAGGCCTTGCGCTCGGTCTATTTCGACACGCTGGCGTTAATCTTTGGCATGTCGCTAATCGTCGACGCCTTGATTCGATCGGGTTTATTTAGGGTGTTTGCCAAGCGGGTGTCTCTGTATTCACGGGGCGAGCCCCGCGTTGTTTTGGTGTTGCTGGTATTGATTGGCTATGGTCTGGCTTTGGTCATTGGTAATCTGGCGACGATGCTGATTATCCTGCCGCTTACCCTGGCATTGTGCAGTGCTGTAGGGCTTCTGCCGGTGCCATTGATCATCGCGGAGATTATTGCGACGAACCTAGGGGGCGCGTCCACCCTGATCGGCGATTTCCCGAACATGGTGATCGGTGCGGCGGGTAGATTGCACTTCGATGATTTTATTGGCGGGATGATGGCACCCTGCCTGTTGATGTTGGGGATATTGTTGGTCTATTTCGATGAGCGGGTATTGCGGGTTCTTCCGCGCGGCGTGCGTCCCCTAACACCAGAACTTTCCGAAACGCCGCCAATCGATCGCTATCTGGCGCGGCTTGGCGTTTCTGTCTTGACGGTAACGCTGGTGGCGCTGGTGTTTGCGGTACCACTTGGGTTACAGCCATCCTCCATCGCGCTCTATGGTGGGATGGTTATCATGCTTGCCGGGCGCATTCCGCAGGATACTTTGCTAAAGGCCATGAGCGGGAGCGAGATCCTGTTTTTTGCCGCACTGTTTGTGATGGTTGGGGGTTTACAGGCAGCGGGCGTGTTAATGGGCCTCCATGACCTCATCGTTTCTCTCGGCGGGGGGCATCCGACCCAGTCGGCGATACTCTTGATGTGGGTGGGCGCTGTGTTGACCCCGTTCCTAAATTCAGGCCCGACGACTGTTTTGCTGGTGCCGGTGGCGGCTGCGTTAAGTCAGGAGTATGCCGGTGTCGTGGTGTGGTGGGCGCTTGCCCTTGGGATATTGGCGGGTTCCTCCGCAACCCTGACTGGAGCGACTGCTGGGCCCGTGGTGGCGAGTCAAATGGTGCATCAGTTGGAGGAGCATCGGCGCGTGAGTAATGCCGGTTGGGTACTGGATTCAGCGAGCTATCGGCAGGTGGGTGTCCCCCTGACCCTTATCTTTCTGTTGTTTTCGACTATCTATATAACGCTAGTGAGCACTTGAGGATATGAAACCAGACGCTCACCCCATTCGTCCCTTTTGCTGGCAGGAGTGGAAGCTGCCGGTCTTGGTGTTGGTGTTGCTCTTTTTTGGGACGCTTGCCTGGACGTACCACTTGGTCATGGATCACCATGTCCTTGAGGTGCATGCCCTTGCTAATGGGCAGGTTACGGCCAGTGCCCAGCAAGTGGCGCTTGGCGCTCCGCCGAGCGGGGAGCGGGCAGCGGTGGTCAACATCTCTGGGAACGTCAAATCCCCAGCCGATGGGATAATCTCGTATGTCACGGTTGGTTCCGGCGTGTTGATAAGCCCGACCGGTTACGTGGTGACGGCGCAGCACCTCATCCAAGACCTCGCTGACATCCAGGTGCGGGTGCAGACGCAGCAGGGCCCTCGCCAATATCCGGCGAAGATGGTCAAGGTGATCCCTGAGCACGACCTTGCCCTTCTCAAGATCGTAAGCCAGGATCAGTTTTCGTACCTCGTCTTAGAAAAGAAGTTGGTACAGGCGGGTGAGATAGTTAAGGCGCTTGGCGACCCCCTGGGCACGGATGCCATTCAACGCGGCGGTGTGGTGACCAATGTCGATCTGATGCAACCCCTACAGATGCTGAACCGGAGCTTCACCCATCTCATCAAGACCAATGCGGTGATGCACTGGTCGCAGTCGGGGGGGCCGCTGGTCAATGCAGCCGGTCATTTGGTGGGGATCAACCTCGCTGTCGAGGATCCGGCTACGGGCATCATGGGTTATGCCGTGCCTGCGCAGGTGCTGCTTACCCATTTCCAGGAACTCATCACCTTTCCGACCAAACCGCCCTCTAACGCCCCCCCTGAGCGTCCGGCCGATCGCTGGTGGAAACAGGTGCAAACCATGATGCAGGCCCAAGCCGACCTCGGTAGGCATGTGGCGGTAGTAACGCCGGGTACTGCGAATGCTGGAGCAATGGTACCGACTGCTGACCCCGATCACGGCCCGCAGCTCCGTGTCCTCGGCTATCCGGTTGCGACCTTCTTTGGTCTGTTGTTCCTTGGGTTTGTCTCGGGTATTAGCGGTGGCATGATGACTATGGGTGGCGGCATCATCAAGGTCACGGGCCTAATGTGGTTCTTTGGCTATGGATTGTTGTTGGTGCGACCGGTTGCGTATATCACCAATATCTTTATGTATGGCGCGGCGACCTTGCGCTATCGACGCGAGGGGCTGCTGCGCTTTGATCTTTGTAAACCCCTCATCCCCTGGGCAATGGGTGGTATGGTGTTTGGTTATTTTATCGGTAACGTATTGAGCACCACCATTATCCAGTGGATGCTCGGTGTTTTCGCGCTGCTTCTTGCCGTCAAGATGTTGGTCGAGATCTCCGAAACCAATAAGCCGAAGATCATGGATGATGATGAGTTAGTCCCCGATACCCGAACGCAGTTTGTGCGCACCATGCAGCATTATTTTGGTACGAGCGACATCCGGTCGCCTGTTTCAGGAGAGATCTCCAAGATTACTCTGCACGGAATCTTGGGATTGCCGATGGGTCTTATTAGCGGCATCCTCGGCATTACTGGTGGTGTCATTGAGGTGCCGTTGCAGCGTTATCTCGCCAACATGCCACTGCGCAACGCCATCGCCAATAGTGCGACCTTGGTCTTCTTTGCCTCTTTGGTTGGCTCGGCGGTGGCGCTGATTCATGGTACCGAGAACGGCTCGTTTGAGTGGCAGACGCCGGTGGTGATGGCCATCATCCTGACGCCGGGTGCCTACGTGGGTGGTATGGTCGGGGCGTGGTTGACCTCGGTGATGCCCTTGAACACCCTGCGCTGGGTGTATGCGTTGTTGATGTCTGTGATTGCGGTGAGGATGTTCTGGATATGAAGATAACAGGTCAGACCATTCTCTCAGTGGGTCTTCTGGTTGTCCTGGCGCTTATCTTGGCGGCCCTTTTTGGTGTCTCGTTCTCGGGGCCAACGCCGCAGAAGGCGGCCACCAGCAAGGCGCTGCAACCGTCGGTTACCATTCCGCGCGCCCCGCGAAAGATTCGCGAGGCTCCGCTCGCTGCCTTTGTTGGGCCGAACATTCGCCTTTCCGAGGCGCATTGGCAGGGGCTAGAAGCGATGCCGCTCAGTGCTGAGTTACGCCAAAAGCTTAACCTGCCAAGTACGCTCAGTGGTCTGTTGATTGACGAGGTAACCTTGGTTGCGGCGGCGAGCGGCCTGCTTGCGGGTGACGTGCTCGTGGCGGTGGACTCGGTTGCGGTTGGCAGCCTTGAGACCTTGCTGGCTGCTTCTAAGCAGGTACAGACCCGTCAGAGCGTCGAACTCACGGTCTATCGCAAGGGTGAACTGATGTCCGTTACCATGTCCGTCCCGGACAACCTTGGTTTTGCTCAGGTCGAAACGGCACCGATGATCCTGCCGGGTGAGATTATGCCGCACCCCTATCGTGGCCCTTGTACTGAATGCCACGCCATCGGGACAACCGGGCACATTGTCCCGGATCCAGATGAGATCACCTTGCCACCACCACCCATTTCCGCCAAAACAACGACTCCCCCCCACAAGGAGCGAGGACCCTGTCAGGCTTGCCACCAGATTATCCAATAAATATTGCCAAGGGGTAGAATTGTGAAAAATAACCGTGTCTCTGCCAATCTTTTAGACGAAGTTCAACTGGTTTCCTATTCAGCGCTTTCTGTGTTGAAGCGGGTTGCTGTTGGTGCGATCGATACCTTCAATTCTGTGTTTGTCGTCGATGAGGACATGCGGGTTGATTTCTATCGGGATCGCGGAATTCACTACACCAAACAGGGCCAGTATTGGCAGGCCATTACCTTTCTGAAGCAGGTTGCGGCAAAGCGCCCGGATGACGAGGCGGTTGTCTTTTATCTTGGCTATAGTTATCTCAAAATGGAACGGATCATGGAGGGAATAGAATTATTGGCCAAGAGCGTAAAGATGCAAACGGCCTCGCCACGCATTCGTTCTACCTTGGGGCTTGCCTATATCCAGGCCAAAGAATACAAAAAGGCGGTAGAGGTTTTAGAAGAGGCCATTCGTCAAGCCCCCGACAACTTTAATCTGCACTATCGTCTTGGGCTCGCCCGCGATCATCTCGGTGAATACGATGGCGCGTTAAGCTCTTTCCAAGAGGCGCTTCGGATCCGACCGAATGAGACCAAGGTGTATCAGTCGATCGGATTTGTGCTCGATCAACAGGGCAAGCATGATGAGGCTGTGGTCTTTTTCAAGAAGACCTCTGAATTGACTGAATCCATCCAGGAAAGTTGATCAATATGATCCACGATAAGGCGGGAGATCTAGACGATCTGGGGGAACCACCCAACCGGGAGCGTTTGCAGCGCATGAAAGAGATCATGCGCCAGATCCGCAGCAAAGAGGTTCCCGTTGAGGATCTGAAGATACCCCCTATCCGTTCCAAGAGTTTTATCCTCGGGATCTCCATTGCGAGCGTTCTGCTGTTGGTGTCGTCGGCACTCTACAAGTACAACTGGTTTGTGACCTCCAACGAAGATGTGCTTGCTGCCGAGGGGGCTATTGCAAATGCCCTGCAGCAGCGCTCGAATCTATTTGCCAATCTTGTGAACTTGACGCTCACCCAAGCAACGATGGAGCAGGAGACCTTACGCTTTGTTGCTGCCATTCGTTCTACGCAGGGCGGTGCGCGTGACAATCCACCTGATCAAGCCCGCCCCGCGCCAGAACAATCGCCCCCCCCCTCAACAGCCGGTCAGTTGTCGGGTTTGCAAGGTTTGCCAGCAGACGCGATGTCGCGCTTGTTTGCGGTGGCGGAGCAGTATCCCGACATTAAGACCTCGGCGACCTATAAAGAGCTGATGGATAAGTTGATGGATCTTGAAAATCGTATTCACCTACGTCGTGATGAATACAACGAGAAGGTGCGGGTCTTTAATGCCATGACCAATACCTTTCCGTGGCGATTTGTGGCCTATTTTAGTGGCTTTGGTCGCTATCAGTATTTCCAGTCCGATCCGCATCGTCCTGATACCAAAGAGCTTACCCTCGTCCCGGGTGCGTTTCGTCGTCTGATCCCGCCGTTGAATGTGCCGGGCTCAACGGCTTTGTCTGGTGCCGGTAGTGTGGCTCCGTCGGGGGCTGCAGCACTTGCGCCAGCACCGTCTCCAGCGAAGGCCGTGCCGTTGCCTGCTGCGGTGTCGCCTGCGTTGCCAGAGTCCAAAGCCGCGCCAGCCAGTGCTGCGGCTTCGAGCAATGCGGCGGCGCAACCTTCGAAGAGTTCACCGACGCCTGAGGTGAAACCGTGAAATACCCGCATTGTGCCAATTGTCGCGACGAAGTGGAGTGGTATGTCCTCGCTGGAAACACCGGGCTGGTGATATTCAAAGGATCGCTTGGCGTGATGAGTGGTAGTGCAGCGCTCATCGCGGATACCTTCCACTCCTTTGCAGACGTATTGGCCACCATCGTTACCTTGTTTAGCCTGAAGGTATCGGCGCGAGCGCCTGATCAGGCCCATGCCTATGGCTATGGCAAGATCCAACATATCTCGTCGGGGGTTATTGGTCTGCTGCTGCTCGGTGGCTCCATGTTCATTCTGACTGGGTCGGTGATGGATGTCTGGCGCGGTAGTTATGCGGCACCGAAGAGCGTCGCTTTATTGGGGGCCTTCTTCGCGATATTGGCGAATGAGTTTATGTTTCGCTACGAGCGTTGCGTGGCGCACGAGAACAATAGCCCGGCGATTATGGCCAATGCCTGGGACAATCGATCGGATGCGTTATCGTCTCTGGGCGTATTGATCGGCTTGTTTTTCGCGACATTTTTGGGCTTCCCGATTGCCGATCCGATAACCGCCATCCTCATCGCTCTCGTGGTAATCAAGATTGCTGTCGAGCTTATTGTGGGCGCAATAAACAATCTGATGGATGCAACGCCGGAGTTTGTGAAATCCTCTGACCTATTCAAGATCATTCGTAAACTTCCGTCGGTGACTGGCGTGAACTTTCTGCGTGCGAGGAGTCTCGGCGAAGATTTCTATGTCGAAGCGGAGATTCGCGTGGATAAAAGATTAAAGGTCTACGAAGGTGATCTGATAGTGGCCACACTAGAAGAACTTATCAAGGAGAGGCTTGACCATATTGGTAGCATTCAGATCTATCTCGCACCAGAGGGAGAACAGTCGTGGTAAAAAGACAATTCTTTACGAGTGGCGAATGGGTGATCGTCGTTGGGTTGTTGTGCTTTGTGATGATCCTGTTGTCAGCGCTCTTTTCGGATTCGTTTAAGGGCCCCCCGCCTGCGGTGCAGGTAAGCCCCGCACCTGTGCCGGTGGTTCAGGTGCCGCAGACTGTGGCCGATGCGGTTGCGGTGCGGATGATTCCCGTTGCGACCGTGCAGCCAACCCCGCGTGCGCAGGGTACCGTAAAGGGGAGTGGCGTTGTCGCCATGGCGCAGATCCCGCAAGTGAATTTTAAGGGTACTGTGCAGCAGATTACCGAACAGCCGCAAAGCGATGGCGAGCTGCATATCTGGGTAACCACCGCGAACGGATTAGAGAAAGAGGTTTCGGTGGCACCAGGTTGGTTTTTGCAATACCTTGGCTGTACGTTGCAGCATGATATTACGGTTTCTGGTGCTGGTTTTGTATTCTCGCAGGGGACGGGTAACGATCTGGTCTATGCTAAGAAGATCGTTATAAACGGTAAGGCTTGCCAATTGCGTAACGATGAAGGTTTCGCCCTTTGGTCTAACAAATTACGGTAATTGGCCATGAATATGGGACTGCTACGGAACATAGGACGGATGCTGGTTGTGCTGGCAGTGGTCGGCTTGATCGCGTGGGAGCTGTGGTTTGAGAAGGTAGAGATCAACCCCACTCGTCAACTGCAAGGTGAGGTGCTGGGAACCATGCCAAAGCCAACCCAACCGGCGCTGACCGATCCCATCGTGGAGGCGGTAAACCCTATTCTGTTGCAGAAGACCTTGATCAAGCGCATCCCCACAATCACACCCGATGCGCCCATGCGCCACCCTTATTGGGGGGCATGTACCAAGTGTCATCTGATCCAGGGGGGCGCTCCTGCGGGGAATCAACCGGCGACACCTGTGGCAAAGCTTTTGGAACGGGTCTCTACGATCTACAAGATTGGGCCGCCGATTCTGCCGAATTCGATCCGGCCACATCCGGTTTCGGGACGTTGCATCAAGTGTCACGATATCTTGATCTATACGCAACCAAAATAACTCTCAATGCTGATTACAGGGGAAACGATATGAGCGAGCCCGTCCACGCCTCGGAAGACCAATTGCGCGAGCAGTTGCGGGTGCAGACCGCGATTATGGAGAGTTTGTTGCGCCAGGTGGTCGATACCAATGTTGCGTCGGTGACGCGGATGCACACCCTGGATGCGAGTCTCCATAAGATAGAAACCATCCTCCCCGCCATATCGAATCTTACCAAACGGGTGGACTCCCTAGAAGGTGCGCTTAAGGATTTGTCTGCCTTGCCAGGACGGCTAGAGGCAATTCTTGAGAAACTTTCGGCAGTTTCTCCTGCGTCGGAAACGACAGATAACATTCAGTCCAAGGCCGTTAGCGGAATTGCCGGGCTCCCCGAGTTTGTTGAGAGGATTTCGGCACAACAGAGCAGCATCCTTAAGGAATTGTCCGCCATCCCTCAGCAACTAGAAGGCCTTCTCGAGAAGGTTGGCTCGACTACCCGTGCGGCCCCGGAATCGGACAAGTGGAATGAACTTTCCAAATTCCCAGAAATGGTCGAGAGGATTGAGTCGCAGCAAAGTACTATCCTACAGACACTAGAGAAACGGGTCGATCCGCGTCTCATGATCTATCTAAAGCCCCTCATCGAGATGTTGGAAGAGGAAGGGCGTCAGGCAGAACAGCTAAAGAATGCGGCCTTACAGCAACTGCATGATCTCCTGTTACGGAAAACACCCCGTTCCGATCAAGAGATCTCGACTGTGCTTGAGAAGGTGAATCAGGAGATTCGACGCTGTACCGAGTCGTTTGAACGAACCCAACAGGCCTTGCAGATCGTGGTCACTCCTTTCCAAAATGTCGGTCGGCTCTTCCGCAATAATCTTGAGATTGTGGTGCAGGCGCATGATCTAATGGCCCAGCTCTATGAGGATCTACCACGCTTTTTGGGTGACATGAAGAAGGGCTATGAGGATCAACTGAATACCTAATTCGGTGAGAGTATTTCTCGAAAAGGATACGCCATGCTGCAAATGATACCGTACGGGATTGCTGCTGTTGTGGGTGGCTTGGTTGGAAAGCAGGCGGTTCCGGTATTTGTTGGGCTTGAGAAAAGTCTCAAACAGGTCACATCTACCCCGGCTGTTCAGTTGCTGCGCTCGGCGATTGTGGAAGAGCCGCCTGTTGTCTTGGCGACCGAGGAGATCCCGCTCGACAATCGTTTTGGCAATAAAATCCTGGTGAGTGAGCATGAGTTTGTCCGTACCGCCACAATCTCTTTGACGGTTGTTCAGGACAACAATTTGGTTCGGGGTCTGCGCGGAAGCTGGTTGCCGATTCTTGAGAGTCTGGCGCAAAAAGAGGTCAAGAAGACCCTCGGTGTTGAACTGAATTCGCAGATAACGCGCCGCGTTAAGGTTGTTTTTTCCACGGAGCCTGGGTATTTGGTGCGCTATCGGGTAGTCTGGAAGCAAGACTCGCGCCGTGGGCTACTTGAGGTCGGCGTGGGGGGGGAGACCTACGTGGTGCCGTATCTCGTCACCTTTGGTCTATCCCATGCCATCGAAAGCATCGCTGGGGAGGTGCGGGGTGGGCAGGAGTTACTGGCAAACCAAAGCGGAGGCATATGACCATGCAGCCCGAAGCAGAACGGAGAACCCACGCTAGGGTTTACTGTGGCCTTCCCGTTCAGTTTGAGCAAGACCGAGGCAATGTCCTGGATATGGCAGATGCGTCGATCTTTATTGCTTTGCCAAGCCCAGCTACCTCCCGGGTTGGGCAAGAGGGAAAGGTTACGATCTACGATCGGAATGATGTGTTCGAAGAATCCGCAGTCGTTGTGCGTGTGACGCCACGCGGGATAGCTTTGGTGTCGCTTTCGGCAGATAGTATTTTTCTGCGCTTGCGCGACGCCTATTTTGGTGAGATTTCTTATGTCGAGTACGCGCATAATGAGATACGGGCCTCTTTATGGGGTTATGTCAGCGCGGATTTGTTTGAGAGCTTCCAGAAAATATCTAAAGATGTTCCCCGCCCATGCCGATACATACTCGACTTTCAACGTGTGACTGATTTAGCGCCTTCTGGTTTGGCGTTGCTGTTGCAGCTCAGCACCGCCCCGCAAGGGCGAAATGATGTGCAGATTATCAATTGCTCAGCGAAAGTTACAGCAATTCTGAGTAGTGTGGCGGTGCCGGGTACTGGGATTGTCATTAACGATCAGGTGAATGCGGTATCTGAATCTGCGCGACGATTTATGGTGACGGTTGAGCCGAATGAGATTGGTGATGATCGCGTTACTGTTTTGATGCCCGAGGTATTTGACTACGATGCTCGCGTTGAATTCTCAAGGATCTATCTGGGAAGGTCAAGAAAATCCGAGTATGTTTTAGATTTTGCGCAGACCAAGCACCTGGCGAAATCTGCCTTTGGGACATTGTTGCTGATGCACCAGCATGTTGGCCCACACGTTATCACGGATATCAAGATTGTGCGATGTAATGCGAACATCTTAAAGATGTTTGAAGATATGAAGTTTAGAAAGTTCTTCTATATCGATTCAGAGTGATAACGAAAGAGAACGAAAGAACCACGGTGATTTTGTTTCTTAGAATGCAGCAAGATGGCTGTCGTAGGTAGAGGGTTTGGTGGTTGGGTGGTTATTTATCTCCAGATGAGGTTGTAACGGGTCACGAGAGGATGGGCGTTGGCAGGTGTTATCACCGTTTCTATCTAGCGTACCGCAAGGGTTTCTCTTTTTTGAGTACAATTGCGCTTTTGTCTGGGCAATATTCTAGGTGACCCTCTGAATTCTTTTTTGTAATGCGCGTGGGTTATCTTTGCGAGGTAGGGTAGGGTGATTGGGTGATTACTCTCCGCTTGGTGCTAACCAAGAGGGAGGGTCGAGAGGGCATGGCGTGGTCGCGCCGTGTACAACGATTCGGAAAGTCTGGTCAAGAAATGTCTAGCGAGAGGCGCCATGTTTGAAGGTAAGAATGCGCAATGGGAGATGTTCGTCCAGCAGGCTTTGGAACTCTTCTCGTCCAGTCGTGTCGATCTTAAATTGCTGGAACAACATGGGGGGGCGGTTAATCCACAGGTGTTGGATCGACTGGTGCGCACCTTTCATAGCGTTGGTGGTGTCAGCCAACATTTTAAATTGCCCGAGATTAGCCAGCTCCTCGAACGCATGGAAGGGATACTTTCGCATTGGAAAGAACAGCCTGCTTTAATTGAATTGTCTTCAGTGGCCGCGATTCAGTCCGCCTTCGACAGATTGCGGCAGTCGTTGATTAACAATGTCCCGCGTAGTGACCTGTCCTTGTTGCAGCAACAGGCTGAGATCCTGCAAGAGATATTGAATGACGTAGAGTGGCTGGTACGCCAGGATGATTCTGGTGTCACGCAGCCGTTTAGTTTGTACGATTATCCAGAGGGCGTGGCTGCTGCGGTGATTGAAGGGCGCAGTGTTTTTGCCATTCGTTTGCGATTGCCGCGCAACAAGAGTGAAAAGCAGCGTACGCTCGAAAATTTCAGGGAACAGCTCATGCCAGTGGGCGACCTACTGGCGAGTGTGCCACCGATTGGCGATCATTTCGAATTAGATAAGATTGCTACGACCTCTTATGTGTGGCTACTTTTCTCAAGTGTTCTCCAACAAGATCTATTGGTTGGCCTGACCCAACTCCCCGCTGAGAATGTCATCCTATTGCCTATCCCATCAGAAATGCGGGAGGCGCAGGTTGTCCAGCCAAGGACATTTGTCGATGACGCCATGACGGAGTCAAGCCGACTGCCAGGAAAGGACATGACGGATCTTGTCTTGCGGATGCGCCAGGCCAATCGTGAGGCGGTGGTCTCTATTCCCGACGACTACTATGATGAACAGTCGTTCGAGGAACGCTTGGAGGAGATGGAGTTACTCGCTATGCAGATTCGCCAGGCAAATTACATTGATACGCCGTTCTCCGCCATGTTGAGACCTGTTCTTGGAATCACCGTGGGCGTGGCGGCGACCGTCCTGTTGGTATTGCTGCTGAACCGTTTCGATGTAGTCAAGATTTACCTGCCTGGGGTTTTTTCAGCGGATAAGGTTGATGTTGCGCAAACCTCCGTGGGGGTACGTGCCTTACCCACCCAATCGTCTATCCAAGCGGATGATCAAGGTGTGGTGGGTGCCGAGAAGAGCGCCCCGCCAGACGATCTCGCTTTGACGGCCATGATGCCGGCACCTTCAGCACCTGCTGCCTCTCCGGCGTCGCAGTCTGCTGTTGCCAAGCCTGTGATAGAGTCGAAGGTTGTCCCGCCCGCCGTTGTGGTAGAGACGCATGTTACGCCACAGCCTGCTCCGACGGCCCAAGCGGTTGCTGTGCCGAAACTTGCGCCAAACAGCGGAGTGGTTGCGTCGAGTGTGCCGATAACGCCCGCTCCTTTGGCACCGAAGGTCGCAGCTACGGCCCTAGCGGAAACGAAGGTTGTTCCGCCCGCCGTTGTGGTAGAGACGCATGTTACGCCACAGACCACCAAGCCGATAGAAGTGGTTCCTGCGGCACCGAAGGCTGCGCCCCACGAGGACAGCGGAGTGATTGCTGCGCCGGTTGCGCCAGCCGCTCCGGTGGTGCCGATGCCCGCTACCAAGCCCGTAGTCGAGGCCAAGTCGGTGCCGTCTAAGGTGGAGGTGGAGCCAAGGGCGGTATCGCCGAAGGCCGTTGTTGACTCAACCAAGATTCTCGCTGAGTTAAAGGCTGCTGAGTTAAAGGTTGCTGAATCTAAGTCGGTGTTGCCGACTGCTCCGGTTACGACGCCCGCCCCGAAGGCTGTGTTACCAAAACACCAGCAAGCGGTGCCGAGTGTTCCGCATGAGACCGTTGCCGCGACGGTTGTGCCCTCGGTCGTGTCGCCTGGCCCAGTGGGTACCCGTGCAGTGGTTGCGATGAAGGTGGGCACGAGTGCGGCGAAATTGCCACCTCCGCTGGAGCAAAAGGCGGAGCAAAGGGCTGTCATAGCGAGTACTCAGGCTGTGGTCAGCGCACCTCCGGTTGCGTCTGCGCAGGGGCAGGATGGGAAGCAGAGCCCCCCAGTGGAAGGCAGCCAGGCGAAGATTGGTGCACTGGTACGGGATACGACTACGCCATTTGTTGCTATTACCCCGCCCAGCAATGCGCCACAAGGTGGCATTCATTACACTCGTCACCACGATGGCGGTGTCGGCTTTTCGATTGCGACGATGTTGAATCATGTGGCGTCTCGACCAGGGGAAACGCTAACCATTCAGCCGGATACCCTTTCGGACATCAAGTTGGTTCTGAAGAACCCGAGAAAGAAGGCGGTGGTGTTTGATTTCGATGCGACCGGTCAAGTGACCGTTTCCCCTGCTGCCTGGAGAGCCTTTGTGCGAGGGGGGGGTGGTATCGTAACCGTGAGCTATGTGTATGACAAAAAGAACGATGCACTGATGATTCGGGATGTTGCTGCTTTGACTACCTTTGTAAGACATAGAGCGGCACAGCCTCTTTCACGGCAGGCCTCTATGGGTGATACGGTGCGATTGCCTGGCTACCCGTTGCCAGTGGGGGGGTGGTTTGGCGCAGGGGTGTTGGAATGGATGCAATTTGTTGAGGATGTCCAGCAGTAATTGCTGGAAAGAGGCGCGAATATCGTAAACAGAGGTGCCATGATCTATTCTCAGGTATTCGGAAAGGCAGAGAGTACCGCTGCCCCGCTGATGCCGACGGGTACAATTGCTATTGTTGGCCCTACCAACTCGGGTAAAAGTGTTCTGTTTAATGGGTTGACGGGCGACTATTCGCTTGTGGCCAATTATCCACAGACGACGGTCATGCCGTTGCGGAAGACTGTGCGTTGTGGCGAGGGTGAGGTTTGTTTAGTAGACACCCCAGGTATTGGGGCCTTGTCAGTTTATTCAGAGCACGAACAATCAACGGTTACCGTGTTATTAGATGAAGATGTGCATGGGGTCTTGTTTTGTGGTGATGCATTAAATCTAAAGCGCTCCTTGGTATTGTTGGCCCAGGTTTTAGAATTAGAGTTACCGACAATTGTTTGTTTAAATCGTGCCGATCTGGCGGCTAGCAGCGGTATCGTGATCCAGATGCAGCAATTGACTGAATTGCTGAAAGTGTCGGTTATCGAAACCGCTGTTGAACATGGTATCGGGTTTGATCGGGTTCAGGATGCTGTGGCGAAGTGTATGGCCGGGGATACTGCCATGTCTACTGTGCCACTGCGCTATTCGCCGGTGGTTGAGCAGGCCATCCAGAATCTAAATGCCTTCTTTTCTGGTACATATCGGCCATCGCGAGGTTTGTGTTTGCTCTTTTTGCAGGGAGATTCTTTTGCGGAGCAGTTGTTTGCAGCCCATCTTGGCGAGGAAATTCTTGCGAGTGCTATGCAATTGGCGTTGGATCTGCGAAACCAACTGACGCCGCGCCGTTTATTGCTCAGTATATTTCAGGCCAGAGAGGGTTGGGCCAATCGGTTGGCCGAGAAAACCATGAGCCAGGCGGGTGTTGTGGTGCCGACCTTACTGCAAAAGGTTAGTTCCGCGACTCGTCATCCTGTCCTTGGGTGGCCAATCTTCTTCGGTATTCTGTGGTTGACCTTTAAGGGGGTCAGTTTTGGGTCATTGGTAATGGGTGGGTGGATGGATGCTGCTCTGTTTGCTCCATTGGTGGCAGCGGTCGGGGATGTGGTTACGCAGCCACTATTGAAAGAATTTCTGGTCGGGCAATATGGCCTTTTGACCATGGGTGTGGTCAACGCCATTGAAACTGTTGTGCCAATTTTATTGGTCTTTTTCTTTATCGTACATCTTTTGGAAGACATCGGTTATCTTCCTAATCTGAGTGTGTTGGCGAACCGCGCCTTGTTACCTTTTGGGATGAGTGGCAAGGCGGTATTGCCACTGATATTGGGGACGGGTTGCAATACTACTGCGACATTGAGTAGTCGCATATTGGCAACCAGAAAAGAGCGCCTCCTAGTTTCTTTCTTAGCAGCATTAGGGATACCTTGTTCTGTGCAATTAGGGGTGTTGTTTGCAATACTCTCCACCATGCCTTTTTCAGCACTGCTGATTGTCCTTGGGGCGGTGGTGGGCACTACGATCGTTAGCAGTTTGATGATGAATCGCTTGCTGCCAGACACGACCAGGAGTACCGAGTTTATTATGGAGATACCGTTATTCCAGTGGCCGCATCCGCTTCATATTCTGAAGAAGACCTTATTTAGAATAAAGTGGTTCTTAGAAGAGGCTGTGCCATTGTTTATTCTCGCGGCTGGGTCAATATTTGTCATGGAAAAGACCGGAATCCTAACCATGATAAAGTCTTTGCTCCATCCGGTAGTGACAGTATTTCTTGGTATGCCAGATAAAGTAACTGAGGTCTTTATTCTAGTCTTGGCAAGACGAGAGGTGGGGGCTATCTACTTTAAGAATATGACCGCCGATGGTCTGCTTGATTACAACCAGATTGTAACCGGGTTGGTGGTGATAACATTATTTATTCCGTGCATTTCTAACACCATGGCTATGTTGCGGGAGTTTGGTGCACGTTGGGCAATAGCCAGCAATTTGGCCATCGTTGCGATTGCCATTCTGGTGGGTGGTCTGGTGCATACTCTATTGAGCCTGTTCTAGTGGCCAGAATATCTTGATTTAAAAAAACAACAGGAATAAACGGGTGGATCGGTTTGCTTTAAAACCCACACAAAACGTATGTTAAATGTGGGGTGATTGAGGGAATTTCTCAGTATCGATTGGTGGGATGGAGCTATTTCGTTAAGAGGCTTCCTATCGAGAATCCAGAAGAGGGGAATTTTATCAAGATGCGAATCGAGAAAGTGTGGGGTTGCTGACTTGGCAAGGTCATATGTTAGAGAGTATCGGTGCTTTTGATTCGGGAGAATCAGATGACGCGAACGCGGGAACTGCAAAAAGGGCAGGCCGCACTGAATGCCTAGCTTTCTTTAGGCGGGTAAATCGGCACTTTGAGTGTGTGTCGCGGCTTATGTGGTGGCCGATCTGGGGAGATTATTATGGGCAATACACCTGGCGCAGAGCAAAGAACTCAGGGCACGAGAACATTGTGCATTACATCGGGCAAGGGCGGTGTTGGTAAAACGACCCTATCTGTAAACCTAGGCATTGCGATGGCTGCTGAGGGTCGCCGGGTTGTTTTGCTAGATGGCGATTTGGGGCTTGCTAATATCAATGTGCAATTGGGTATTTCACCAGAATTTAATATCATGGATGTAGTAAAGGGACGTAAGACCCTGGCGGAGATTGTCTGCAAATCAAAATATGGTGTTGATTTTATTTCAGGTGGCACCGGCATTCCACAGCTTGCGAATCTTGGTGCGGCAGAGCAGGCTACCTTTATGGAATCAATGGCAAGCCTGACCGGTTATGATGTTATGGTAATTGATACTGGTGCTGGTATTGGTGCGAATGTCATTCGCTTTGTGTTGGCTGCCGATGATGTTGTGGTGGTTACCACGCCGGAACCTACGGCGATGACGGATGCCTACGGCATTATTAAAACAATTAGCTCCAATAAGTTAAAGCCGCCGATGAAGCTTTTGGTTAATCGTGTAGCGTCTGTCAAGCACGCTGAGCAGGTGGTAGAGCGTCTTAATACTGTGACCAGGCGCTTTATGAATGGCCTTCA
The DNA here is from genome assembly GCA_903881315.1 of uncultured Thiotrichales bacterium. Classification (GTDB taxonomy): domain Bacteria; phylum Pseudomonadota; class Gammaproteobacteria; order CAIRSR01; family CAIRSR01; genus CAIRSR01. The sequence goes on along the minus strand of CAIRSR010000112.1, from coordinate 7,083 downwards.
CCTGGATCTGGTTGGTTATGTTCCGCTCGACCCGCTAATTGAGAAGAGTATTTTCCAGCAGCGTCCGCACCTGGTCAGTAATCCGAGCGTGAAGAGTGCCGATCTAATTCGTGCTGCTGCCAACCGTATCCTTGACCCCAATTATCAAAAACCATCGTCTGGGCTTGCTGGCTTCTTCCAGAAGGTATTAAGTTTTGCCTCAGATCGCTAGATATGGCTGTGTTATATGCGTTACTGATGGATACCATTTTTCTTGATCGAATATCGGCGGAGAAGCATCGTGGATCTAGAAACAGAACGGCGACAAGATGAATTATTGGAAATGCTTTGGCGGTTACATGAGAGGCAGGATGTTACGCTAACTGCATTGCGCCAGAACGATACAGACAGCCGTTACGAAGGGTATCTTCAGGAATTCGCAAACAATGGAATAGTGCGCTGGGAAGGTGGGCGCATTCTCTTCTCAAAGGAAGGCGAGCAAAGGGCGCGTGGTATTGTGAGACGCCATCGTTTGGCCGAGAGATTATTGGTCGATGTATTAGGGAAATTGCCCCAGGAAACGGAGATCGTTGCCTGTGAATTTGAGCATATCGTAGCGCCTGAATTGGTTGATGCGATTTGTACTTTACTTGGCCATCCGATGACCTGTCCGCATGGGCAGGCTATTCCTGAAGGCGCTTGCTGTCAGAAAAAGCAACAGACCGTGGATACCGTCATGATACCACTCACCCAGATGGCCTGCGGTATTAAAGTAAAGATAGCGGCGATTGATACCCGCGATCCACGCCAGTTGAATCGGTTATTGGCAATGGGTTTGACGCCGGGGACGAGCATTACCTTATTGCAGAAGAAGCCCGCGCTGGTTATTCAAATAGAACAACGACAAATCGCCTTCGAGGAGGCAATTGGGAACGATCTGCGGGTGTGGTTGCAACCGACCACCTCATCCCAATGACTAGCGACTATAGATTATCCAACCACACGCAGCCCGTATATAGCGAAACGTGTGTGTCGATACTGTACCTGTCATCTTTTGGTTGCGATTAGTAGACCGCCGACGATGGCCCCTGATGTTGCGTGGACGCCGAGGTGTGTCGCGTCGTTAAGGGTTGTGCTGGACTACCGTTTTGCCTCCTTCTAGTGGGATGCGTCTGTGGGTTGAGTGCGGCTTTTCAGTGAGCGCAAAGAGGACGTGGGTGCGAGACAACGGTTGGCGTTGTTGTGACGTGTTCATGGCGCACGGGACTTAATTCTCTGCTGTGGGATGACAACTTGTTGTCCCTCCTATAAAAACCGATCCAACATGGCTGTCGTGAAGGGGCGTTTGCGGCGGTTATGTGACGTAGCACTGGGGCGGTGCGTAACGAAGGGTTGACGGGTTTGTGACGAAGAATCGACGCGATGGTTGGTGTTTCTTCGTTGCAGTGGTGCCCTTTCCTCTCCTCATCCCTCTTGGGGTCTGCTTAGTCTGTTGCTGTGCTTGGTTTTCAAACCCAGAATTCCTGGCACGAGGCTTGCTGGTGTTACTGCAAACAACGCCGGAGGTTCCCCCCATGACCATCCATTCTGTTCTATGTAGTAAAACTGCACATCGGTGGCGTCCTTCTTTTGCCGGGCGATTGCGTTTCGTAAGCGAGAATCTCGCACAACATTATGCCGTTCAGCCCAAGCAATAACCCAACCGGAATTCTTAAAGGAAATCCTCGTGACAAGCATAGCGGTTTTCTTCTCCGAGTGGGAAGGCAATTTGCTTATTTGCCTAGTGATCATGGCATCATTTCTGCTGCCACTAGAGGCGTATTTCAGGCACACTCGTCATATAGCGAGGCAACTTAGGATTGCGAATGCGCTATTAGAACCAAGCCAAGGAGCGTTATTGGACGATCCTGTGCAAACAAGACTGCGTTTTGTGCAGAATTGGTCACAATTCAGAGCGGGCATTGAGGCCGCTGAGATGAAGATTTTCGCAAGCCCATGGGCTGAGTTTACCAAGAATCTTCATTTGCCACGCCAAAATACCCATGCGCCTATTCGATCACTTGCCGAGCCTGTTTTGTATTTTAATGAAAACAGCCTGTTTCATTCCCATGTTGACACGCGACTATACGATGCTGTTCCTGGATACTTGGCACGCGGGGGAATCCTCGGTACGTTCATCGGTTTGGTCTCGGGCATTTATCTGGTTCAGGGAGGATTCTCTGCCGGGGAGGAGGAAATGAAGCTTGCGCTCGGCCAACTGATGGGGGGCGCTTCGACCGCATTTGATGCCTCTATTGTTGGAATTAGTCTTTCCGTACTCTTCTCGGTTTTTGAGAAGAGACGCCGCTACCAGACAGTGCGGTTAGTTCGTCGGTTTAGTGAGCTTTTGGAAGGTGTGCTTGAGGTTTCTCCGCCTGAGAATAGCGCCCTTATTAAGATCCATGAGATCCAAGTAGCTCAACTCGCTGAAATGCAGAAGCAGAGTGCTCAGTCGAAATCGTCGACCGCGTCGCAGATTAATGCGATTGCGAATATTCTCAATACCTCTATTGGAAAACTAACGGAAGCGTTGGTTCAACAGAAGACGGATCGGTCACAATCAGAGCAGATGGGTATGCAACATCTTTCTGAACAGCTACGCGATGAAAATAAGTCACACATGACTGATCTTCAGTATAGTCTCTGGCAGCAACACGAGGTCTTGGTAACGACGTTAAAAGGCCTTATGGAGTCAAACCTGGTTGTTAGTCAGAATGTGATGCAGCAGGTTGGTCATTCGGTACGGGAATCTTTTGTGGATACTGGATCGAAATTATCGTCTCAGCTTCATGAGTCTTCTGGGCTTTTCACGGTTGCCCTGGAGAGGATTCTGTCTGGTTTGGATGAAACTCGTTCGGCGATGCAGGGTATTCACCATGAGATGCAGCGCAATGGGGAATTGAACCAAGGTGCTGCCTTGCAGGTTGGGAAATCAATACGTGATTCGTTTGAGGAGACCAACAATAAGCTATCGTCCCATATGAACCAATCCTCTGGGTTAATCACCGTTGCACTGGAGAGAATGCTTTCTGGGATGGATGAAACCCGTTTGGCTATGCAGGGGATTCAGCAGGAGATGCAACAACAGTTTATTACCATGCAGCGTGGTGTAGATTCTAGTCAAGGCGCTGTTCATCAGGTTGGCAAGACGATCCGTGACTCGCTGGAGGATACTAATGCTAAATTGGCGTCACATCTGCAACAATCCTTCGGTGTACTTACTTCTTCATTAGAGAGAATTCTTGCAGGGCTTGAACAAACACGTTTGGCTATGCAGGGCATTCATCACGACATGCAGCGTAATGTTGAATCTAGTCATGGTGCGGTGAGTCAGGTTGGGAAATCTATTCGTGATTCACTTGATGAAACTAATACGAGGCTTGTTTCACACCTGCGTGAATCTTCTGGGGTGTTGACTGTCTCGTTGGAGCGGATATTAGCCGGCCTTGATCAGGCCTACTCGGCAATTCAAGGGAATCACCAAGAGACCCAGCGTTTGCTTATTGCCACGCAGCAGATATTAACAACCACCAACAATCTGCTCCGCACCTTTGATAGCCGTGATACGCAGTCCCGCGAGGAAATAGACCGACGTTTGGTTGGCTTTGGTGAGTTGCTTGCGAGCTTAAATGCGAATCTCCAAGGCCAGAACACGGTGCTTGCCTCTGCCTGGAACGACCATCGTGAATTGACTCGTAGGGATATTACATCTGTCATGAACGGGATGCGTGAGTCACTCGATAACACGGGTGGTGAAATGGCAACTAAGCTGCTAAACGTAGTTAGTGAATTTAGCGCCCCATTGCGTACTGCTGGCACTGAACTCTCTGATGTGGCTGCCCGCCTGAATACTGTTCAAGAAACCATGTCCGCGCAGGTGCAAACGCTTGTGTCTACGCTGGGTGGTAAAATGGATCGGTTTGTTACTGGGCTATCTGAAAGTAGCGCTGAGAAGTCTGCCAATCTTGAGAATGTGGTAGCGCTAGCCAAGCGATTCGATCAGGCGATTACTGTGCTAACCGAGAATGCTGGGCAATTGCAACGTTCCGATGCCTCACGGGATGGTTCGCTCCAGACCCTGTCAAAGATTCTCTCTGATTTCCGTGAAAGTTTGCGTGCAGATGCTGCTGTGAGTAGTCGTTTGCTTACTGCGGTGGGTGGTTTGGAACGTAGCGTTAATGACCTTGGTAATCATTTGACGCGCGCATTAGAACAACTTGCGGCAGGCAATCTGGAAATGTTCTCGGGATTGCATCGCACTGCTGATCAGACTGCTGTGACGGTAGGGCAATTGGTTACTGCCTTTGATCGGCAGGAAACCAAGGCTGAGATCTTGCGTGCCGATTCCCCTCAAGAGGGATTACTGCAGGCGTTTTCGCAATTCATTGCTGATTTCCGCGAGAGTCTTCGTACCGACTCTGCCGTCAGTAGTCGATTACTTGTTGCAGTTGGTAGTATGGAGCGTGCTACCAGTGAATTGGGTAATCGTATGACTAGTGCGTTAGAGAAACTTGCGACTGGGAATGCGGCAGTGTCGGCTGATGTCACGACCTCTGCGGATAGGGTATTTACTGAGGTAGGTACACGAGTAGGGGAGATTGTTTCTGCTCTGCATGTAGCCCAGCAGGAGTTGCATAATCTGCTTCGTAATATTCCTCAGATTGTGCAGCAGCCTCTCGGGCATATTGAGGCAAACAGTGCAGCCTTGCATCGGATGGTTGAGCAAATGGAATCGGTTAATCTTGCCGCGTTCAAGATGTTTAATGATGGTCATCAAACCGCCCAGGCCCTGCAGAATTCGCAACAACAACTGGGTCTTGGTAATGTAGAGATGCAGGAGATCATCCGCAGAAGTGGTACAACATTCTATCAGGCAGCGGAGAGTCTTAATCTTGCTGCCGAGCGTGTGATTCAGGCCTTTAATTCTTCATCCACTCAGATGTCTGAGACGACTCGTATGGGGGCGGATGGCATAAGCAACTTCACTGCGACCTTTGATCATGCCCAGCATCGTTTTATGCAAATGATTGATGCCATGGAATCAGGGGCGGCAATGATTGCGCTTGCTGGAGAGAAATTCCAATCTGGTGCTCACCAATTAGAGAATGTCGCGTCTTCGCTAATTGGTGTACAAGAGACAGCCAGCAAAACGCTTGGTTCTATTACTACTGCGCATGAGCAATTGCGTACTATTTGGCACAATTACAATGCTCGCTCTTCGCAGGTGGACTCTTCCCTTGAACAGACGTTTGTCCATCTTAATAATGGGCTTACCGAGTTTGCAAACCATACGATTACGTTTATTGCAGGTCTTGATGATCATACGGGTGCGATTTCTGAGAAATTGGGTAGTGTGGTCGGCGAGTTTGGATCGAAGCTGGATGATTTGAATGATACGATGAGTGACTTCTTAGATGGCATGTCTGGGAAGTTAATATCGCCCATGCAGACGACTTCTTTGCAGATCTCTCAGGCAGGAGATAAGATCCAGAATAGCCTTCATCATCTGGAACGGCTAACAGCCAATGTGGATGAGTTAGGTGTTTCTAATCAGGATGTCATTGCGGCGATTACCGCAACGCCTGATCAGATCAAGTCTACAGTTGAGTTGATGCATCAGCAGATGGCGGCAAGTTGGGGAACTTACCATGCCGCAATGCAGCAAACTGTCAGTAGTCTTAATAGTGAGGTGCGTGAATTTTCTTCAGAGCGGGTATTGGAGTTTGTTGGTGGTGTGGATGAGCACATGGAGCAGCTCTCTACCCAATTACGTGATCTGTTACACTCCTTCAATAAGAGGTTGGATGTATTGAATGAGTCGATGGATCTGTTCGTACAGAACTTAGTCAAATCGAAAGGGTGAGGATCTCTCAATGCGTGACCGGAGAAGGTTTACCAGGGCACCAGAAGAGTCCGAGTTTGATTTTTTCATCTCGGTGAGTGATCTTCTCTCTAGCCTGATCTTTATATTCATTATAGCCTTATTGATATTTGCCGCACGAATGGGAGGTGCGCAAGATACCTTCCGTTCTGAGTTGAAAAAGACCAACCAAGAGCGGGTGAAGCTTGAACAAATTAATCTGCAGCGTGAGCAGGAATTGCGCACGCAGGCTGCCGTGGTTGACAAGGTCAAGAATCTTTCGCAGACTTTGCGGCAGAATATAAATTCCTATTTGAGCGAGAAGGACAATTTGCAGGTTCAACTTCTTGTTGATCTTAGGAATGATCTGGTGACACAAGAGCATTTATCTATTTTTATTGATGCTGTGCAAGGCATTCTGCGGTTACCTGATGAGATTCTTTTTCCTTTTGGATCAGCAGATCTAACCACAGAAGGTAAGAATAACCTCAGGAAGCTTGCTAATGCTCTTGAGAGACATCTCCCTTGTTACGCTGGATCGTCAACGGATCAACCCCGTTTGCCATTTTGTAGTGATCGCGAATGGCATCCAGGCACGCTTGATTCGGTTTTTATAGAAGGTCATACGGATAACGTCCAGGTAGGCAGGGCGAATGTCTATCAGAGTAATCTACAACTTTCAGGGATGCGGGCAATCAGAACCTTCGAGACTATTCTTCAGGATGTGGATCTGCGGATTCTAGGAGAATTATCCTCGTTACGTAACCAGAAACAGCAGCCAATCTTCGGCGTAAGCGGTTATGGTCAGCATCGTCCGGTTGTGCTCCATGAACAACCGACCAACGAACCCGCCAACCGCCGTATTGAAATGAGATTTATTATGACCAATTCGCGATTGCCTGAGGTTATACCGAAGATATTTAATGAATTGGATCAGGTGAGTCTAAATCTACATGATGTGCAGTAGCGCAGTATATTTGTGTTTTCCCGCACGGAACATTAAGCTGGTGGTCACTTCATGAGTCTAAAACGCGCTCTTACACAACATCAGCTAAGCTTTTCTTTTCCAGCCAACTTGCCCCTTAGCTTCCGGTTGGCAAGGGCACGAGAGGTCATTGATAGGATTGTTGTGTCGGAGATAGTTCCTATTATTGGAGATGATCTCGAAGAAAGTCGTCGTCTGGTAAGTAGTCATTTCAGTCAAT
>CAIRSR010000111.1 GCA_903881315.1 uncultured Thiotrichales bacterium | reverse complement strand
CAGGAGAAGAAGTTGGGATGGACGATCTGATTGGAATCGCCACACAACAGAAATTGGCCGGGCTTTCTGAGTGTTTTCAGGATCAACGCCAATTGGATCATGGTGAGATCCTGTACCTCGTCGACGACAATGAAGTCATAGCGCGCCGAAGCCTCCTTCTGCCGAGCCTTGGCCACGAGATTGAGATCGTACAAGTGGTTATCGTCCAGCCAGGCAAGGTATCTTTCAAACAGAGAGTAGAGCGTGTCCCGTTGTTCCTCGGTAAAGATGGACTGACGCACCCCGAGTGTGCGGTAATCTTCGCGGCAAAGGACGCCACTAGCGCTCGCGGTGATGACCCCACGGATTTCCTCAAAGGCTTGGTGGCTGTCGATCGGTTTAAATTGCTGGCGCAGGCGTGTAAACCAGCCCGAAAAATCGCGCCAGGTCGCCTCACGTCCCGCTGGTACTCGGATCGATTCGATGAACTCGCGATAGGACAGGAAAACTGCCTCTTGGTGGGCAGCCTCAAAACCCTGAGCGTAATACAGATCGCGGGCATTCTTAGCAAGATAGGCCGAATGCGTCACGTACAGCACCTCGCCCTCGGCCTGTTTCAATTTTTCAAGCGTTATGGCGGTCTTGCCACTACCCGCGCTACCAACCACAATAAGGGGCGGACGATGGCGATAGACGGCATCTTGGGCATCATCAAAGGAGATTGGTTTATCCAGGAGATGGATCAGGGTGCGTTCAGGGTGCAAATAGCGCAGAGGTTGCGCTTCCGCTATGACTTCTGCTATCTCGACATCCGGGATTCGTGACTCGTCGATGGAAGCACCGCGTAGAAAACGCGATTTGTCGTAGTCGTGATTGGCGATCACCTCCAGCATCAGGGCGTATACCTCATCCCCGTGCCGAACCAAGGCAAACAGCAAACGGTTGGTGTCGTCGAGCTTGGCCCGGTAGAAATTGCCATGCGTCAGGTTGGAGAGTTTCTTGACCTGGGCGGCCCGAAAATCATCAAGACGGATGGCTGCGACGATCTTGCGATAGGCGGTCTTGACGCGGGAGGTATCAAGGCCATCATATTCTAGTATTTTCATAGTGCTCCCGACCGTTTTTTTGGTACTTGAATCTTCCTGCAGCTATCTCTGGAAGTTAGATCTAAAATGAGCGAATGGCGCGAGGAGATGATTCGCTACTTGCCATCATTTCCGGCAGGAATAATTGCAGAGGTATTGTTCATTACTCTCGTTCGCATTTCCTTGCCTGGCTTAAAATATGGTCGATATTTCCCACTGACAGAAATAGCAACGCCAGTCTTCGGGTTTCTACCCAGATGTGGTGGTTGGTAGTGCAAGGAAAATGATCCGAAACCACGTATCTCAACGCGATCGCCCTCTGCCAAGGTCTGCGAGATGTGGTCAATAATTGTCCTGACCGCTTTCTCCACTTCCTCGTAGGCGATATCCTGATTGTTTGCTGGCAATGGCATGTATCAGTTCGGATCTGGTCATCATGAGGTTCCGGTTGTAAGCAAAAAATTGCACCCTTTCAGCGCTTTCCCCAGCGCACCCGCACCTCGTTTTCTACGAGGTCAGCCATTTCCCTGTTTTTATCTCGCCATTTCTCGATCCAGTCTACCCGCCATGCCTTACCCGGTAGACGCATGAGGAACCGAACCCGGCAGCAGACCGACTTAAAATCGTAGGTACCACCACCGGCCTGGCAGAGCGGGCAGTCGACAACGACGCAGCAGTTGGCTTGTGCGTACAGAAGGGCGCGGTGTAGCAGAGCGGTGGGTGGCTCGTGCAGCATTTCGCCAAGTTTATCAAAGGCCAGATAAGTTGCCTCTGAGTAACTCGGCGTGATTATGTCCATGGGGAACACCAGTTGTCGATGGGGGAAATCCTGGTGCCTCAGTACATAGAGTCGGTCGCGTAGGCCAGCATGTAGTTGTTTCCAGCCGAGCGACTTTAGGTGCTCGGCAAGTTGCATAGGCGAAATACCGCCAAGGTGGGCCTGTGGGACGTTTCCTGCGTGGGGGTGGGCATGGGTGGCGGGTAAGAGAGGGGGGGGGGAAGTCATGGGCAATTACAACCCTGTTGGGTAGGATGGTAAGTAATAACCCTTAGTGGACATAGTGGACGGTCATGTGGACGGTCTAAGTCGATATTCTGTATAGCTTTAATTACCATGATTTACTATTGTCCACTATGTCCACTATACTGATACTCGCCGGTGTTTTTCAAAACTAGCAAAGACAGCCATAAGTCGTATTTGGGGTGCGCCCCAAAAATAATTTATAGCAGAAATCCAAAAAAATCCCAGGCGATTTTTGGGACGTTTTATGTGGACATAGTGGACAGGCTATATTTATCCGCTACTTGCGAGGGGAAAGTGGTGGGCGGTGTAGTGGGCGGCTAATGGACATAGTGGACAATAACAAAGAGTGGTAATTGCATTCAGTCGTCGAAGCTCACTCTTGCCACCCTTTATTTGGAACTGAAGACGAGATTCCACCAAGGAGGGGAATGCAAATACCCGCTTCCTTTCCCCATCCGAACCAAGGGGTCGCACTGTGCCATATTCCACGGCCTTGCCCAGTTCTCTGGAAAATTGGATGATCTGCGATCGATGCTGAATGCGCTGCGCATCGCACCAAGCAAGATATTGGGCGAAGAACACACCCTTTTCGATCTGCGTATCCCATCTCGCAAAGTCGCCATGGCTTAGAGAATTCTCACCAATGATCAGGCAGTGATACCAAAACTTGAGCGTGCTGCTCATTGATTCGGTCTTCATGTCCTCGCCGTCGGTGTTGCTCTTTGGCATGTTAGACCGAGGGTGCCAGCCTTCCAGATCCGTTTCCAATAGCTCGTAGAGGAATGCTTCGAGGCCCCCGTTTCCAATTTCCTCACGTAGCGCATCGAAGTATTCCGTGTCGCCCTTTCGGTGCGAGGGCACATCTAAGCAGAAGAACCGCCGGTCATCGATGCCACGCGGGATGGCCCAGGTTTCGTTGGAGCCAACGATGATGCGCTTGTAGTTGGGGACGGTAATTGGGTCTTTTCCCTTCCCCTCGATCACCTCGAGGGGATCCGTGATCATCGATTTGAGCTTTCCTTCGCCAATCTTATCACCTCCCCAGACCGCTTCGTTGGCATAAACGAGTATGGCGTCGGCCAGATGGGCGGTAAAACGACCAACAAGTAGCGACGGGTTGTTCAGAGGCAGGTAGTGAGGCCCGAATATCCGCCCGAGGACGTCTACATAGGTGTTCTTACCTGCCCCCTGCTCGGATCGCATGACAACAGCCACCTCCGGAAGCTCGGATGGACGCTGTACCGCGTGCGCCGTCCATTTCCAGAGGTAGAGATACTTCGCCTCGTCCCCGTTGCAAAGCACATTGAGCATGTGGGATTGCAACCGTCCGCACTCTCCCATCTTCGGCTTCACAGCAAACCCCTTCCAGAGGTTGTAATATCCATCTGGTGTGGTGCCAGGAACGAACACTATCCCTTTGTATTGTCGGCGTTTACTGTGGTTGATCCAATACTTCCCCCACGTAACCCATTCTGCCCTCTCTTTCTCGTGGTTGAATATCTGCACTCGCCGGTTCGCGTACTCAAGGTGGAAATCGGCCTGGGGAAGGAAGGAAAGCGTGGATCGGTGAAGCACAGGGCAGATAGATTCGCCTAATATCACGACGCGGTTTCCCGTTCGGACGATGGCGTGAGTCTTGTTCATCTCCTCGATAACATCGAGGTGTTCATAGGCATTGTCGGCTTGATTCTGTTGCGCCATGGCGGGTCTTGCGCTCTTCACGCCATACCCTGCCTTCACCAGCGCCTCAGCGGCCCCCTTGATGTCCCCATGGTGTATCGTTCGGGCGTAGAAGCCAAACTTGTCGTAGGGCTTCTCGATCTCGAATTCGGTAGACGCGCTCCAGCAGTAGAAGTAGTCCTTGCCGCCCCAGCCGGTGCAGGCTGATACGCCGTTGTTTTTCCCGGGTCTCCGCCAGTAATCGCATCTATCTTTGGAGTAGACGAAGGCCCAGCCGCGCTCGGTTAAGAACTGCTTCCACGATGCTCTCGCGTTGTAGTCATCGCCTGGGCGAACGCCTGATGGTGTGTGCTCAGCGGTACGGTGTTCGGCGGCGACATATTCCGCCGAGACGTGATCGGGCGCACCGTTGAAGGTCTTGGCCAGATCGAAGAGGTCAGCGCGTTCCTCTGGCGTGATGGTGGCGATGCTGTCGAACCCGCCTGAAACTTGGGTGTAGGGCTTGCCCGACGGGTGGGTTGGGCCGCTACTTGGCGAGACAATCACATAACCGCCTTCGCCCCGAGTTTCGATCAATACCTGCGCAGCCTTTTCCCCAGGCTGTTTCGGGCGCTTGGCGAGCTTAGTGTTTCCGCCGATCTCGTCGCAGCGGTAGAGCCAATGGACGCCAGGCTTCGGCGATTCTTCGAGGAATCCGGTTTCAATGCGGCGGACGAGAGGGGCAAGCCCGCATCCCTCGGCGGCTTGAACAAAGGCGAGGTAGGTGGGCTTGTCGTCGAATTCCAGCAGTTCCAAGTTCCCAGAGACCTTGCCGGTAACGATGCCGATACCTGGCATGCGTTGAACTCCATACCACCGGTTGATCTGGATAGCGGAGGCTCTGGATGTTTGAAAGGGCTTCCAGTTCCCAAAGGGTGCTTTGGAGCCATCCATCCTTGGTGGCACCACCGACAGGCCCGCCTCGGCAGCAGCCAAGGCGCTGACTAGGATGGGAGAGGCGTTCATGGCCGTCCCCCTTTGCGGGTGACGGCGGCAAGTACGAGCGTACGTGCGCCCGAGGCGAGGTTGCTCATTGAAGTACTCCAGTGCTGGGGGTATGAGTCCCGACTTCCCCGACGAAAGGGAAATTCGGAACCGAGCGGGTTCGTCGACCGGCGCACTGGAAACCGGCAGGGGTCACCCCCTCCCGCTCGGCTCCGAAACTGGAGTAACTACATGAGCGGGTAGGAGTATGAGCGCGGCTGCGTACCAATGCAATCCGGTGTGCTGAACCAGGCCGCCCATCCTTGGCGACACCTGGACGGT
>CAIRSR010000110.1 GCA_903881315.1 uncultured Thiotrichales bacterium | reverse complement strand
ATCCATCAGCAACAAGCCGAGTATGATGCCGCCCGTGATGCTGTAATGGCTGCTGAGAATATCACCGTACTGCGGGTACCTAACACGGACGTGGCTAGAATTCCGGAACTGATAAAGGATGCGACCTCACCCCCACCCCCTCTCCATGACTGTAAGGAGGTGAAACTTATGTCGAGGGTCGCTGGAAGTTCGGAGAAGACGCGGTTAACGATTGAGATCTCCGCCAATGTCCGCGAGCGTCTTGAAGCGCTACGCAACTCGACGAATTCCGACAGCATAACCGCCGTTATTCGTAAGTCTTTGTCAGTCTACGATCAGCTCCACAAGGAGATGGAAGATGGTTATGAGGTTTTTTACGCAACAAGGATGGTAAGGAATGCCGCGTAATAATATTGTGATGTCGGATGGATACCCTGCGGGTGTCGTTGTAACACCCGCAGGGTAAGGGATTTTGCTGACTTGCCCGTTGCCCCGAGACGACACGGGTGCCTTGGCTAGGGTTTTGTGACGAGGTCATCCCGTGACCTCGTGAGCACCTAATCTCCCTCATGTAGGCTCGCGAGGCAGGCTCGCGGGTGAACCCGCCTTGACCAGTTCCCCGCGTCGCACGGCCCGCATTGCCTCAATGGTCTCGGCATTCGGTGTCAAAGGCTCGAAGGGTAATGCCTTATCCTTGGCGATGCGGGTCAGCAGCAGACGAAAGGCGTCGGATACGGTAAGACCCATTGCCGCCAGCACGGTAGCGGCCTCTTCCTTGGTGCGTTCATCGATGCGTGCGCGGACAACCACATTGGTGGGCATGACGGCTCCTCCTCGTGTGTGAGCCACAGCCCAGCAACACGAGAAGTCCAGCACTAGCCGGCTACGAGAGAGTCCTCGCAACACCCCACGAAGACGTTTTACCTACCCCCCCGCTAAAAGATCCCGCGCTTCGGATTCTCGACTAAGGCTTTGGTCGCGACCGGATTCAGCAGCAACAATTGCTCGGCGCGGAGTTCGGGCAGTTGTTGCACGAGTTCGAGAAAGGTCTCTTGCTCGGTCTCGGAAAGACTGCCTTCGGTGAGGGTCTTGAATTTATGGATATACTCTTTTCTGCCGAAAGGACGTGCGCCACGCGGGTGGGCGTTGGCAAGCGCTAATTCGTCCTCAATCCGCGAGCCATCGGTAAAGAAGATCTCGACCCGTGCGCCAAAGGCGCGTTCCTTTGGGTCAGGGCTGTGGTAGCGCTTTGTCCAGAGGGGGTCTTCGAGTGTACGAATCTTGTGCCAGAGGCGTACCGTATCGGCACGGCGGGCGCGTTCGGGCGTATAGGAATCGACATGGTGCCAGCGGCCATCCTGGAGTGCGACCGCAAAGATATACATAATCGAATGGTCGAGCGTTTCTCGCGCAACATTGGGATCCATTTTCTGCGGGTCGCCAGAACCGGTGCCGATCACATAATGGGTCTGGTGGCTGCCGTGAATAACAATCTCTTGGATACTCTCAAAATCACTAATGCGCTCACGCAAACGGAACGCGAGATCAATCAGCGCTTGCGCCTGATATTCCGCCGCGTGTCCCTTGGTATAGGTTTCGAGAATGGCGCGTTTGGCCTCGCCTGGGGCGGGTAGCGGCACCTGATAAACGGCCTCGGGGCCGGCGAGGATCCAGGCAATAATGCTATCCTCCCCCTCGTATATTGGCGAAGGAGAGGCCTCGCCACGCATACAGCGATCCACCGCCTCAAGGGCATTCTTGCCGGCATAGGCGGGCGCGTAGGCCTTCCAACTGGAGATATCCGCCTTACGGGATTGGCGGGTGGTAATGGTGGTGTGCGCGGCCTGCTGCACCGCTTGGTAGATGGTCTCGGTATCTAGGCCGAGTAGGGTGCCAATCCCAGCGGCAACCGAGGGGCCGAGGTGGGCAATATGATCAATCTTGTGTTTATGGAGACAGATGGCCTTTACCAGATCGATATGGATCTCGTAGCCGGTTGCAATAGCACGCACGAGTGCCGCCCCATTGCATCCGCATTGTTGGGCGACGGCAAGGATGGCCGGGATATTATCGCCTGGGTGGGAATAATCCGCCGCATGAAAGGTATCGTGGAAATCGAGTTCACGCACCGCAACCCCATTGGCCCACGCCGCCCATTCGGCACAAACGGTGGTTTCTTTCGGCAGACCAAATAGGGTCGCGCCATTCTTGCGTGGGTGGGCCAGTGCTTGGGCGCGTGCGGTTTGCACCGGATGATAATTGAGTGCGGCACCCGCTGCGGCGGCATTGTCGATGACGCGATTAATGATCATCTCGACAACCTCTTCTTCAACGCCAACCGGGTCAGAGGCAACCGCTGCAATCTTCCAGGCCAATTGTTCGGTACGGGGCAGCTTGGCGCGAGAAGGATAGGTACGAACCGGATGAATGATCATAGTATTGATTTCGGATAGGAGGGATGATTGGGGTTATGGGGCAGAATCACTATAGCAAAGACACGGTAAAATGATTGCCTGGTTTCCTGCGTAAATCCCAGCGTACACTCTTCGGGAGGCTGCCAGAAAGGTTTATTTTACAAAAAAGCGCCGCAATCCCACCATGCCTGTCACGATCAGCAGTTGGCGGATAAACATAATGATCACGACGAGGCCGGTGTCGCCGCCCAATTGATTCGAGCTTGCGATCATTGCCTCCATACCACCCGGGGCAAGGGCCAACATCGCGGTCGTTGTATCAACCTCGGTGAGCCAATGGAAGCCATACCCAACCAACAGGCAGCTCATAATCAAGAATAATACCAGCACGATCTCGACCAAGACCGCCTTCCAGAGGGTACGCAGCACGCTGAAATTAAATTTTAGCCCCGCCGAGAGACCAATCACGAGCAGTGCGACCAACGATAACGAGTGCGGCACCGCAATCTGGCCCGGGAAGAGAAAAAACAAGATGAGCCCCGCCAACAATGCCCCAAGGAATGAGCCGGTTGGTAAACGGTATCTTTTCCCGAGGAAGATGCCGACCGCCATCGCCAACAGGATCAGCAAGAGGCTCACGGTCGTTGACAATAGCCTCCCCTCCCCCGGCGGATGATCCATCGGCGGCGGCAGCGGAGAACCCGCCGAGAAAAAGCTTGCCGCAACCGGCACCACCAAGATAACAATCGTCATCCGCAGATATTGCAGGATGGCCACCGAAGCTGGGTCTGCGCCGAATTCCTCGCTGACCGCAACGACCGCCGTGGCCGTGCCTGGGATCGAGCCGAGCAGACTCGTGGTGAGATCAAGCCCGGCCCCGCGCGAGATGAGCAACCCATTCAGCATACACAAGCCACCGGTAATGCTAATCGCCATCACCACCGGCAGGAGATACACCAAGACGCGGATGAGATCATCGGGTAAAAAACGCGAGGCGGCAACAATGCCAACCATTGCCTTGGCAACCGTCATCCACTCGGCGGGCAATGGGGCGGATGTGCCGAGCAGCGTGGCATAACCAACCCCCGCAACCAATGGGCCGATCAACCAGGCCACGGGAAAACTAAGCCAATCAAGCAGGTATCCAGCACCACCCGCAAGGACGAGTGGCTCGATAATCCGCAAAAGACGGTTTCGGCCCATCAGCATCGTAATGCGCCACCATTGGCGTGCAGGGTTTGGCCGGTGATAAAGCGTGCCGATACGGAGGCTAAGAAACCGCACAGCGCAGCAATCTCTTCGGGGAGCCCTAAGCGTTGCAAAGGTATACCGGCCAGACGGCGCGAGGCAGCCAGCATATCCGAGGAACTGCCATGGCTGGTGTCGATAGCGCCAGGGACGATGTGATTCACGGTAATCTGGTGGGGGGCCAATTCCACCGCAAGCGCTCGGGTAAGCCCCATCGCGCCCGTCTTTGCGGCACAGACATGGGCCCATTTGTCCCGACCAATCAAGGCGTTGAGTCCCGAGACATTGATAATGCTGCCACCCCCTGCCGCAATCATGCCCGGCACCACCGCCCGACAGCAAAAGAATGGCCCATCCAGATTGGTGGCGAGGATCTCACGCCAGTCTTGGGTCGTCATGTCGGTGAAGGTGGCAGAACGACGCAGCCCAGCATTGTTCACCAGGATGTCAATGGCACCAAGCCGCTGGGCAACCTCGGCAACCATCCGCTGCACCGCCTCTTCGTGGCCGACGTCCGCGATTACCGCAATGGCCTTTCCCCCTAGGGCCTCGACTGCAGCAACGGTTGCGGCGGCCTCACCCACGTTACTCTTGGCATTGACAACCACGCTCGCCCCATTGCGGGCCAGTTCGAGCACAATGGCTCGGCCAATATTGCGACTAGAACCAGTCACCAACGCAATCTTTCCGGCAAGCGGTAACGCAGTCATAGGATGGTTCATGGCAGAGGAGGCAAGGTGAGATACCCCTGGCGCAGGTATTTCTTGATGTGATGATCCGCCGATTTAAAGGCAGGCAGGCCCCGATATTCTCCATGAACGACGTGCGCGTTGGTCTCGGCGTCACCGATGAAGCATTCTAAGGTGGCGAGATACTCCTGCAGGAGTCGGTGTTGCGGGGAGAAGACCGCGTTGATCATCTCTATCTGTTTTGGGTTAATGGATTTCTTGCCAGTATACCCAAAACAATAACAAGAAAGTTCTGACTCAGCGCGGGCCGTTTCGCTATCGTTGAACTTGGCGGAAACACTATCGAATAGATCGAGTTGATGCTTCTTGGCTGCCATCGCAATCGTGCCGAGCATTTGCTGAAACAACGGGTTGTGCGTGGTGGGCAAGCGCTCTACCCCAAGCTCGGTTGACATATCGCCTACCCCAAAACCCAGCGCATCCTTCCCGGGTCGGAGGACGCTCGCGATCTCGTTAAGCGCGTCCAGGCCGCGCAGGGTTTCGATCGTCACGATATAGGCCTTCTCTTCGCCGATTTCGCTCATCAAGTGGGCGATGCGCGACGGATCCTCGCCCTTGGGGAGCGTCACCGAATCAAAGGGGAAGTGTGTAATGACCTCTAGATCGCGTGCAAGCTCTTCGGGAGATCCGACGTTGATACGGACATTGTACTCAACGATGCCGGGCTTAGGAGGGATGAGCGCGATATTCGAGCGGGCGAGCGGCTTCTGGTCTGGTGGGGCGCTGTCCTCGAGATCCCAGATAAAACCATCTGCGCCGACCTCGCCTCGGCCTATTTTTTCGAGGAATCTTGGTTTAATCAAGGGGACAAAGAGATGCGACCTTCGCTTGAATTCTGGCCGGAAGTGCGGGTCTCGGCAATACTCTGTAAGGTAGCGATGTAAGCTTGCTGATACAACCAGGCCATCTCCTTGTGGCGGGCATCCAAAAAGCACTTTCGGCATGGCAAATGTTACCTCATGACAGCAACTGATAGTGGGTGGCACAGTTCGACCAGATAGGGCACAGGAAGTTCCCGTGGCCATTTGTTGGGGGAGACCGCACGACCAACCCCGCGCACCTATTCTATGAGGTGTTTGTTACGATTTTGTACAGCCGACCCGCTGCCGCAGGTACTGCGACAGAACCAGAAAACCACGCGCAAGGCGTCAGAGGAGAAAACGCGACCAATCGCGGCGCGGATCGCCCGAGACAAAGAAGTGCGGATTGAGGAGGGATCGCTTGGTGTTGTAGCGCAGACGCTCCATGCGAACATTGGTCACTACCCCACCCGCTTCCTCGACGACACATTGGGCCGCGGCGGTATCCCACTCTGAGGTTGGGCCAAGGCGCGGATAGAGATCGACCTTTCCTTCTGCGACAAGACAAGACTTGAGGGCACTACCGAGACTGACTACCTCACAGGCCGGTAGGTTGTCAAGAAAGCGCTGTAGCGCCTCGGTGCCATGCGAACGACTACCCGCCACAACCAGGCAATCGCCACGGAAGGGGCGGCTGTGGATCTGATCGGGGATGGCCCCAGGAGAGGTCTGGCGGAAAGCACCCGCACCACGACAGGCGTAGTAACAAACCCCCGTGGTCGGCACCAAGACCACCCCCATGACCGGCTCGTGATTCTCGATGAGGGCGACATTGACGGTGAACTGCCCGTTCCGATTGATAAATTCTCTCGTGCCATCGAGCGGGTCAACCAGCCAGTAGCGCCGCCAGCGGCTGCGCTCTTCAAAGGGGATGTGTTTGGATTCTTCAGACAAAACAGGCAGGTGGGGGGTAAGTTCGGTAAGGCCATCGACCAGGACATGATGGGCGGCCAGGTCGGCGGCGGTCACCGGCGAGGCATCGTCCTTCCGGTGCACCGCAATATCGCCGTTGTATATCGCCATAATACAATCCGAGGCGCTGCGTGCGAGATCAAGCACGGAAGGCAACCAGTCGCAGTAATGACTACTACGCACGACAGAAGATGTACGAACGCTGCTCATCGGAAGAACCCCTGACTTCAATGCCGATTGTCTGTCTTGTAGCCCTTCCCTATCTATGGGTTCAGATACTCATGGTATCGACCCCGTCCTGTCCCTTATTACAATTGAATTACTGTCAGAACCGTCGGCTAGTAGACTCCTCCCTTCAGCCCCGATAAATTATGTATTCCAGGCATAGCTTTACGGGTTCTACTGCAGCGCAATGAGCGATAACCCTAAGCAAGATTGATGCGTTGCGCCAACGCAGCACCCACCAGCACCTCGCGACTCTATAGCAACAACACGCAACACACGCTATACTGTGTTGGCAATAAGCAACACAACCGAACAAAACACCCCTGGGTTGCTGTCTTACTGTGGCCAATAGCCCCTGATAAGACAGCATTCCAGACCCGGCAGCCACCAAGCAAGGCCGGAATTACGTACAAGATACAATATGTTACGGTGGCTTGTAGTTTTTTTGAAAGTTTTGTCGTTTTTTTGAAAAAAACTGTTGCGTTCCTGCACGGCCTGTTGTACACTTCTTTCCATGTCGTCGAGACTGAAGTTTCATTCAGCAGACTTTTTAAATTTCACAACAACCTAGCAATACTTTGAGGAGTTCTACCAATGAATAAAAAGATCCTAACCATCGCTATCGCCGCCGCTCTGGCCGCGCCAGCCACCGTCCTCGCCGAAGTGACCGTGTATGGTCAGCTCCACATGTCGATGGACTACACCGACACCAACGCCCCAGTACCTGCCGCTACCGCAGCAGCCGCTGGCAAGAAGTCCAACCTCGGCATCTCCAGCAACTCCAGCCGCATCGGTTTCAAGGGTTCAGAGGATCTGGGCAGTGGTATGTCGGCAATCTGGCAGATTGAGTCTCAGATCAACCTGGACACCAGCACCAGTGGCACCAACCCCGTTGGCACCAACGTCGCCCCTAACACCGCTGCTGGTTCGCTTGCTAACCGCGACAGCTT
>CAIRSR010000109.1 GCA_903881315.1 uncultured Thiotrichales bacterium | reverse complement strand
AGAATGTATGACTTTGCTGCATGTTTTGCTAACCAAGAGCATTCTTGGCTTACGATCGGTGATCACTATGGTCATGATTGCTTTCATTTGATGCAGTGTGGTATTCAGAATGTTGTTGCTTCTAGCTTGGAGATTGCGCTGCTAAAGCAGAGCAAACAAGCTGGTATAATCGGGGATTATTTAGCCATTAATGCAGAGAAAATTGCTCTCCCTGATCAGTCTTTTGATTATGTGTTGTGCAAGGAGGCTTTGCATCATATGCCGCGACCCATGCTAGCTATCTATGAGATGTTGCGTGTTGCGCGTATTGGTGTGATCATGATTGAGCCTCACGATTTAATCGTAGACTTACCAAGGGTACGCAATGCTTCCTTCTGGCAATCGATAAATGGTAACTCTATAGAGGCTGGTGATATTATCTGTAATACCGAACAGGTTTCTTTTAGGGTGGACAATGTAAGTTTGCAAATAGATTGGTCTGAGCGTCCGGCTGGGGATCATGTTTCAGGAAATTATGTGTATACTCTTTCTGCTCGTGAGATTCAGAAGATGAGTTATGGTATGGGGTTGCCGGTTTTTGGCTGGAAATATTTCAATGATTATTATGACGAGGAGCTTTGTAAGCAGCCAGCATTACCCGATAATCCTGCAATGCTTGAATTTTATGCTAAGGTTAATGCGCGAGATGCTTTAGCAAAGATTGGTGCCGTGTCATCGGCATATGTTACTGCGATTATGTTTAAGCGTTTTCCATCTCTGACACTTACCAATGCGCTTGGTGCCTTAGATTTTCAGTTGAAGCGTACTCCTACCAGATTGCTTCCTTTGAAGTGGCCAAGAATTTCCGGTGGCTAGCAGGAGAGGTAGGGGTTAGTATGCGCTATAGTTGCATGTCATACAATAATTAGGTCGCATTCCTGAATTTGTTGTTCTGACGCCTATATTTGACATTGTTTGGAGGTGGGTATGAGTTTTTCTGTAAATAATGCATTTGGTGACTTGCCTGCAATTGGGACGGCTGGTCATCTTCAGGATCAGGCAATCGTTTATTTTCAGGATCCGGCATTCTTTCGGCTTGCTTTTGCAAAGCAGCAGCGGAGCGAGAATCTAAAAAAAGTTTTTTCCGCAATTCTTGAGAAACAAGAGAAAATAAATCTATTTATTGGGAATTGCCTGCGAGGTCATACCTCGGATTCTCCTTATCTTAGTGTTTCTTATTTAGCCAAGGACTTTTTTCAGGATGCGTCAGACCTGGAACAGAAATGTGAGCTGTTGGCGGGTTCTATAGTTCTGGTTACGAATGGTGATGTCCATATTGCGGGAATGCAAAATCTGATGCGTTTGTATGATGGTTGTCCTAATACGGTCTTTATTATCTGGGATTGGGACAACCATCATTGGCTTGGTTTGAGCACCGTGCTAGCTGCTCATTCAGATGTTTATGTTCCGGCACACCCGGACAATCGTTATGTCTTATCTCGTTTTAATCCGGCTATTGCTGAAGCGGTTACTTGTGCTAGCGATCAGTGGACTACACCTTTTCTTAAAGAGCGATTTAGGGATATTGCTAGTTGTGTTCGGGTTAATGACCCTTTGGGAATGCACAGAAGATATGATCCGTTTCAATATAGAAATCAAGTGATAACGACGTTGAATGCATACTTCCCTTCAGTTGGTTTTAGTCCATTGCATTATGAGCAAAAGTCTCCTGAAATGAGGCTTGCGGAGTGGTGTCGTCACAAGGTTCATTGGATTGTTCCGGTTTTGAATGATATTCCAATCCGGTTGTTCGATGCGTTGATAACCGGCGGAATTCCGCTAGTCCCTGACTCTTTGCGTTTTGCAAGTATTTTGCGTGATATTCCTGATGGTGACATATGTTACTACGGTGCTGCGGAAATTGTGGAACCGATGCCATTGGTTGAAAAGGCGATTAAGCACTTCGATGATGGCGGGGTTCCTGGCATCTTACGTCGCTATCGTTATGCGCTCGAGGAACACCATGCCGATGTTCGGGTTCGTGAAATGATTGGCTATGCCTCTCTGTTAATCGGCGTCGATTTTTAGTGTAGTACTTGTTGTAATCTTTGAAGTGATGATTTACTAGACAACTATCGTCTCCTTTTGGTGCAATAATGACAACGAGCCTCGATCTCGGCTGCGGCCCAAATCCTAAGAATATGTTCAACGCTGATGTTGTTTATGGAATTGATGTTAGAGCTGATCTTGGGGGGAATATTAAGTGCGCGGATCTTGCGATTGAGCCAATCCCTTTTGAGGATAATTTCTTTGACTATGTGACAGCGCATGACTTTTTGGAGCATATACCGAGAGTCTTGTATGCGCCTAACCGTCGCAATCCTTTTGTTGATGTAATGAATGAGATCTATCGCGTACTGAAACCAGGTGGAATCTTTCTTTCGTTCACGCCTGCGTACCCTAATGGAGAGGCATTTCAAGACCCAACCCACGTCAATATTATTACCGAACAAACCTTTGTTGCTTATTTTGACAATGTAAATCGATGGGCAGTTCCCTATGGTTTCAATGGTGCATTCAGGATCATGCAGCAGGAGTGGCGTGGGCCCCATCTGTTGAGTTTGTTACAGAAAGTCGAGGTGGTCACACTGGCGTCTGATCTGCCAAAAACACACGCTTGACTCGGTAGGCATTCGCGCCTCAAGCCCAAGCGGCTCATCAGTTCTCGCACGCGGCGAGGGCTTATCGGGTCGCTTTAGCCTTTGCCTCTCCGCCTAGGCGCACCTTTTGTAGTCCATCGGTGATGACCTGATCACCATCGGCTAGGCTACCCGTCACAACCCAATCGCTGTGGGTCATGGCGCGGGTTTCGACGCGGCGTTGTTCCACTCTACCCGACCCAACCACCACCAATGCGTAGGCACCTTTGCTGTCGCGGAGAACGGTCGCTTGGGGCAGCACGAAGGCGTGATCCAGTGAGCCAGCGGTGAGGCGCACCTTGACGAACATACCGGGTAAAAGTCGATGATCGGGATTTGGCAAAACCCCGCGTAGAGCAACGGTACCAGTTGCGGAAATAACGGCAAGATCAGCGAAATCCAGGGTGCCGGTTCGGGGATAAAGACTGCCGTCTGGTAGCAGAACCTCGACCTTGCTTTGGACTGAAGGCGTAGACATTTGTGAAAATTCTGCGCTCGACAGGGTGAAATTTACGTAGATGGGGTCAATCTGTTCGATCGTCGTGAGCGCGGTTGCTTCTCCCTGCCCGACCAGCGCCCCTTCGGTGACTGTGGCTCGCCCAGCACGTCCGGCAATGGGGGTCACCACCGTGGCATACCCCAGGTTGAGGCGTGCGATCTCTACGTTAGCCTGCGCCTGTTGCACACCCGCTGCTGCAGTGCGCTCATTCGCCAACGCCGTGTCAAGATCCTGCTGAGCCAGGAGTTTTTTGGCATGTAGTTCTGAGTAGCGCTTGGCGGTTAGTGTTGCATTGATGGCTTCTGCATTGGCTTTCGCGAGAGCAGCCTGCGCAGCATGTAGGGCAGCCGCTTGCTGGTCAGGGTCAATCTGAAACAACACCTTGCCCTCGGGAACATCAGTACCCTCCGTGTATGTGCGTTTCTGAAGGATGCCTGCTACCCGTGCCCTTACCTCCGCTATTCGTGTGGCTGCCAGGCGGCCTACCGAGTCACGGGTAAACGGTACCGACTGAGAGTGTACGGTAATGACGGAGACCTCCGGCGGAGGCGGAGCGGCTGGCGCAGCCGAAGGCGCTGCCGCCACAGTCCCTGCGACGGTCAGCATTACAAGCACAAGCAGGGACTGCCACGTCAACAACACGATAGCCTCCTTGGTGCGCATCGTCTTTCGCGCTACTTTTCTAAGGCTGCGTGGCGTCCTCATCGACTGCCTTCATGCTCAAGCGGATGCGGCCCTGTTTATCGACCTCTAATACCTTGACCTTTACCACATCCCCCTCCGAAAGCTTATCGCTTACCTTCTGAACGCGCTCGTTCGAGATCTGGGAGATATGCACCAAGCCATCGCGCCCGGGCAGAATTGTGACAAAGGCTCCAAAATCCATGAGCTTAGCGATGCGCCCTTCGTAGATGCGGCCTACTTCTACGTCCGAGGTGATTTCTTCAATACGCCGTTTGGCCTCTTGACCTGCGGCGAAATCCACAGAAGCAATCTTGACGACACCATCATCGGTGATATCAATGTGTGCCCCAGTCTCTTCGGTGATAGCGCGGATAGTAACGCCCCCTTTACCGATAACATCACGAATCTTTTCTGGATGAATGCGGATGGTGATGATGCGGGGTGCATAATCCGACATCTCTTCGCGGTGCTTCGTGATCACGGCGTTCATTCTGTCCAGAATGTGCAGCCGTCCTTCTTTTGCCTGAGCAAGGGCCTTCTCAATGATCTCACGGGTAATCCCATCGATCTTGATGTCCATTTGCAATGCAGTGACGCCACTCGCCGTGCCTGCCACCTTAAAGTCCATGTCGCCCAAATGATCCTCATCCCCCAGGATGTCGGAGACAATCGCGAAGCGATCCCCGTCCTTAATGAGGCCCATGGCAATACCTGCCACTGGAGCGCGGATTGGAACGCCAGCATCCATCAGCGCGAGCGAAGAGCCGCACACGCTCGCCATCGAGCTTGAACCGTTTGATTCGGTGATCTCAGAGACAACCCTTACTGTGTAAGGAAACTTGGTCATGTCGGGCATAATTGCCGCGACACCTCGTTTGGCCAAGCGACCGTGCCCCACTTCTCGACGCTTCGGGGTGCCCACCATGCCAACCTCGCCGACCGCGTAGGGGGGGAAGTTGTAGTGGAGAATAAACGGCTCCTTACGCTCCCCTTCAATTGCGTCGATGATCTGCACGTCCCGCGTGGTACCCAGGGTTGCAACAACCAAGGCTTGGGTTTCGCCGCGTGTAAACAGGGCAGAGCCATGTGTGCGCGGCAACACGCCAATCCGTGCGGTAATATGGCGCACGGTGCGGGTATCGCGTCCATCAATCCGTGGTAGACCGTCTAGGATCCGGTTGCGCACTACCTTGCTGGAGAGTTTCTCAACGGCATTGCGAACGGCTTCTGGTGCGAACCGAGCGCCCTCACCGGTGGTTAGTTTTTCAAAGATATCAGTACTGACTGCGCTCACCTGATCGCGACGTGCGAGTTTTTCGGGTACTTGAAAGGCTGCGTATAACGCTTCCCCACCCACTGCATTCACGGCAGCGAAGACCTCGTCGTCGGCTGTGGGTGCGACCCATGCCCATCGCTCGGGATTAACCTCAGCGGCTAGCTCCTTAATTGCACGGATGGCGGCTTGCATGTGGGTGTGACCGAACATCACCGCCTCAAGCATCACCTCTTCGGGCAATTCAACGGCCTCGGATTCCACCATGAGGACGGCGGTCTCCGTGCCTGCGACCACCAGATCCAGTTTGGATTCTTTGATCTGTTTGGCGGTAGGGTTTAGCACATATTGCCCGGCAATGTAGCCCACTCGAGCAGCCCCCAGGGGGCCGTTGAAGGGCAGGCCCGAGATGGCCAGCGCAGCAGATGCGCCAATCATTGCCGGAATATCTGGATCGATCTCCGGATCGAGGGACATTACCGTGGCAACGACCTGAACCTCGTTGGTAAAGCCCTTAGGAAAAAGGGGGCGCAACGGGCGATCAATGAGGCGGGAGGTAAGGGTTTCTTTCTCTGTCGGGCGACCTTCGCGCTTGAAGAAGCCGCCTGGGATCTTGCCAGCAGCGTAGGTACGCTCCTGATAGTTCACGGTGAGCGGAAAGAAATCTCTACCTTCTGACGCGCTCTTATCGCACACTACCGTGACCAGTACTACCGTGTCGCCTAGGCGTGCGAGCACCGCTCCGGTCGCCTGACGTGCGATCTCGCCAGTCTCCAAGGTTACTGTGCTTGCGCCATACTGGAAGGTCTTTTTCATTGGGGTCACGACGTACTTCCTCTTAGCACTCTTAAGCAGGTGTGTGTAGTGAGGGATGGCCTCACTTGCGTAGGCCCAAACGGGAAATGAGACTGTGGTAGCGATCGTCGTTTGATTGCCGCAGATAGTCGAGCAGCTTGCGGCGCTGGCTTACTAGACGTAGCAGCCCTCGCCGTGAATGGTGGTCGTGAACATGGGTCTTGAAGTGGCCAGTCAGGTGCTCAATGCGTGCTGACAGCAGCGCAACCTGTACTTCGGGCGAACCCGTGTCTGTCTCGGAACGGCGGTACTCCTGCAAGACCTGGCTCTTCTGTTCAGTTGAAAAAGGCATGTGGACAAAACTCCGTGGGGACGTTCAGTGGCTATTATCAGGAACTCTTTCCTAATCTCTAAAGATGATCCTTATTGTACCTCTTGTTGTAGAAAATTCCTGATAAAATTTTAACGATAATAGGCATCTGTTATCCGCGCTATTCTACGGGCGGACAATGTGGTTGGACAAGTGACCCATCGTGGGTGGTCTGTCGGCCATCGATCCGCCTCTTCACGGTCGGACAACCGACCCATCCCGATCGATGGGTGCCTCAGTTTAGCAGAATATCTACTTTGCATTCTTGGAATCTTTCGGTAAATCCTGGAGAATCGGATGGGGTACGTGGTGATCAGTGTTGTGAGGTGGGCGAGGGTAGGTGCGTATCGGACATTTTGTTGATCGATAACCGTAACTTGTTGTATGAATGTTGTAGAAAGAGGTTGGATGCTGGGGTGTGGGGATGCCGCGCTGGTGCGCAGCTACCCGCTTTCTGTTAAGGGATAACATAGGTAGAATCATGCGACGACCTTCACGATGACTGCGATTAGGCCTTATCTGGTGCGAGCCCTCCACGAGTGGATCATAGACAATGGTCTTACCCCCTATGTTCTGATCGATGCGAACACGCAAGGTGCAGAAGTTCCGACGCAGTATGTAAAAGACGGTCGCATTATCCTTAACTTGAGTCCTGGTGCCGTGCAGGACTTAGTGATGGGGAACGAGTGGATAAGCTTCAAGGCCAGGTTCTCCGGTAGGGTAACGGGAGTGCGTCTGCCGCTACGTGCAGTACTGGCCGTCTATGCCAAGGAGAATGGTCAGGGAATGAATTTTTCTGATGAGGAATTTCCTGACGGGGAGAGTACGCCACCGCCCGTGCCGCCCTCCCCTCCCGCGCCGCTGGCTCGTTCAGGACGACCGGTTCTCAAGATCGTTAAGTAAGTGGCTATGCTAATTCCCAAACTTTTCCCAAAAATTCTGTTTTTATCTGTGGCTCTGATCCAAACAGGATGGGCTACCCCCTACACCTATGTGTTACCCCCTGATGATGTCGGGGTTGTCGGCCAAGTGGAGTCGGAGCGTGCGCTTGATAACGACACCCTGCTTGACGTTGCGCGTCGCCATGGTCTCGGTTTCGAGGAAATGATCAACGCCAATCCCAAGGTCGACATTTGGGTGCCTGGGGTGGGTACACCCCTAGAACTACCTACGCGCCATGTTCTTCCGGATGCGCCGCGTGAGGGTATCGTCATCAATCTCCCCGAGATGCGGCTCTATTATTACCCGAAGCCAAAGCAGAATGAGGTGCCAACGGTAGTCACCTATCCGGTAAGCGTCGGGCGGATGGATTGGAGAACGCCCCTTGGGTTGACCTCTGTGGTTTCTAAGGTGACCAACCCTACCTGGACTCCGCCTGAGACCATCCGCAAAGAGCACGCGATGAAGGGGGATATCCTCCCGTCTGTGGTTCCGGCGGGGGAGGATAATCCGCTGGGTTTATTTGCCTTACGCCTTGGGGTTCAGGGGTATTTGATCCATGGCACCGATAAACCGTGGGGTATTGGTATGCGTGTCACCCATGGTTGTATGCGGTTGTATCCCGAGGACATCGAGACCCTGTTCAAGGTGGTTCCAGTGGGCACACCGGTTCGTCTGATTAATCAACCGTTCAAGGTTGGCTGGTTGGCTGGGGTGCTTTACTTGCAGATCTTTCCGCCCCTTGAGGAGGACAGAGGCCAGCTGATCGAGGCGAATGTGCTTGTTAAGCTCATTTCCAACGCATTAGAAGGCCGCAAACGCTATCATATTGACAGTGAGGCGATTCAGCGGGCAACCAACGAGATTCGCCTGACTGACCCTGACGATCAGCACGGCTTCCCGATCCCGATCCCTGTCGCAACGGAGCTACAGTAAGTCCCGCAAACCAAAATGGCAATAAAAAAGGGTCTCATGCTTGTTCTCCATGAGACCCCTACGCTGCAAAGGGTCGATTACTTATTCATCTTTTCTTCGAAACGCTTCTTCCCGAGCTTGCTTGCTTCGCAGCAGGCTTTGGCATCGTTGGCTGCTCGCATGGCATTGTTTGCGATGCGAAGGGCATCATTGGCGGTAGCGAGTGCCTTGTTAGCGGTGTCGTTGGCTTGGGTAGCTTGGGTAGCAACCTTCTGCACGTCATCTAACTTGGCGGTGTCGGTTGCGCAACCAGAGGCTAAGCCTACTACGGCGGCTAAGGCGGTAAACTTGGCAAATCTTACGACGGTCTTCTGCATTTCATTTCTCCATGGGAGGTTTGACGACAAACGAACACTGCACCCCAGAAGGGGGGCAACCGATAGGCACAATACTGATGCCGCGGTTCGGATTTAGGTAACGACCTCGCCTTCTGCGCATCGTTGCTTATGTTGGCAAGATTGCGGGTAGAGCGCGGTCGACACCCATAAAAAATTCTATAATAGAGCACACTTCCACATCATCGGATGACAACCCGCGTTCCAACCTGTACCCACTGCGCGAGCTGCTCAATCTCCTGATTAGTGAGAGCGACACAACCTTTGGTCCAATCGTATTTGCGATGAATACGCAGATCCCCTGTGCCCAATCCATGGATACCAATCGTGCCCCCTAATGGGGTATCCTGAGGGGGTAGTCGCCCTTCCGATAAGGCAGTACGGAGGGCATAGTAGGTATCAATGTCGATCAGGTGATGTTGGTACGCTCGTTCAGTATGCTCCTCGTTCGGGAAGTTCAACCCGAAGAACACATCAAAGGGGCTAGAACGATTAATCCAAGCGACCCGAAACTCCCCTATTGGGGTGACGCCGTTGCCGATCTGGCGCTCACTGGCGGAACCACCGCGACCAAGAGCAACCCTCGGGTAGGTGTGATACAAACTTTGCCCAGTGAATACCGACAAGGTATGAGCGACCGTGTCGACCATGATCCAACGCTCTTCACTTGCTTCGGCGCTGCCGCTCATACAGGCTACCAAGGCAGCCGTAGGAAGGGTAAGGTACGCAAAACAGCTAGGCATGATGTGAATGGTCATGAAAACCCCATGACGACGAACGCCAGGCTGATTATGCCACAGAACAGCAGAAAAGT
>CAIRSR010000108.1 GCA_903881315.1 uncultured Thiotrichales bacterium | reverse complement strand
TGATCAGTATATGCCATCGGAAAGTTCTTTGCTGATGTTAGCGCGTATTTCTTTGAATCCGCTTCGCTGCTGCCCGATGGTCGGCACGAGGTTTTGGTGTGGTATGGGTGCCTTTGTGTCTTTATTCCTGTGGCCTTGTCTCGTCATGGGTGTCGCTTGGGGCCATTGTAGGCCAAAGACTATTGTGGTGAGGGCGACGTTTGGTGACCGCTTATCGTATGTCAAGGGGTTTTTGTTAGGAACTGTCACCCGCTTCTTGGTGTGAAATACGAGGATTTGAACCTTTGGCCACAGGAGGGCGAATTAGGCTTGCGGTGTGTTCTTGTGGTGCGCGAGTTGCGCAGACTGGGAATCGTCTCCTGAGAGGGATTGATGTAATCGCGCCCAATCGAAGGCGGGGCCTGGGTCTGTTTTGCGCACGGGGGCTACGTCGCTGTGGCCAACGATCCTATCGGGGGTAATGCCTGGATAGGCTGCCATGAGGCACCTGGTTACTTCAACGAGTACGCGGTATTGTTCCTCCGTGAAGGGGGTTGCATCACTCCCCTCTAGTTCTATTCCTACTGAAAAATCATTACAACGTACCCGTCCCTGCCAGGTGGAAACACCAGCGTGCCAAGCGCGCTTGAGAAAAGGGACGTATTGGACTAATGTGCCCTCGCGGCGTATTAGGGCGTGTGCTGAAACGCGCATCCCTTCTAGCGAGGCGAAGTAGGGATGTGCTTGACTCGGTAAACGATTTGTGAAGAGGGCATCGATCCACGGCCCGCCGAACTGCCCAGGTGGTAGACTGATGTTGTGGACGATCAGCAGATCAATGGTCGTTTCGGTTGGGCGGTCGTCGCAATTCGGCGAATCTACCCGTAGCACTCCGTGCAGCCAGCCATCCGCATCAATCGTGAAGGGATTCATAGTTTTTTCTGATATTCCATGGTGTTGGTAGTCGAGGTTCTGAATATGATGCTTCAACACCTGCTGACGGTTGCGGTCGATCTGCTGTACAACGTGCGCACCAGTGGCCAGGAGGTTGATGTAGCATTGTCGCGTTATTTCCAAGACCATGCCAGATTCGGAAGCCGCGATCGGGCCACGATTGCCGATATTGTGTACAACTGCTTGCGGCATCTGCGTTCTCTTGGGTATGTGCTGGGTCAGCCCGAGCGAGAGGACTGGAGCCTGACCAAGGCGGAGGCCCGCATTCGGATAGCTGCATGGATGTTGTTTCAGGGGGGATGGCAGCGGGAAGCGCTTGTTTCGGTGCTTGGTGCGGAAGTCAATCTTTTGCCGGAAATGCCCGCCGTTGCGTTGCCTCCTGCTGTTGCGGCTGACCTGCCCGATTGGCTTTACCATGGACAGGTGGCGGCGCTTGGGGAGGCCGAGGCCTTGCGTTTGGCTGCGGCGCTGTTGCAACCTGCGTCGTTGGATCTCCGGGTCAATACCTTGCGAGCCAGTCGCGCTGAGGTCGTGCGTCAATTCCGCGAGGGTGGCATTGAGGCAGTGCCAACACCCTTCTCTCCCGTTGGTTTGCGTTTGCCCGCCCGAACTGCGCTTGGCGAGCACGCACTCTACCGCGATGGACTGGTGGAGGTTCAGGACGAAGGGAGCCAACTCATTGCCCTCCTGCTTGCGCCGCGCCGCCATGAGGTGGTGGTGGATTTTTGCGCTGGTTCGGGGGGGAAGACCTTGTATCTCGGGGCGATGATGGCGGATACCGGAAGCCTTTATGCGTTCGATGCTGCCTCGCGACGGCTCGATCAGCTGAGACTACGCGCCAAACGGGCAGGGTTGCGGGCGGTGCGTGTTGCTCGCATCGATGAATTAGAGGCGCGGCCCGTCGCTGCACTGCGGGGTAAGGCTGACCGGGTGCTGGTCGATGCGCCTTGTACGGGTACTGGCACCCTGCGTCGGAACCCGGACATCAAGTGGCGTTCCCATAACCTGACGCAACTGGTTTTGGAGCAGAAGCGCATTCTTGCTGCTGCTGCTACGTTGGTGCGACCTGGTGGACGCCTGGTCTATGCTACGTGTAGCCTGTTGCAAGAAGAAAACGAGGAAGTGGTGGCGGATTTCTTGGCCAACCACGCCGAGTTTGCGCCACTCACTCCCGAGGCTCTGGCGGCACGTCTTGGTCTCCCCCTAGAGATTTCCGACACATTGCCTGCCATGCGTCTATACCCCCACCGCCACGGAACAGACGGTTTCTATGCCGCATTGTTGGAGCGAATGGGGTCTTAAATGATACGCTGAGGTGGCTTGTGCTTGCCAGCGTAGTCGTGGAATCAGGTACAATGGGTGGTCTGTCAACCATTAGAACACGAGTGTCTCTCAAGAGAGCTTTTATGAAGAAGACAGTGATTGTGACGTGCCTAGTGTTTGGTTTGGTGAGTGCGGTTCAAGCGGATGGTGACGGTGCTGCGGGTAAGGCAGAGTCATGGTTGTGCGTGGGTTGTCACGGTGCGGATGGTAATAGCATGGCCCCAAACTTCCCTAAGCTTGCAGGCCAAACACAAGCCGAACTCACGAAGCAGCTCAAGGATTTTAAGGCGGGTCTCCGTAAGAACGATATGATGTCTGCGGTGGCTGCAAATGTCGGGGATGCAGATATCCCGAATCTGACGGCCTATTATTCCTCTCAGGTTCGTACTGCCGATAAGGTGAATGACGAAGGCCTTGCTGCCCGTGGCCAGAAGCTATTCCATGATGGTGATGCCGCCAATGGTGTGCCTGCCTGTGCGACGTGTCATGGAGCGACCGGCGCGGGTAATCCCGCTCTCCATGCGCCCGCATTGAGTGGTCAACATGCCACCTATATCGCAACGCAACTCCGCGCCTTTAAGAGCGGTCAGCGCAGTAATGACCCCGCAGGGATGATGCGCAATAGCGTTGCCCGCCTACCCGATGATGAAATGGGTGCGCTCTCGGAATATATCGGTGGTATGCCGGTGCAGCGTCCGTAGTTACGAGTGCGGTTTTGGTGTGGCCACCCGCTGGGTGCTACAGTTATCACTGGATCATCAATACCAGAGGTTACCGATGAAGAGGTTTGCAGCGTGGTTGATGGGGTTATGTTTCTTTCCGTTACTGGCAATTGCCATTACCGAGGGCACCGAGTACCAGCGCATTATTCCGCCTGTGCCGACACAAAGTCAGGTGGTGGGGCGTGTTGAGGTGGTGGAAATGTTTTGGTATGGCTGTCCCCACTGCTTTCATTTTGAGCCCATTATCACCGAATGGGCCAAGAACCGTGCGCCTAACGTGGACTTTGTGCGTGTGCCCGCTATTTTTCGGGACGACTGGGAGCCCTTGGCGCGGGCCTTCTATACGGCTGAGGTCTTGGGCGTGTTAGATCGCATCCATGATCCGCTGTTTCATGCAGTGCAGCTCCAGCACCGCAAACTAGACAACGATGATGCCTTGCGTGCCTTTTTCGTTGAGCAAGGGGTTCCGGTCGAGGACTTTAATCGCGTATTTCGTTCCTTTGTGGTGGAGGTGCGTCTCAACCGCGCCAAAGCGCTTACTAGTGGCTCAGGGATCGACGGGGTGCCCGCCGTTATTGTAAGCGGCACCTATCGTACTAACGGCACCTTGGCCGGCGGGTTGGAAAAGGTGCCGATGGTTATTAATGTCATGGTTCAGCAGGTATTAGCAGGCCCGCTACCCTAAACGACGATACGCAAAGACCGTGTGGACGGCAACGACAATATCGCGAAAGCCGCGTAAAGGTGGGCCTTCGCGTCGCGATCCGTTGCCCCATGCTTCCGCAACGGAGGCGAGTCGTCCGGGTGTGACGTTGCGCTTGTTGAGCTACAACATCCAGACGGGTATCGCAACCACGCGGCCACACCATTATCTTACCCAAACCTGGAAACAGGTTCTGCCGCATACGCGGTTCGTTAGTAATCTTGATCGCATCGCGGGTGTGGTTGCGCCCTATGATATCGTTGCCCTCCAAGAGGTAGATGCGGGTAGTCTGCGTACTGGGTTTCTTAACCAGACCCAGTATCTGGCGAGCCAAGCGGGGTTCCCTTATTGGTACTATCAGGTGAACCGAAATTTTGGAAAACTGGCTCGGGTAAGCCTTGGGTTCTTGAGTCGTTTAGAGCCGACCGAGATCTGGAAAAGTCGGTTGCCGGGTACGCTCCCGGGGCGGTCAGCGATGGTGATGCGCTTCGGGACTGGTGAAGACTCGTTGCTTTTCGTGGGGATACATCTCGCTCTTGGGCGCTATAGTCGTCGGCGCCAGATTGCGCATCTGGCTGAGCTGGTGAATCAGTATCGGCATGTGGTTGTGATGGGGGATATGAATTGTGAGGTAGGTAGCCAAGAGATGGATCGCTTACTCGAGACCACCCGGCTGCGCAAACCAAATACGGGCATGCGTACCTTTCCGAGCTGGCGGCCACACTGGCATCTGGATCATATCTTGGTAACCGACACCCTCACCGTGACGCATGAAGAGGTTCTTGATCAATCTATCTCCGATCATCTGCCGGTCGCCATGGAGGTTGTGGTGCCAGCACACCTACTTGAACGGACTGCTTTTTTAAGCACCGTAAGAGATCGTTCGATCGATTCCCAATGAATACTGATGAGCCTTAGAAAAGATTTTATGCTAGTTAGATATGCAGAGCACTTCACGATCGGAGCAACAGGTGTGATTGCCTTGTCACTAGGTCTGGTATTGGGATTGCCCGGCATTTTCAATGCAGATATTCCAATAAGCAACCACACGGTATCGCACCAAGTGGAGACGCATATTACAACGGCGCATGGTGCTGTGAGCGAGCACGGAAAGGAACACGGAAAAGAACACGGCAAGGAGCATGGAAAAGAACACGGAAAAGGGGGGGGGCATGATGAGGCGGCACCAGAAACCTTCGTTATCCTTGATCTTTTCTCCGAGGCCCTAGAGGCGAGTGTTGCCGGGGTTGGTGTTCAGATCGTCGAGCTTAAGCCAAAGGTGGAGCATGTCAATGCTATGTACCAAAACGGAGAAAAGCATAAGGCCTTTGCAAAGGCCCTTGGTATCTCCACAGAAGTAGTCTTATTGGGGGTTTTTATTGAGACCTTTGGTATTGGCGAGATGTTTGTCTCGGCATTGTCATTTCCGAGCGATTGGCTGACGCTGATGGTGCAATCCGTTGTTGGGGTAATGCTGTCTACCAAGGTTGCGCTGTTTGCTGGCGAAAAGGTGGAGGAAGCGACCGAAGAACGCTACAAGAAGGACGTGCATGCGGAGCATATTGCGCGACGGGCCGTGCGTCCTAGTCCTAGTAGCGTAGCGGACGAGGAAGACTGATTCTTGACCAGGAT
The DNA here is from genome assembly GCA_903881315.1 of uncultured Thiotrichales bacterium. Taxonomy (GTDB): domain Bacteria; phylum Pseudomonadota; class Gammaproteobacteria; order CAIRSR01; family CAIRSR01; genus CAIRSR01. The sequence continues at coordinate 22,330 of CAIRSR010000108.1, read as the reverse complement.
GGTTGCCACCTCTTATCCAAGCTCCAGGGACACCTGTCGTCGTGAGCGGTGCGCATCAAATCGCCACCGTGGTTTGCTTTCGCCGTTCTATCACTGAGGCTGCATCACGTTCCCTGTGATGCGCTGTGGGGTGCTCGGAACAGTGCGAGGGGTGTCACTTGTCGAGATGGAGTCGTTGCAACACCTTGTTGCTGCGGAATCTCTTCCGCTTCCGTTTGGCTACGGCCTTGGAGCGCTTCTCGGTGAGTTCGATGAGCTGTTCTTGTGCGCTGCTTTGTCCTCCCTCTATCGTGCCGCGCTGGATATATCTGCCGTCGGGCTGCATGTCCCATGCGTTACGCTGGTCGCCGAGCTGAATATCTAACGCAAGGCGCAGATCCTCGCGGAGTTGTTTGTCTTCGACGGGGGCCACTACCTCCACCCGACTTTCCAGGTTGCGCTTCATACAGTCGGCAGAGCCGATGAAGTACTCCTCGTGTCCCCCGTTTTGGAAATAAAAGATCCGACCGTGTTCTAGAAAGCGGCCGACGATGCTCTGCACCCTGATGGTGTCACTGACGCCCGGGATGCCGGGGCGCAGGCGGCAGGTATCGCGCACAATGAGGTCAATCCTGACACCGGCCTGAGAGGCGCGGTACAATGCATCTACGATGTCTCGATCCTCAAGCGCGTTCATCTTGAATTGGATGCGGCCAGGATTCTCGGGCCGGTGTACCCTGGTCTCTCGGGCAATGCGATCGAGAAGGCCCTTTTTGAGCGTGTAAGGCGCGACGAGGAGTTTGCGATAACTGCGCGGGGGTGAATAGCCGGTGAGGAAATTAAACAGCTCGGTGATGTCTTGGCTGATGGCTGTGTCACAGGTGAGCATCCCAAAATCGGTGTAGAGGCGCGCCGTTCCCGAATGGTAATTGCCCGTACCAATGTGGACGTAGCGGCGGATGCGATCGAAATCCTTGCGCACCACCAGTATTATCTTAGAATGGGTTTTAAGACCGACGACGCCGTAGGTTACGTGGATGCCCTCCATCTCCAGGCGTCGCCCCCAGTGGATGTTGGCGGCTTCGTCGAAACGCGCCTTCACCTCGACCAGAACCGCCACCATCTTGCCGTTGCGGGCGGCATTGATGAGATGGGCGATGATGCTGGAATCCGCAGAGGTGCGGTAGAGCGTCATCTTGATCGCTATCACCTTAGGGTCTTCAGCGGCAGTGCGTAAGAAGCGCTCCACCGAGGTGGCAAAGGATTCGTACGGATGTTGCAGCAGTATTGGCCCGCCATCGCGGATGATGTAGAAAATGCTCCGAGGATCCTGAAGGCGTGGGTTATCAATGGGGTGATGCGCGCTACTACGTAGTTCGGGCATGTCTAGGGTGGCGAGTTCCAGCAGGGTGCGGTGGGCCATCATGCCTTCTACAACATAGACATCACTGACCTCGTCCAAGCCGAGTTCTGCCGCCAACATGCCACGGTGCATAGCACTTATGCCTTGCATCACCTCAAGCCGCACGATGGGTGCGAATTGACGGTCACGTAGTTCGGATTCGATCATTTCGAGGAGATCGTCCGCTTCTTCTTCGTCCCGCTCTACGTTGGCATTGCGGGTAACCCGGAACATCTCACAGGCGTGAACCTTCATGCCGGGAAACAGGAGATCCAGGTTATTGACCATCACATCTTCCAAGGTGACGTAGGTCTGGGTATCCCCAATCTGTATAAAACGAGGGGTAATGCCGCTGCGTAGTGGTACCTTCACCCGGGCTAGATAGAGTTCGGTGTCGCCAGGAAAACTCACCGTTACCAGCAGATTGAGCGCCTGATTGGAGATAAAGGGAAAGGGATGACCAGGATCCATGGCGAGTGGCGTCACGATCGGGAAGATATTATTGATGTAGTGATCGCGTAGCTCAGCCTGGGCTGTGATCTCAAGATCGGTGTAGCGACGGATGAATATGCCATGTTGCTCCAGGAGGCCCAGCACCTCTACTGTGGCCTTCTGCTTGGCTGACTCTAGGGTGCGGATCATCGCCTGGCATTCGATGAGTTGCTGAACCGGGGTGCGACCGTCTGGGCCTACGGTAGCTACCTTTGCCTCGACCTGTTGCTTTAATCCCCCGATGCGCTTCATGAAGAATTCGTCGAGGTTTGATCCGACAATGGCGATAAACTTGAGACGATCCAATAAAGGGGTGCGTGCGTCCTCGGCCTCGTGCAGTACCCGCTGGTTGAAGGCAAGCCAGGTCAGCTCACGGCTGAGGTAGAGTTCGGGGTTGTGCAGATCAATAGGAGGGGAGCCGGTTTGGAGAGGGGCGGGTGTTGCATCACTCATGGACTTCCTCCAATACAATGTAAGCGCAAGACTGCGAGAATGTTTGTTTTACCGTTATGTGTTTAACGCTATCTCTAAGCGATCGCACAGTGTCTGTAAGACCTTGGTGCGGGCGTGGCGTTTGTCGTTGGCCTCCACCAGAGTCCACGGAGAAAAATGGGTGCTGGTGCGCTCGACCATATCATTCACCGCGAGATCGTAAAGCGCCCACTTGTCCCGATTACGCCAATCTTCTGGGGTAATCTTATAGTGTTTATAGGGGGTCGCTTGCCGTTTGTTGAAGCGGCGCAATTGTTCTTCTGGGGAGATATGAAGCCAGAACTTTATTACAAGAATAGCACGCTCGTGGAGCTGTTCCTCAAAGTCCGTGATCTCGGAATAAGCCCTCATCCAATCAGTGGTTCTGGTAAACCCCTCGACCCTCTCTACCAGTACGCGGCCATACCAGGAACGGTCAAAGATGGTGACCCTGCCGGTTCGTGGTAGGTGTCGCCAGAATCGCCACAGGTAGTGGTGCGCCCGTTCTTCATCGCTCGGCGCGGCGATGGGAATGACCTGGTAATCCCGCGCATCCAAGGCCGCAGTGACCCGACGGATGGCCCCACCCTTGCCTGCGGCGTCCCATCCCTCGAAGACTACGACGAGCGAGTAGTTCCGTTGCTGCGCCCTACGGAATAGAACATTGAGCCTCCCCTGTAGTTCCTCAAGGCGGATGCTATATTCTCCTTTATCAACCGCGAGGGTCGTGTCGAGCTGTGATAGAACCGTGCGGGGGTTAGGCAGTAAATCGGTAATACCGGGCGCGGGTATTGCTGGTGTCTCGTGCTTCTCGGTTTTGAATTGTTCTAGGTGCTGGCGAATGGCGTCATGCACCATTCGCCCTATCGTGACCTCTCGATAGTTTTGGTCGTAACCATCGATAATGTTCCAGGGGCCTGCGGGGCTGGTTGTTTTACGCAGGGCGTGTTCGGAGGCTTCGATAAAACGACCATAAAGCCCAACATGTTTTTTGTCTTTGTGGGTGATGCGCCAACGGGTTCGGGGATCTTTCTCTAGGCTCTTGATGCGAGCCTTCTGGTCTTTTTTGCCGAGGTGCATCCAGAATTTGATAATGAGGGTGCCGTCTTCTATTAACATCTGCTCGAAGGCGGCAATCTGATCTAAGCGCTGTTCGAAGGTTGCGAGTTTTGTTATCCCATAAACACGGTCGAGGATTGGGCGTGAGTACCAAGAGCGTAGGAACAGTGCAATGCGCCCCTTAGGGGGGAGTTCTCGCCAGAAACGCCAAAACTCTGGACGTTCCCGCTCTTCGTCAGAAGGATCGCCAAAGGCGCGAGTCACGATGCCCCGTGGATCCAGCCACGCATTCAGCAGGTTGACGGTCTCGCTTTTTCCTGCGCCATCAACGCCATGAAAAAGAATGATTACCGAGAAAGCGGCATCCCGCAGCTCATCCTGAACCTGAAGGAGTTCGGCACGCAGTACCGCCACTTCTTTTTGGTAGTTATCACCAGAGATCGTGCGTTGTAATTCGGCAACCTCAAACATCTGTCTGATAACCTAAAGCGATGAGACCTATCAATTTGTAGTCGCTACCGATATTAAATCTTTGCACGAGCTTACGTTCTCGGATCTGACCAATCCAACAGCTCCCTATACCTAATGCGTGGGCCATCAGCATAATGTTTTGACCGGCAAGGGTGGCATCCTGGATTGCGTAGAGGCGACCCCTTTTGTATCTTTGCGTTGCTGTGGCGATGTTAGCGCACATCAGGAGGATGCAGGGTACATTCCTAAAGAGTTCCTTGTTTTGTCTGACCCGAGCAGAAAAGATATACTCGATAATAAACTGTATATCATCATGATGGGTAACTGGAATAAACTTCCTTGACTGTAATCCGCCGGCTGAAGGGGCGGAATTTCCCGCTTTCAATAGCCTCTCAAGGGATTCTTCTGGCAGAGCGACGGGTTTGAAAGTACGTACTGAGCGACGACTCAGAATATTCCTCTGGATAATGTCTGCCAGTTCTTGCCGCGCAGGGAAAGGCGTTGCACCTTCATTAGGTGTGGGTAACTCTCGTGTATTCATTACACAGCTTGGTGGGTTAGGCATTTACCGTGTCATCTTTAATGTGGGCCGCAACCAATAACTCAAGGGCCTCGAGATCAGGTATTAGTGCGGGATGTTCGGACAGCTCAACCGCAGTAAACAGGTTATCATCAACGGGAGAGGTTTCGCGTTCCAGTATGGCTAGACTGTCTTCTCGTACCAAGGTCAGGCGTGGAATACCTTGGATGCGTAAGCCCATAAAAGGCATCTTGGGGTTGCCGGAAATTCCGTTGAGGATGGCAATGCGCATCCCGATGGGTTTGGTTGACTCGGGTTGGCCACATAATTCTTCATAGGAGATAATGGGTACCGCAATGCCTCGCCACTCGATCAGGCCGAGCAACCAGGGGGGGCGTAGGGGAGCGATTCGGGTACGCGATAGCCAATGACCTCGGCAAGCGCGACACTGGGCAGCAACAAGGGAATGCCCACCACGGGGAGGAAGATGCTACGGATCGCAGGCATGGTTTTCATGGTGGTTGATTAGTGGATCGTCCTCGGGAAAGGGGCGGTGATACCCCCGGCTTGGGTTGAGGGGAACGATTGAGATCTTGGGTGGTGACCGCGCAGGGAATTGATTGCCTCTAGCAATTCCGTTTCTTGGTAAGGTTTTCCAAGATAGTACGTTACGCCAACCTCGGCAGCACGTCGGCGGTGTTTGGCACCGGTGCGTGAGGTGATCATGACGATGGGGATGTGCTTTAGTCTTGGCTCGCTGCGTATATAGGTAGTCAATTCGTAGCCGTCCATACGTGGCATCTCAATGTCCATGAGGATGAGATCGGGGGTGTGTTTCTGGAGCAGGGCCACGGCATCTACACCGTCTCGCGCCGTGAGAACCGTCATATGATGACGCTCAAGCAGTCGCGCCGTAACCCTACGAACGGTGATGGAGTCGTCGACGACGAGCACCGAGATTCCAGTTTCCTCAGCAACCCTTGGGGCGGTGCGAGAACCATCTGCTACGAGTAAGCCGTGCGCGGCGATGTTTTTACGAATGAGGGCGCTCATATCAAGGATGACGGCTACTCGACCGTCACCGAGAATGGTGGCACCGGAGATCTCGCGCACCCGACCCAGTTGGGGCCCCACCGATTTGACGACAATATCCCGTGCGCCAAGGAGTCCGTCTACCGCGAGCGCCGTACGAACGTCACCAACGCCAAACAACAACACCGGCAACTTCTCCCCGGCAGCCAGGCGACGCGGGGGTAGCGGGGCATCTAACAAGGTCGCCGCGTGGACAAATTGGTAATCGCTGCCGCCGCGGGTGAGAACCGGGTGTGGTTCTTCGTAGAGGCGGTTGACCTCTTCGTGGGGTAGTTGGAGTACTGCCAGAATGGTGACGAGCGATATCGCGAACAGATCGCCCTGGACATTGACCAGCAAGGATTTGTTGACCGCGAGTGTGAGCGGTAGGCGCACCGTGAAGGTGGTGCTACGCAAAGCCTCAGAATCAATGTAGAGCGTGCCGCCCAGGAGCCGCACCTCGTTTAGCACCACGTCCATTCCGACCCCGCGCCCGGAGATCTGCGTGACCTGACCTGCGGTAGAGAACCCTGGTTCTACAATGAATTGCATCACTTCTCGGTCGGCGAGGTGGGTGTTCGGGGCGAGCAGTCCGCGATCCTGTGCCTTACGGCGAATCGCTGCGAGATCCAAGCCATGCCCATCGTCACTGACGGAAATGACAACCTCTTGCCCTTCGCGACGCAAACTAATCGTGATGACACCTGTTTCTGGCTTGCCAGCGGCACGGCGCAGGGCGGGTGGTTCGAGCCCGTGGCTGATTGCGTTGCGGAGCATGTGTTCTAGTGGTGCAACCATACGGTCGAGGACGGTACGATCCAGCTCAATGTCGGCACCAACCAACTGGAGTTCAGCGTGGATGTTTAGCTCCTGAGCCGTTTGGCGGACGATCCGACGCAGGCGTTGCGCGAGCACGGCAAATGGTACCATCCGCGTACGCATCAGTCCTTCTTGCAGTTCCTTGGTGATGCGCGATTGCTGCAAGAGCAGCATCTCGGCGTCGCGCGTTGTTGCCATCAGCATTCCATGCAGGCTTGCGAGATCGGATACGCTTTCTATCAGTCCTCGGGAAAGCTGCTGCAGTGTCGAGTAACGCTCCAATTCTAGTGGATCAAAGTCAGTGTTCTCTAACGCCTGGTGGCGGCGCAGGATCTGCACCTCGGTTTCAATCTCTAGCTTACGCCACTGGTCACGTAACCGAGCGACGGTTTGCGCCATTTCTTGGAGGCTGTGGCGTTGCCCCGCCATCTGTTGATCCACGCGCGATCGCGTGATACTTACCTCGGCGGCATAATTTACCAACTGGTTTAGGAGTGTCGCGGTTACCCGCACCTGTTCCTGAACAACGCGCGGAGAGGAACGCCGTTCAGGCTCGAGTAGATCCGCTGGGGATTGATCCGAGGCCTGTGGTGTTTCGCTCGAGGTCTCGGTGAAAGTAACCCTATTGGCTCTCGCCTCGGCGGCGGGCGCGCGTGTGCCACTCCGTGATGCTGTCTTTTCTTCCGGTGGCGGGGTTGACCGTAGGGGAGTGGGTTGCCCGCTTCGCTTCGGATCGTCGGGTGAGGAAAGTAGCTGTTGGGTGACCAGGTTTTCGATGTGGTGATGAAGAACCGTCGCTGCTTCGACGGGTAGACCTTCTCGCACGCGGTCAATCATCTCCGATAGGTGATCGCTTGCGCTCTGAATGAGTTCGATCAGACGCTGTGAGGCCGGTAGGTGGCCGTCTACGACACTATCCAACATGGATTCCAAGGTATGAGCCAGATCGGCAATGGCTTGTACTCTCACCATCCGCGCGCCCCCCTTCAACGTATGGAGCGCACGGCGTAATTCCCCCATCATTTGGGTATTGCCCGGAGTAGTAAATAACTGACGCGAAAGATTATCCATGCTCCCAATGAGGTCTTCTGCCTCGGTTAGGAACATGGTCATTAGCTCTCCGCGTTCTGCCTCGATACGCTCTGGCGGCGCTTCGCTACGTGTAGCCGGTAGGGTGGGGGCGGGTGGTGAGGTAGGTACGCTCGCCGTTTGGGTTTGGCGGACAAGCGCATCACAGAGAGCGTTCGGGAGAACTGCTGGCTCGTAGTCACGAACACTCTCGAGCATGACCCACAGGTGCTCAATCGTTTCGGAACAGAGCTGGATGGTGTCTTCGTTACGCAGACGCGGATCGGTTGCTGCCCTCTCAATGAGAGTCCCGCAGGTACGACACAAGGTCGCAATGGCGACAATACCGACAATTTCTGCGCCATTCGCTAAGGTTTTTAGTAATGCACGCAGGGGTTGTAGCGCCGTCACTGCAGTCGGTTGTGCTTGCCATTCCGAGACAATCTGTTCACAGCCCTTGAGGGCCTCCATGGCCTCATTGAGAAACATCTGTGTGATTTCATCGATTCCGCCCGATTCGCGCATTGGTACGGCTTCGAGCGGGACGATGGCGCTGGTGGCGGCCTTGATCTCCTCCAACCATGGGTTGATGTCGGGGGGTGAGGTGCTACCAGTGAGGGATCTCAGTGAGTCGCGGATCAACCGCACTCCCGTCTCGATCATCGGCAGGCTGCTTCCGCGCAACGGTTTCTCAGCCGCCGCACAGGTTCTCACATGTTGCTCCAGCGCCTTTCCAATGGCAGCGATGCCATCGACCTGCGCCATGCGTGCACTGCCTCGCAGGGTATGCAGGGCATGTAACAGATCGTGGGTGGCTGGACAATCGCTGTGGCTACGGCAAGTCTTTAGGGTGGTCTCGACAACCCGCAGATGGGTTTGCGTCTCGGTCTCAAACAGTTTAAGGAGTGCCGGATCCATGCGAGGCCGAACAACCTCTGTCTCGGTGGCGAGAGGTTCTTTGATTGGGAGCGCGCTCTCTTTCGCAACGGTTTCCGTGATGGGTGCGACGACGAGACCTGCGCGGGCTAGACGCCAGGCCTGTGCCTCGATCTCCTCAACGCCTTGTACCGAAGAGCGGCTGGTGCGGAAATCTTCCAGTAAGAGAGGTAAGGCAAGCCGCGCATCTTCTATTACGTGGAGGAGACCGTGGGAAACAGACGTGGTGCCGTCGATGATGCGATTTAGCAAGTTCTCTACTGCCCAGGCCAACTCACTTAAGCGAGTTGCACCGACCATGCGTCCGCTGCCTTTCAGGGTGTGGAAGGATCGGCGCATCGTTCGCAAAAACGCCCCGCCTTCCTTGCCCATTGTTTCGGGCGCATCTACCGCAGCCCGGAGGTGTGGCAAATGATGGTCGAGAACCGCGATTTCCTCGGTGGCTTCCTCCGAGAATACCTCTACCATCTCGGGGTCTGGCCCCTGCTGAGTAGCAGCAGTCGCGTTGAGGGCTGGTTCCGTGGGCGAGGAGGATTTTTTGCTGATCAATTCATCAACCGAGATCCAGTCAGGTTCTGTGGCAGGTTCGTCGCTGCTGAGTTCGATAGTCGAGATCCAGTCAGGTTCTGTGGCAGGTTCGTCGCTGCTGAGTTCGATAAGCGAGATAGGGTCAGGTTCTGCGGCAGGCTCGTCGCTGCTGAGTTCGATAACCGAGATTGGGTCTGGCTCTGTGGCGAATAGGTCAGATGATGTTTCCTCGGCGGGTAGCCTCGGTGGGGGAGGGTTTGACGCCGGAAGTGGGGTTGGCAAAGAGGCAATGGCAGACTCTCCCTGTGCCAAAAAGTTCTCACCCGTCCTGTCTTCGAGCTGTTCCTCCAGGTAAAGCTCAAGTGCTGCAATGGCATCTGCCAAGTGTTCCACCAGATTTTCTCGCCCTGGCGTTCCCGCTATGGGTGGGGTGGGTGCAGCGGTGGGTGCAGCAGGTTCTTGAAGTAATGGTAACGCACGGGCACAGGCGGTGGCGAGTTGACAAGGGCGATGCAGATCCAGGATCGTCAATCCTCCCGACACTTCCGCGAGTGCGGCGGAGGCGGTCTCTAAGGCTTTACTGGTGGGTTCCTGGGTAAATGTTGCGATGGATTCTTTGGCGCGAGCCAGGCTGACGATGGCTTGCTGGAACACTGAGTGGCGCAGGTGTTGCTCATCCACCGCAAAATTCAGCGTAAGGTCTTCGCTTCCCTGTGAATGGTCGCTGAGGCTCGCCAAGATCGATTCTACCTGTACCAAACGCAGGGCTAGCTTCGAGAGTGTCTCTAGGACGGATTCTGTACCTGGGGTAGAGGGATGGTTGCCGCTTGCAACCAGGTGCGTCAACACCTCCGATACGGTGAGCAATTCCTGGCGGGCTTCCTCTTGGTCGATGACGGTTACCGTGCCTGCGATCTGGCGGATCTGTGCAATCAGCGGTTGTAACTCGGCTACGTCTTGCGTTTGTTTGCGCACGAAAAGATCGAGCGCCCCCATGACGTTCATGAGATCTTCGTGCAACGCGACCGAAACAGTAGCCATAACCGAGCGATTGGCACCTCGGAGGCTATTGCGGACTGCCGCCAGATCGGATTGATCGGAAAGCGTCTCGTGGAGGCGGAAGGCCTCCTGTAGTGCCAAAACCAGTGTCCCCTGCGAGCGCGAGTGGGCAATGTGATAGAGCATTTGCCGCATGAGTGGTAGCGGCGGATTGTTGCGAATGTCCTCCTCGCCACCATCAATGTAGCGCTTGATCTGGCGTTCTAGTCTGCCAAACAACGGGCGCGTGGACGCTGCGTCTACCCCCTTGTCTTGCGCTACCTCGACCAAGCCTGCCCCGATCCACCACAGGCGCATACTGAGGGGATGGGTTGCGGAAACGTAGAGTTGTTCTAGGGCTTGCATCATGCGCTGCAAGGCGGTGCTATCTGCGGCGTCGTGTGACCACGCCACGAGTCCCGATTGGAACAAGGATCGCGCCCGCCGTGCGGTGTTCGGTTCGCCCCCCGCGACGGGGGAAGAAACGGGATGAAACAGCGGAGTGCCCAACAGATAGGGGTAAAACACGAGATCGGGGGTGAGGTGTGCCTCGTGGCGAGCATCTCGTAGTTCGTTGATCAAGGGGAGCAAGGCGACGGGGAGATCCCTTGCGCCACCTTGTAGGCGTTCTAGGTAATCTGGGAGCTGGAGGAGCCCCTGCATCAACACTTCTAGTGCATTGGGCTCAGCACGTTCCCGAATGAGGGCCGTGAGCAGTTGCTCCATCTCCTCGGCGAGGAGGGTGCCCCCCTGTACCTCGATAATGCGCAACGTGCCGGTTATCTCATGGAGATATTCGAGGCAACTCTGTAGTACCGGCGTCCCCTGGCCCTCGGTGGTGGCAGTGGGATCGTCAGCGTAACGCTCGAGGGCGCTTTCGGCCCGGCGCAAGGTCTCGTCGATCTCGCCCTTGACCCAGCTAAGCGGGGTGCCCTCAAGCGCCCTTGATTGTAACTCGGAACCTTGGTTCCCCGATGTAGCCATGGGCATGCTGCCCCTCTTAACCCTTTCTCGGTGTTGGTAATTTAAAGCCAGCCACGGAGCGTCGGAGTTCGTTGGAGAGATCCGCAAGGTGGCCAATGGAATCGGCGGTGTCTTGCGTACCGGATGATGTCTGCGTCGTTATCTCTTGGATGACATTCATGGTCTCAGAGATATGCACCGCACTGCGTACCTGCCCTTGGGCGGACTGTGAGATGTGGTGAATCAGATCAGCCAGTTGTGTTGAGACGTTATCGATCTCGGAGAGTGCACTGCCGGCATCCTCGGCAAGTTTGGCACCGCGCACGACATCGGTGGTGGTTTCTTCCATGGAGATGACGGTCTCGTTGGTGTCACTCTGGATGGTGCGCACCAGCGCGTCGATCTGTTTGGTTGCGTTGCCGGCGCGTTCCGCTAGGCGCTGCACCTCATCAGCGACCACCGCAAAGCCACGTCCCGCCTCGCCGGCCATCGCGGCTTGGATGGCTGCGTTCAGGGCCAAGATGTTGGTCTGATCGGCAATGTCGTTGATGAGGGCCAGGATCTCGCCAATCTCTTGCGACGACTCTCCGAGCCGCTTAATGCGCTTGGAGGTTTCTTGGATCTGGTCGCGGATGTCCCCCATCCCCTTGATGGTGTCGCGCACGGCTTCAGCGCCGCGCTTGGCGGTACGTACCGCCGTCTGGGCGACGACGACGGCATCGTCTGCCTTGGTCGCCATTTGTCCCATGGTCTGCGCCATGGCATCCATCGTGGTGCTAGCGCGTCGGATCTCTTGGGCTTGGTGTTCGCTGGCCTCGGCGAGATGTATTGCGGTTGCTTGTGTTTCTTGTGCTGCGCCAGATACCTGCACCGTGGTGGTATTGATGGCTGCGACCAGGTCACGCAACGCATCGACGGCAAAATTGATGGAATCTGCGATGGCACCGGTAAAGTCTGTGGTCACGGTAGCGCGTACCGTGAGATCACCATCAGCAAGATTGGTTATCTCATCCAGCAGTCGCAAGATTGCTTCTTGGTTGCGGTGGTTTGCCTCGGCGGCGGCCTGTTGTTGTTGGTTGCTTTCGCGTTGGTGATGACGGACATCGCGCAAAAGGCCAATCCCGAGCCACGCCAAAAGCACCAGAGCGACACCTGCCAACAGATAACCTGCCGTCCGGGTAATGATGCGACTATCGCCCAGTTGGTCATAGGTGCGCAATAACTTGGTGCAGTCCTCTAGCAGTAATTCGCTTTGTTCAACAATGCGGCTGGTAGCGGTCTGGATCTGGAATAGGGAGTCTTTCTTGGCCAAGAACCTATCTATCTGCTCTTTCAGGATTCGTGTCTTTGCGGCCAATTGCGTGAGCTTGTCAACCGCCTCAGAATCTTGCAGCGCTTTTACTTGGAGTAATTCATCACCGCGTTGCAACCCCTCGACAACCCGCACGAACCGCTTCATGTCCTGATCAAGATCGTTTGCAATTTGCGCAGCATTCGTCCCGCCAAGCAGCATAATACGGTCGATGCGATCAGAAACGCTTTGTACCAGTGTGCGCTCGCGCCCCGTGAGGTTTAGCAAAATCGCTGGGCTGTTTTTCTCGACCATCACGGTCATGAGTTCATCGACCTGATGGATCGTTTCGGGGATAGTTTGCTCTTGGATCTGGAGGGATATATTGCGCAATTCTTGCAGTGTTTGGGTGTTGGCGAGAACAAGATCGGCACTCCCGCGCATCTGCTCCCAACGGGTCTTGACTGCTTTGAATGCCGATTCGGCAATGCTAGGGATTGCGGGTAGGCCAGAGTTGGCGTCACCTTTTTCGAGTAGATCAAGATTCTGCTCGAAACGAATGCGGCTTTGCTTTAGCGTTGCGATCGTAGCGCTCCCGTTTGTGGCGAGCAAAAGTGCCGCTTTACCTAGCCGCTGTGTGAGTAACTGCTGATCAGTTGCTGTGTTGCGGTACTCTTCATCATATCCCTCGTAGACAGATACGTGATAAAAGGTGAATCCCATTAATAACAGCAGGATCACCAGCAGTACAAGAACCACGGGCTGACCAATGTTGGTGCCTGGTTTCTGGGCCTGCTCAATTGTCTCGTTCATTTCCGTTTTCCCCCACGACCGTGTTCGGTCACCTAAAAATATTTTGATGTATCTTGATCTACCATTGCTGACTTATGTCGTAACCTGCATAAACTCGGCACTCTCTGCCAGTGCATGTAGCCCGAATATCGGCGTGTATCGCCCATTCCGCTCAAAGCCGCCTTGAAGGTGGGCGACCACCAGCGGTATCTCCGTAGGGGGAGGTTCGGTACTCCTTTCCTCGCGGAGAAAGTGCCTAAGACCAATGATCTCGTCCACCAATAGTCCGGCAAAGATTTCCTGGTGGTTGACTACCAAAACGCGGTTTTTACGACCTCGGACAACGGGAACCCCCTCAAGCAGGGTGCGCAGATCCATGATTGGCAGCAGATTGCCCCGAAAATTGGCAATCCCCCTCACCCACGATTGAGTGCCCGGCACCCGAGCGACAGCAGGATAGGCCAACACCTCACTCACCTCAAGGAGCGGGGCGGCGAGTTCCAGGTCGCCAAGGCGAAAGATAATGCCCGACCAAACCGGCTTGCTTTCGCCACGATGGGGTAGCTGTCGCACCTGAGAACGGACGCGCACCTCTATGTTCTGGAGTAGCGCAAAAGGATTGGAACGATCCACAGGTGCCTCCGTTTTTCGCTAGCGGCCAAGAGCCATCTGAATCTTTGCGATCAGATCGGTTTCGGATGCGGGCTTGACGATATAGTCCCGAGCCCCCTGGCGCAGGGCCCATACCCTGTCGGCTTCTTGATCCTTGGTTGAGACCACAATGACAGGGATCGAAGAAGTGGCTGGATCCTTGCTGAGCAGACGAGTCGCTTGGAAACCGCTAATGCCTGGCATCACAATATCCATTAGGACGATATCGGGTAGTTCCTGGCGGGCGAAGGCTACTGCGTCGGTGCCGTTTTCAGCAACAGAGATACGGTGCCCATGCCGCTCTAGCATCGCCTTTAGGACGTATACCTCGGTTGGCGAGTCGTCCACGATTAGGACATGCGCCATGCCTACCCTCCTGTGCCTGGTGCAGCGGTTCGGATGATGCCACCCACATGCCGACTGATGGCCCCCAGCAGATCCTCCTTGGTAAAGGGTTTGGTCAGATATTCCTCGCAGCCGACAACGCGCCCCCGCGCCCGATCAAAGATACCGTCCTTGCTAGATAACATGACGACTGGCGTGTTGCTAAATTGGCTGTTGCGTTTGATGAGTGCCGTAGTCTGATAACCGTCTAAACGCGGCATCATGATGTCAATGAAAATGATAGCTGGATGATGATCCGCAATCTTCGAAAGCGCCTCGAAACCATCCTCCGCGAGGATAACCTCGCAACCCGCATTCTTGAGCAGGATCTCGGCGGAGCGGCGGATGGTCTTGCTGTCGTCGATGACCATCACTTTTAGACCATCAAACCCGCTTTCCTTATTTTCGTTGACCACCTTACCTCCCATCTGGACACACTGCCACGAGGTATGTACAACTACTTCATTCGCCCAAGGATTCTACCAGGTTTGGCGCGTGTTCGTGGCAGCGTCGGATATGGATTGGGCTAAATGTCTCGATCTGGACTACCTCTATCAAATGCTCCCGGATTAGCTCCAAAATGGCAAGTAGTGTGACGACCACCCCGCGTCTGCCTTCTTCAAAGGTGAATAATGCGGTAAATACCATGAATTCTTCTTGTTCCAAGGCAGACAGAACGTGTGACATGCGTTCGCGCACCGAGAGTGGTTCGCGGGTGATGTGGTGATTGGCGTACATCTCGGAACGGGCGATGGTTTCGCGCAGAGCGGACAACAACTCGGAGAGCGAGACCTCTGGGTGGACGCGGGGGCGTGCGTATTCCAGCAGAACCGCATGAGACTCGAACAGGTCGCGCTCTAGACGCGGGAGGGCATTCAGATCCTCAGCGGCCTTTTTATACCGTTCGTATTCTTGGAGGCGACGAATGAGTTCAGCCCGAGGGTCTTCCTCATCCTTCACATCCGGTGAGCGGGGCAATAACATCCGCGACTTGATCTCGCACAACCAGGCGGCCATAACAAGGTATTCTGCCGCAAGTTCGAGGCGTAGCCCGCCCATCGATTCCACGTACAGCATATACTGAGAGGTAATGTCGGCGATGGGAATATCAAGAATATCAATATTCTGGCGTCGGATCAGATAGAGGAGTAGGTCGAGTGGCCCCTCAAAGGCGTCAAGAAAGACCTCTAGGGCATCCGGTGGGATATAGAGATCGTCGGGGATGCGCGCAAGCGGACGACCCTGCACCCAGGCGAGTGGTGGGGCGGTGGCCGTTGTTGGTGGGGTGGCGACATCTTCTGGTGTTGTAGTAACCATCGAAAGATTATGGGCAGTGTTGTGGTTAGCTTTTTTGATAGATTCCACCCAGCACTACCTTCTTGCGTGCGCCGGTGACTGCCGGAAGGTTGCCGGGTAAGCCCTGGAGGGCGCACCGTGCGAGCCAGGCGAAGGCCATGGCCTCTACCCAGTCTGGATCGACGCCTGCCGTTGCCGTTGATGCGACCACACCAGGCGCGAGTTGGCTAGCAAGGCGAGTCATCAGGGTAGCATTATGGACGCCGCCACCACAGACCAACACCTCTTCTGTCCCCGGGCAGTGGCAGCGTACCGCGCTTGCTATGGAAGCTGCGGTAAATTCGCAGAGCGTTGCCTGGACATCCTCTGGCCGATGCCCGGGGTGGCTCGTGAGGATGCCATCCAGCCAAGAGAGGTTGAACTGCTCGCGCCCGGTACTTTTGGGGGGTGGACGAGAGAAGTAGGCGTCGGCGAGGAGCGTGTCTAACAATGGCGGCACTACTGCTCCGGTGGCTGCCCACTGTCCCCCTTGGTCGTGGCCCTGTCCTTGGTGGCGATGGATCCAGCCATCCATCAGGGCATTGCCTGGGCCGGTATCAAAGCCAATCACTGGACGAGATGACGTGGTTGGCAACCAGGTAATGTTCGCAATACCGCCGATATTTAGCACCACCCGCGGGCGGTGGGCAACAAAGACCGTCTGGTGGAAGGCTGGCACCAGGGGTGCGCCCTCTCCGCCGACGGCGATATCGCGACGGCGAAAATCGGCGACCGTAGTAATGCCGGTCATCTCTGCGATGAGGTTTGGATCACCGATCTGCAAAGTGAACGGGTGTGAACCGGTGGGGCGATGGCGCACGGTCTGGCCGTGGCTGCCAATGGCGCGGATCTGTTCGTGCGTTACCGATGTTTGCGCCAATAGCGTCATGACCGCGTTCGCGAATTGTCGCCCCAGTTCGACATCTAGGTGGCCGAGTTGGTCAAGGCCGCTGTTGCTTGCATTACACAACGCGAGGATCTCGTCACGCAGTCCCGCAGCATAGGGCTGATAATGGGAGGCCACCAGATGGGGGCGCTCGCCCTCAAAGGCAGTGAGCGCGACATCAATGCCATCAACGCTGGTGCCGGACATGAGGCCAATGTAAAGGTCGCTGGAAGCCATGGATTAAACGAAAGTCGTGTGTGGGGGGATATTCAGTCGTTTTCTAAAGTATTCGATGGTCATGCGTAGGCCATCCTCTAGGCAGACCTTGGGCTCCCAACCAAGCTTGGTCTTTGCGAGTGTAATGTCTGGGCGGCGCTGTCTTGGGTCGTCGATGGGGAGCGGCTTGAAGGCGATGGAGGAGGTTGACCCCGTGAGACGTAAGACATTCTCAGCGAGTTCGAGCATCGTAAACTCGCCAGGATTGCCGATATTGACCGGGCCGGTGAACCCCTTCGGGCTTTCCATCATCAGTACCATGGCGTCGATGAGATCATCTACGTAACAAAACGACCGCGTTTGGGAGCCGTCCCCATAAACGGTGAGGTCTTCTCCCCGCAGGGCCTGTACGATGAAGTTGCTGACCACGCGGCCATCATCGGGCGGCATGTGCGGCCCATAGGTGTTGAAGATGCGCACCACCTTGATGTCTAACTGGCACTGACGATGGTAATCAAAGAACAGCGTTTCGGCGCAGCGCTTGCCTTCATCATAACAACTGCGTGGCCCGATGGGATTGACCCGGCCCCAGTAGTCTTCTGTTTGTGGGTGGATCTCGGGGTCGCCGTATACCTCTGAGGTAGACGCCTGGAGGATGCGGGCCTTTAGTCGTTTGGCAAGCCCGAGCATGTTGATGGCCCCGTGCACACTGGTCTTGGTGGTCTGTACTGGGTCGTATTGGTAATGAACCGGAGAGGCCGGACAGGCCAGATTGTAGATCTCGTCCGCCTCTACGTATAACGGGAAGGTAACGTCGTGGCGCAACAACTCAAACAGGGGATGACTGAAGAGGTGTTTGATGTTTTCTTTGTCACCCGTAAAAAAATTATCCACGCAGAGTACTTCGTGACCGCTGTGTAACAATCTTTCGCACAGATGCGAGCCAAGAAAACCAGCACCGCCGGTGATGAGAATGGTTTTTTTCATGAAGGTTCGTCCTGCATACCATTGGTTATCGATACAGAGAGAAACGAGTGGGTGACTCTAGTGCTGCGTTCTTTAGAAGCAGTTGATACAAGTTACGGGCACAAATCCGGGCGTATCGGTTCGCGCTGGGGGGCGAGACGGAAATGCAGCGGCACGTCGGTTGAGTGTAGCAGATGGCTGCAACCCTTCGCCGCTTAGTTATCCACTGGGCCCGTTTTTGCTTGTTGCCGTGAGCGGCTGTTCATCTGCCGAATACGCCCGAGAACCACCCCCTGCTTTGCGGGGAGCCATCGTGCGCCACGCACCCATGGTGCGCAGTCTCTCTCCGAGGGCGCGGTAGCCAAATAAATAGCATGGAATCATCTTCCCCAGCAGTCTACGGCCAATCGTACCGTAGTGATCCCACCGAACGGAACAAAATTTTGGTACCCACGCGAATCTTGGCTATGTTGCAGTGGCGTGGGTGGATGCTATAGTTCTGGGGAGGCGGCACGACTGGGCGCGGCTTGCAAGGGGCAGAATGGGGCGAATCTGGTGCGCCAATGCGGCGCGGCTAGCCGATTGAGACTCGTGCGTACTCGCAGGCGATGAGGGCATTATGCGCTACGATTTCGCACAGAAAAATGCCCCGCCTTTAATCAATGACGAAGTTCTTGTGCAATGTCTTGATTTGGGTCGATACCTCGGTGAGGGCATCGCTATATTTGGTCTTACTGTCGATGCGTGTTGTCACGCATCTTTGTCATGGCCCACCCGTTCCGTCCTTTCGTTGCAGTCCATCGCCCGCCCAATGGGCACCTCTAAAAATTGCGGAATTGATTTTCCGACATCAGTAAAACCAGCCACTTATGTTCACAAAATTGTCGATTTTGTCGATTTCTAGGGGGCTCTAATGTCTATTATCACCCCCGTAATTTTGGGTTGGCGTTGCTGCGGTGCTTGGTTGGGATTGCTGTGTCTCTACGTAAGTTTGCTTGGATGGCATTGATTGACGATGGGAAATATCGCGTCCTCCCTGGTCGTAGGTCTGCTCGCGGTGGTGATAGGTGTCTTTTTCCTCGGCGACGTTCTGCTCAAGATATTGCTCAAGGATGCCCCCGTTTGACAGCCTCTCCTTCAGATTGCTCAGTGGTTCGCTGCTCGGTTCTGCTGCCGTTTACCGGGTGAACCTGATTTCGACGTAAGGTATTGGGGGGGATGAAACGAAGAGCACCTGCTCGGTAATAAGAAGCCGCTATCCTCACCAACGAGAATGAAAACCGTATCACTAGATTGTTGGTTCCGAAGATAGTCAGCGATGGTTTCTTTGGCTGCCATGTGGTGGGGCAGAGTCAAGTAGCGAGGTAGGAGTCAATCTGCCTGTGGACGGTGGTTGTCAGGATCCACTTCTGGTGACACTATTAGCCTAACAGTCCGGAATCTATAATGAGCGATAATTATGTTACGATAAAGGTTTTTGTGGTTTCATTGTTCTCTGTTTTTCTCTTATTCGCGTGGCAAGGCGGAAAAGGACTCGATCTGGGGGATGAGGGATATCTCTGGTATGGTGCGCAACGGGTGATGCTAGGTGAGGTGCCTATCCGTGATTTTATGGCATACGATCCTGGTCGATATTACTGGTCGGCTGCGATAATGGAGGTGGTCGGCAACAACGGTATTATGACATTGCGTACTGCAAATGTTCTCTTCCAACTACTTGGCGTATTTGTCGGCGTTATGCTGATTGCTAGGTCAATAAAGGGGTATGATAAAAACACCTTTATTTTTTTGATAGTTTCTACGCAGGTACTGCTCGCATGGATGTTTAGTAATTGTAAACTGTACGATTCTTCATTTTCGCTATTTATGATAGCTGCCTTGAGTTTTTTGATCAAAGATCCTATCCCAAGGCGTTTCTTTATTACAGGGGTCTGTATAGGAGTGGCTGCTGTGTTTGGTCGGAACCATGGTGTGTATGGGCTGATCGGCGGTCTTGTTGTCACGTTTCTGTTGCAGTATAAAAAAGCCTCTGCTACAACGCTGTCGCACGAATTGATTCTCTTGGGTTCTGGTATTATTGTGGGATTTTCCCCTATTGTTATTATGGTGTTGCTGGTGCCAGGGTTCGCAATTGCCTTCTGGAAGAGTATTGTATTTCTGGTAACACAAGGCGCGACGAACCTGCCGTTGCCTGTACCATGGCCATGGAGACCCCCGTTGGTAAGTAGGATTAATGGCGTAGTCGTTGGAATGTTTTTTGTCGCCATCCTGGTCTTCGGGGTAGTGGGTATTTTATGGGTATTGTCTCAGAAGATGAGAGAGAAGGAATTGCCGCCAGCCTTTGTTGCATCCGTAGCGCTGGCGTTGCCATACGCGCATTATGCCTTCTCTCGCGCGGATGCGGTGCACCTCGCGCAAGGAGTATTTCCCGCGTTAATAGGAAGTCTGGCAATTATAGCAAGTAAGGGAATCAGGTTTAAGTGGTTGTTTGCTGGCGCATTGTTCCTAATAAGTATTATTGCTACGTACCCGTATCATCCAGGTTATCAGTGTCGTGGAGAAAAGCGGTGCGTAAACATAGAGGTCTCTGGAAGCACCATAAAAGTCTCTCCCAGTGTTGCAAATGTTGTCGTTCTATTGCGGGATCTGGTCGATCAATATGCGGTGCATGGGGAGGGTTTTATTGCGGCACCGTTGCTACCTGGAGCGTACCCTCTTTTTGAACGTCGTGCGCCAATGTGGGAGATCTATGCTTTATTCCCGCAAACAGAAGGATTTCAGAGAGAAGAAATTGATCGCATAAAGCTGTCTAGGCCAGCCTTTGTCTATCTCGTTGATGTCGCCCTGGATGGGCGTGAGGAGTTACGTTTCCGAAATACTAACCCGCTCATTTACCGATATGTTGTAGATAACTTTGAGGCCGTATCAGATTCTCTTTATATAAACAAAAACAAGAGCATTAGCGCGGATCGGTTTTGGTATACGCATCAATGGGTTCAGGTGATAGCGTTATTCGTAGTGGTTGGATTCCTATTCGTTTCTTTCAGGGGCGGGGTTTTAAGATAACTCGCAGCCATACGCTCTATGTTGTATAGTATTAAAGAGTGAGATGATCGCGTTCCCTTCAGTGTTCCGAAGATAACGGGCGGGGTATTTTCTTGCGTTGCAGGTGTGCGCTTTACTGGTAAACTGGTTGGGGGTGGTTCACCATGCAGTGGATCTAAGATGATGGTTTGTTTTTCTGTCGATGGTATTCGCGGTAGTTATTATGCGCAACTACGGCAATGAGCGTTGGGATTATTCAAGAGGTTCTTCTAGAATTATCGCCACGGAAGAATGGCCCACCTCGGGATGCTATCTGGTCATTAACGCGTTGATTATTCAGGTTCCTCTAGGTTCGCGATAACAGAGATGAGCAGACGATGAAGCGCTGTCTTTCTTGTAGTACCCGCCATGAGTCTCTTACAAGTACCTGCCCGAGCTGTGGTTTCGCTCCGGCCATTGTTGATGGTTTTGAGGCGTATGCCCAGTTATTGGCTAACGAGGAGGCTGGGGGGTTTAAGCAAGAATATTTCTCAAGGCTTGCCGATCTAGAGGAAGGGAATTTCTGGTTTCGATCTAGGAATAATTTGATTGTGTGGGCTATAGCGAACTATTGCAAAAATTTCCAATCCTTCTTTGAGATAGGTTGCGGGACGGGTTATGTCTTGTGTGGCGTGGCGAAAAGATTTCCACACGCAGTGTTATCTGGAGGGGAAATCTACAGCGCTGGTCTGCGTTTGGCGGCTGCACGGCTCGCTACTGCGCATTTTATACAGGTAGATGCTAGGCATATTCCTTTTGCAAGTGAGTTCGATGTCATTGGTGCGTTTGATGTATTAGAGCATATTAGGGAAGACGAGGAGGTGTTAGCGCAGATGTATCAGGCACTGAAGCCTGCAGGTTTTCTCATCCTTACTGTTCCGCAACATGCGTGGTTATGGAGCCCGGTGGACGAGTATGCCTGCCATGTGCGGCGCTATGCGGCCACAGATCTCCGGAGAAAGGTTACGGCTGCTGGATTCTCGGTGGTGAGATGCACGTCTTTTGTAACGACGCTACTTCCGGCGATGATGGTTTCTCGGTTTTCCAAGAAGAGGGATGCTGGTAAGGAATGCGATGCGATGGCAGAGCTATCTCTTCCTGCATGGCTAAATACGCTATTCTCAAAACTGCTTGGTGCGGAGTTGGCTCTTATTAGAATGGGGGCCAATCTTCCGATTGGTGGTTCAATTCTGCTGGTGGCTAGGAGGATTTGATGGAAAAGTGCGATCAGAAAATTCCATTCAACTGGCAGCACATGACGGGCAGAGAATTGCATTACATTGCAGAGGCGCACTTCAATGGTAGTTTGGCCGGAGATGGTTCATTTACGAAACGCTGTCACAGTTGGCTAGAGGCGCGGATTGGCTGTAATAAGGCATTGCTAACGCATTCTTGTACTGCAGCACTTGAGATGTCTGCATTATTGCTAGACATTCAGCCCGGTGACGAGATCATTATGCCGTCTTATACGTTTGTGTCGACAGCGAACGCCTATGTCTTGCGAGGAGGAGTGCCAGTATTTGTCGATATTCGCGAGGATACGCTAAACCTGAATGAAAACCTCATTGAGGCTGCTATTACGCCACGTACCCGGGTAATTGTACCGGTGCATTATGCGGGGGTTGCCTGTGAGATGGACGCGATCATGGATATCGCCTCTAGGCATGACCTGAAGGTAATTGAGGATGCTGCGCAGGGCGTGATGGCAAGCTACAAGCGGCGAGCGCTGGGAAGTATCGGTGATCTTGGCTCCTTTAGCTTTCACGAGACGAAGAATGTGATCTCCGGCGAAGGCGGCGCATTATTGGTCAATGATCCAGAACTCGCCCAGCGTGCAGAGATTATTCGAGAAAAAGGTACGAATAGGGCTGCTTTTTTTAGAGGGGAAATAGATAAATATAGCTGGGG
>CAIRSR010000107.1 GCA_903881315.1 uncultured Thiotrichales bacterium | reverse complement strand
TGTCTTTACTGCCGCCATCAGTCAGGGGCGCGATATTATTGTCCCGGATATCGATGAGAAATCGGTTGCGGAGTTTATTCCGGGTTGGTTCCGGAGATTGTTCCCAGCGCGGAGCATCCTGATCTATCCTATCATGGTGCTCGGCAACCCCATCGGTATGATCTATGCCGATCATGATCAACTGGGTCGGCTACTACCGAGTACCCCACTCGCCCTACTCAAGACCTTGCGTAATCAGGCGATTATGGCCATCAAACAGAAGGCATCGCGCTAGGGGGGACAGCCCATGACTCCTTGGTGGCGTTAAGGGCTGCCAAGACCCAAGCAACGACTGGGTCGAACCACCCCTTATTCATCTTTGGAACACAAAGGTATTTCCGAGACACAGCGTGCCAAATAGCACTCACTGCTACGAACACAATTTCTGCCATTGTTTTTAGCGACATACAGTGCCTTGTCCGCCATCTGTAGCAGTTTCTCTAGTGTCGTATGTTCCTTGCACATAGCACATTTCTTGTCCAGCATAAATTCTCGGCACAAAGATACCACGCCTATGGATACGGTAACACCAAACGTAATCCCATCAGACACAATCTCAGTTTTCTCGATATCGCATCTAATGCGCTCTGCCACCAATAGGGCATCTTCCTTCTCGGTATCAGGAAGAACAACCGCAAATTCTTCTCCACCAATCCTGCCAATGATGTCAATCCCTCGCACTGCCCTAAAGGCAGCATCAGCAACCTTGCGAATGGCCAAATCTCCTGCCGAGTGCCCACAGCCATCATTGACCCTTTTGAAATGATCGATGTCAAACATGAGAACTGAAAGAGGCGTTTCATGCCGCATTGCACGAGAGTACGCAGTCCTACCTTGTTCCATAAAGTGGTGACGATTGCAAAGGTTCGTCAAATAATCAGTATGGGCCAGGCACTCCAATTCATTCTCAAGATTCTTACTATCCGTGATGTCATCGTAGATAGCAATCAACTCGTTGGTGGGGAGTTTGCAAACAAAATTCTCGCGCCAACCAGAACGTCGCTCATCGTGATAAAACGATACGGGAAAACTTTCTGGGACACCGGTCTTCCAGACCCGCTGGAATACATCGAACAGCCCAAAATCCCTGATCCCCGGGAATGCCTCCAGTACGCTCCGCCCGATCACGTCTGCGCGGCGGATATTCTCGATTCTCTCAGAGGCGCGATTTAGGTTAGCAAAGACAAAGTCTTCCCCATCCTCCAAGGCGCTATAGATGGCAACACCACTCGTCATGTTCTCGAATAGTTCACGGAAGATCCGATTTGAACGCACCAGTTCTTCGGTTCTCTCACGAACCTTGCCCTCTAGTGCCTGATTATTGGTTTCTAGCGCATCCAGCGTTGCTTGCAGCCTCGCCATCATCTTATTAAAAGATCGCGCCAGTTCAGAAACCTCATCGCTGCCCGTTACCTTTATGGCGAAGCTCACCCCACGCTTTCCATTGGCAATCTCTTTTGCTACCGAGGAAAGCGTGATGATCGGTGCGGCAATCCGCTTGCCGATCACTGCAGACGCCATCATTGAAACGAGGAGCACGATCATGGCGTAGACAGCAGCGTACCATCCCACCATTTTGAGATCTGCGAAGGCTTCCACCTGATCGATATGCGCCATGATACAACCACCACCGATCTCAGGCACAAAGCGGAACCCGTGAATAATAGAAACATTACGGTAGTCTACATCAAGGGCTTTTCCATTTCCTGTATGCAAACAGACCTGCATCGGAAGCGTTGAAATTGAGACAGTGCGTCCTTGGATGGAAGGATATCTTGCCTTGGTAATAAAGAAACCATCGGCATCCACCAGAAAAGACTCCCCAGAGGAGCCTAGATCATCCGTACCAGTATTGAAGATATCCTGTAGGACATCTGCAGAGAAGGCGACTATTAGCTTAAGTTTATTATCCTTATCCTGGGCAGTGATGTAATACTCTCTAACATTACTGGCGGGATGGCTACTAAACTCTGCCAGTTGCCCGGGTTTCATATCACGAACGGCCTTCAGATCATCGTTAGCGTCTAAGAGGTCAGTATCATCCTTGTGGACGACCAATGAGCTAGCGGGCGCATTACCCTGAAGCGAAAATAGCGAGATTCTACGCGCATGTTCTAGCTGAGAAAACATCTGAAGATGACCTTTAGCGCACGCCAGATCGAGGCCCTGTGGCGCACCCGGGCATTCGTCCGTGATCTCGGCTAGAATCGCGCCGACACTTTCGTTGGTGCGCTTGAGTCTGGATACCAATTGCCGATGCTTTTCGCTGGCAACTTTGCTAACAGAATCAATCTTGCTTTCCTTGATAGCATCGTAGGTATTTACATAGAACACCCCGCCCACCAGAAATAATGGTAGAAAGATACTTGCCAGAATGACGAGGAGCAATTTCCGTTTCATAATACCCCCTTAGGTGAGAATCCCAGAACGAGGTAGTACCCAGTCTACAGGGATTCCCCGATTAGGGACAAGGGAGCATTACCCTTTCCCCCACCTAGGATAAACCCCCATTTCAAGAAGGAAGTTGGGGGATTGAGGGGGAGTAATCCTTATTGACAGGTATTCAGGTGAGGAACTAGTTGTCACTCGATGTTCTGGTTTTTTGCAGGTCGATGTACTGATCGGACGTTAGTCTCAACTAGGCTACTGGACTCTCCATAAGACGGAGCGAAAAGAACCAAGCTCTGCAGAGTGGTTGCTTGCCTCGGTAAAACCAATGGCACAAGGTCAGAGCCAAAAACTAAAACGTCGAGTGACAGACAATAGTAAGCCCAGCACTTTTATGGCAATAGAACAAAAGGCTATTTCTCTGAAAGACATATCATCAACCTATCTAATCAATATATCAAGCCAGAATGTCAGGCCAAAATGCCAGGTCAATATTATAGCAAAGGCACTATAAAATGATTGTCTGGTTTCCTGCTTAAATCCCTCCCCGATGAGTCGGGGAGGGGCTTGGGGAGGGGTTGAGGTTTTGACTGTGCGGTTTAACTGATCCCCATTTTATCGGGCTGCCGCTATATCTAATCAGAACGTCAGATCAGAACATCTAATAAAAGCCTCAAATCAACCTATCAAATCAAAAACTCAACCCCATCGCGGCAGCCCCTTCCAGGGGAAGGGGCTTATAGAGCGGGAGTCACATAAAACGATGGCAGGTAAAAAGTAAAAACCCCTCCCCAATTCCCCTCCCGTGGAGGGGTGCC
>CAIRSR010000106.1 GCA_903881315.1 uncultured Thiotrichales bacterium | reverse complement strand
TCTGCTCAACATAGATTTACCTCACAAAAATTACCAAGAATATCTGATATTCATGTATTTAGAGAATAGTATAGCATATTCATGCGGTTGAAGCAGGAATCAAACTAGACCAGTACCTCAAACCGCGTTCAAGTTGTTTTTCTGTTGTTATCATTGCCCTAACCCAAGACTTCTGTAGTCGCCTAGCTCACGATGGGCGGCGCGATTCATGATTTTTGTCCTTGGTCGCTCATGCCTTTATCGGATTCGCCAACCCTGAGCCATTCATCGATTTCGGCGGCGTGGGAACCTCCGGTGCCGCCCAATCCGGAATCACCTACAGTCTACTAGATATCATGCGTATGTGGGCTCTCTGTTGGCGCAGGATCCCATTCCAGCGGCACCCTACAATTCGGGGAGGAAATAACACACCGGGCCATACCGCTCATCTCGGCCAGGCTGTTCTGGCAGTACGTCCTCTCGGTTGCTTCTGTTCAGCACCTGTTCTTGTAAGCGGGCGATCAATCCCGAATGGCGTTTGGTCGGATTGTTCACCGCCGCGAGAAACACCTCGCGACTACCCGCCAATATCACCCGCTGCGCCGCCCGCGTAGTACCGGTATACAGTAGCTCCCGACTCAATACGCGGCTCGGCTCGGCTGGCAAGAGGAGCAGCACAACCGCAAACTCCGAACCTTGGGATTTGTGAACAGTGCTGGCAAAGGCGCTGTCGTGCTCGGGCAAACGGAGCGGCGCAATCGCTCGAAAGGTATCCTCTCCGCCACCTTCCTCAGCAAGCCGAGTGGCCTGTTCCGGAAAATACACCATGAGCTGGCCACTCTCGTCCGGCAGACAGATCCCCACCTCGCCGTTAAAGATCGAGAGTGCGTAGTCATTCTGCTGCACCATAATGGGACGCCCACGATACCACGGGTTCGCGTCCGCATCACTGCCCTGCTCGTGTCGTAGGTACTGCTCTACCAAGCGATTAATCGCCCGCACCCCACGCGACGATTCCCGCACCGCGCACAACACCCGAAAGCGATTAAACGCTTGGAAAATGGCACGAAGGTTGATCTCAGGGGTGCGAAGGGCCTGTAGATACCCCTGATAGCCCGACAAAATGGCCCGTCGCACACTGGCTGGCAGTTCACCCGCATCCAGCGGAGACTCCTCTAGCCAAGTAACCGCCGCTGCATCCGTCGCGCCATCGCCGGTTTGCGCCGCCATCCACGCGCAAGCCGCCTCCCCCGCACCGGCGTTAATGTCAGCGGCCAATCGGCCAATCCCCGAGTCGCGAGAAAACCGATGACTCTCACAAAACCAGATGACGCTATCACAGAGCGGTGTCGGATGAATGGGCGGCGGTGGACAGATAGCCGTAGGCAGTGTGCCGGTTTCTGCGGCAAGCCGCTCGATACACGCTGTACTAAGGCTCGGGTCGGCAGAAAGCTCCGCGAATACCGCACCCGCCTCTACGGCGGCGAGCTGATCCTTATCGCCCAACAGGATCAAACGTGCCGTCAATGGCACAGCCTCGAACAGACGGGTAGCCAGTGCGAGATCGAGCATGGATGCCTCATCGACGATCACCACATCGAAGGGCAGCGGATTGTCAGCGTGGTGACGAAAACGCCCGGGGTCTTTTGTCACCCCCAGCAGTCGGTGCAGGGTAAACGACTCGCGGGGCAAGCGCTGGTACAGAGCGGGCGCATGACTCCCGTGGTAGGCGCGCAAGGCCTCGAGCATCCGCGCCGCAGCCTTACCGGTCGGGGCGGCGAGTGCAATCTTTAGGTTCGGGTTTTGTTCTAACAAACGCGCCAAGAGGCGCACGACCGTCGTGGTCTTGCCAGTGCCCGGGCCACCGCTGATGATGGTGAGTCGTCTCTGCCAGGCCAAGGCCGTTGCAATCCTCTGCCAATCGACCGGGTGGGGAGCCGCCTCTGGAGGCAACGCCCGGGGCTCATCCCCAACCAAAGAAAACGGCGCGTGGCGCATCGTAAGACATCTTGCTAAACGCCGTTCGTAAGAAAAATAGCGGTGCAGATAGAGCCGTCCGGCCCCATCAAGCACTAAGGGGCGAGGCGCAAAATCACGATTCCTCGCATCGGCCACCACCCTGCTTGCCTGCAGACGCTCGATAACCTCGCTGCCGCTCTGCCCTGGCAAAAAGCGGGTCAGGGTTTCTGCCTCAATGCAAACGTGTCCTTCCTGGTTCGCGAGGCTCGTTGCGTACCCCGCCACAGCGACTAGCGGCCAATTCTCGGCGGGTTCGCCAACCACCTTGGCCCAGCGGAGAAGGTGGGCCGCGAAACCTTCTGCTAGATCGTTACTGGGTAAGAGCGAGGTCACAGTACGGCTCGGTAACCGCACCCCGACAAGCGCGGACAAAGGCAACGTCAGCCTCCTCTCCACAACCCACGTAGCCAGAGTAGAAACTGATGTCCCAAGAGATCCCTGGCTCTTCTGCGGTATCAGCGGTCCATATCCAGCCCTGTTTTCCATCGAAGGGGTGTGCAATATGCAGACCGTCTCCGCCACGTCCGTGGGGATTCAGCAAGGAGGCACCCTCCTCAAGCGTCGGCAAGCGCCAATCAGAAAAGCCCGCGAAGCAATCTTGATTCAACATGGCAATATATTGTTTGGCATCGGCGAGCGTCATGAAGCCAACCGACCCACCTTGCTGCCACATCAACAGGGTCACATGATCGCTGATTGTGCCATCATGGTTATCTTGTAGATCACTCGCGAAGCTCCGCTCCTCATTCCAATCGGTGGTGAAGAAGCCTTTTTCTCTAAACATCAACATGGCTTCCACCGAAGACAAGGTCTTTGGTTCAGAGCGCAACGGACTTATTGGTCGTTCTGCTTCGTTCATTTTACGAAACCCTACTGTGGTGTACTGAATACAGAAACGACATAACATTGTCGCGAGCGTTCATTCGGCTATTCTTAATCGACACATTTGGGGAGTACTTACATTGGCAGCCACTGGTGGGACAGTACCGTGATTAGCCATTGGTAGGCCTGCCTGCGCCTGTTTGGTAATGAGTTCTAGGAATGCTGGAAACGGCATTGGTTTTCCGGTCAGCCAGCCCTGTGATATCTCACAGCCGATGCTGCTTAGAAACTCCAGTTGCTCGGTTGTTTCCACGCCTTCCCCCACCACCGCCATGTGCATACTGTGCGCCATCGCAACAATAGAACGCACCAGATTGACGGCCTGGGGCGTGTGCGGAACCTCTTGAACAAAGGAGCGGTCTATTTTTATGGTATCGAACGGAAAGCGGCGCAGATAGCTAATCGACGAATACCCCGTGCCGAAGTCATCCAGCGCCAGGTGAACGCCAAGTGCGCAGATATCTTCGATGGTCTTTTTGACGCCAGGCGATTCTTTTAGAAGTACGCCTTCGGTGATCTCAAGCTTCAGGCAGTGCGCAGGTAAACCAGTTGCCTCAAGTGCATCCTTCACCGTGCGCAAAAACCCACCTTGTTCCAATTGACGACTAGCAACATTCACCGCGACCTGCAAGAAACTACCGGTTGCTTTCTGCCATTGCACCGCATCACAACAGGCCTTACAGAGCATCCATTCCCCAACAGGAACAATCAAGCCGGTATTCTCAACGATAGGGATAAATTTCCCCGGAGAAATGTTACCAAACCTTTTATTATTCCAACGGATCAAGGCCTCTGCGCCGATGATGCGTTGGGTCGCAATCTCCACAAGGGGCTGATAGTGAACAGAGAACTCATTACGATCGATGGCATAACGCATCTCCGTTTCGATCATCAGGTTCTCGTGGGCGCGAGCATCCATCTCGGCAGTAAAGAAGTGAAAGGCACCCCTGCCCTCTTCTTTGGATTGATACATGGCGATATCGGCGTTACGCACCAACAGGTGCGGGTCTGTCCCATCATTGGGGGAGATGGTAATACCGATGCTCGCGGATAGTTGTAGTTCATTACCATCGATACTGAAAATCGTCTCGCATACCGAGAGAATCTTCTCGGCCACCAATTCTGCATCGATAGCCTCAACGAGGTCAGAGAGAATGACCATGAATTCATCACCGCCGAGTCGTGCGACGGTATCCGTTTCACGAACACTAGACAGTAGGCGTTGCGCCGCTTGCTTTAATAAGAGGTCGCCGATGGCGTGCCCAAGGGCATCATTGACCTTCTTAAAGTGATCAAGGTCAATAAACATCACGCCAACCCGACCACCTTCCCGATGCGAACGCGCCAATGCTTGCGAAAGCCTATCCATCGCCAACATCCGGTTGGGGAGACCCGTGAGGTTATCAAAATTGGCTTGTTTGACAAGCCGACTTTCATATTCCTTACGTACGGTAATATCCTCTTTGACTGCCATGTAGTGAGAGATTTTGCCAGTATCATCCCTGATTGAAGAAAACGAGGTGTATTCCCAAAAGCAGTCTCCATTCTTTTTCATGCTATTAATTTCACCGCGCCATTCTCTTCCGCTCGCAATGGCCTGCCAGAGTTCCTCATACACCGTGCTCGGGGTATATCCAGACTTCAGGAACCGAGGATTCTTGCCAAGCACCTCATCGCTGTTATAACCAGTCACCTCACAGAATTTCTCATTCACATAGGTAATGTTCCCCTGTAGATCACAAATCACCACCGAGGCCGGACTTTGCTCCACCGCCTGAGACAACTCCCGCAGCCGTTGCTCTGTTTTCCTACTGTGAGTGAGGTCAACGGCAATCGCGACGTAATGGCTGACCGCACGATGATCATCGTAGATTACTGAAATGGATAGGCGTTCAAAAAAGAGACTACCATCCTTGCGACGATTCCATAACTGCCCGACCCAACCACCGGTCGTGACGAGCGCCTGCCACATCTCCTGATACAATTGCGGGTCGTTCCGGCTTGATTTTAGGATGCTTGGCTTGCGTCCGAGCAGTTCGTCTTGCGTATAGCCGGTTAGGTCACAGAATGTTTGGTTGACTCGCACAAATCGGTTGTCTGCGTCGGTTATTGCGATGGCATCATAGGCATTACCAAAGACCAGCGCAGACAATCTCGTCTCCTCTGCGGCAACCTTCTGTTCTCTCCAAGAACGGATGAGTGACCGTGCGAGAACAAATAGCACAACAAAGAATGAGACCAATATCAGAATCAGCAGTGCAGAGTATCGTTGCCAATCCATGAAGATGAGAGCGTGTGACACCTCGGCGGTTACAGTAAACCCGTAGGGTTCACTGGTAGCATACCAATGAATGTATTTCTCGTGCGACTTTCCTTCGTAACCAACAAAGAATCCTTCTGGTTCCTTGCGGTTAACCATCAAACTACGATCGTGTTGATCGTCTGATGCTTGGATGTTATTCGGTGTGGAGGTTCTTGCAATGACAACATCATCCCTGCCGAGCAAAGAAATAATCTCGCCATTCTCGGTCTTAATCTCATCGAAGAGCAGTGTAATCCTTTCGACAAAGATACCGGAAAACACAACGCCTAAAAAACTCCCGTCTGCGCCGTTCATCCTTCTTGCAAATATCCAGACCTTCTTTTTGTTGATTCTCGACTCGATGGGTTTATTGATATAAAGACCGGCATCCGCATGATCGCGAAGATAGATAAAATAGTCTCGATCCGCAATATTGGTAGTCTTGCGTTCGGTATCGGTTCCATAGATAACGTCTCCCTGTGCGTTGCTTGCCCTGATGTAATCAACCGGAAGCGTTGCTTGTTGTTTCTCGAGATAACTGGTTAGCGACGGTAGCTTGTCATCCTCTTTTAGTTCTCTATACTCATCGCTAGATAAACGCAGACAAAAATCAATCTCGCCGACTAGATTATTAAAGTTCTGGCGCACAGACTCGGCCATGCTTCTGATGGTATTGATGGCGTGCTTGTTGGTTTGGTCATGCGTATAATACAGAAAGGAATATGCCGAGAACGCAGCAACCAGCGCAACCAACAAGAACAGGGTGACAATCCTGCTGGTATTGCTTCGATAGAACAGAGCGATAGAGTTTTCTATTGTTTGCTGGGTCTTCTTCATTGTATCCCGGCTCGTGCATTGACTATTGTAATCAGGCACCAAAAGACCCGCGCCCGTCCACCCATGCTATCCCCCCGCCACGCCCAACCGCCGCCGCCCCCTCTACCGGAAGAGACCCGCTATTATGATGCCTTGGTGAGACGCAAACCATCGACGCCATTCGATACTAGCGACCGACCTTACCCGTCGCCAACAGGGCATCCAACGAGGCAAGCACCGCTTGTTCTGGGCGGTGGAAATACACCCCAGGCATTGGCGCTCCCTCTTGCCCTTGCCAATCTGGTCGCACACCCCGCACGAACAGATAGAATATACCACCAAAATGCTGTTCAAAATGATACTCAGGAAGTCGATATCCCAAGTAGCGTTGCAGTGCCACACTATAAAGCAGGTATTGTAGGTGATAGTCGTGCTCATTCATGGCTTCGGCAAGGGCCTGCGGGCCATAATCGCTCGCCGTAAAGCCTAAGTGGTTCGATTTCCAGTCTAGGAGATAAAACCGCCCCTGATGGCGGAACACGAGATCAATGAAGCCCTTAAGATAGCCCTGCCAGTGGGCAAAGCCTAGCTCGCGGCCCAAAGAGTAACCATGGTGATGCAGCCAAGCATTGAGGGTGGCTGCATCGAGGCCCGCAGCCGGGAAACTAAACCCGAGTTCTAGTAGACGCTCGGCCTTGGATAACCGGCCCAGCACCACGCCTGTTGGGAGCGTAGCCCCCATCACACCGACCACCAGCCTTCTCAGCATCCCTTGCAGCAAGACCTCGTGGTTGGAGCCGGGCGGGACGGGATGGTTCGCCGCAAGGGCCAAGGGATGCGCGGCCAGCACAAGCGGAATCGCTTCTTCCCAGGTTTGGGGGGAGGTAAAGTCGATGCGCTCGAACAGGGCGTGAACACAGTCACCAGCCGCAGCCCCTCGGGGAAAGAGGAGAAAATCGTCCGCTGCCAATCCTGGCGGCGGCACCCGCGCACGTTGCCGCGCTGCCGTGGCACTACTCCCATCGTGGTCACTCGCCGCGAGTTCATTGGCGTGACTCGCGGCCAGCAAAGAGGCCGCCCTCCCGTGCCACTGGCTGGTACGCTGCAGACTGCTAAAACTACCCATCTGCCAGCCACGGGGAATGGTAGCGGGAGGCACCGGTACCGACAGGGCGGCGGGATCCTCTGCTACTGCCCGCACCGATGGGCCTCTGCCACCTGGCAATTCCTCTTGAACCAAATCATTACCCGCCAAGGCTTGCCAAGCAGCCGCAATCTCGGCCTGGCTTAGGTTATTCTTTAACCATTCTGGGTATTGCCGACCTCCGCCCGCCACCAACCAATTCAACAGACTGCGGCGGGATTCGGCAAAACTCTTGTTCTTTTTGTACTCCCTGAAATAGCTACCCGCCACCAGATAACCGCGTTGCACCGCCCGAGTCAGCGCGACATAGAATAGGCGCAAGGACTCGGCATCGGCCTCCAGGCTGCGCCGACGTTTAATCTCTTCGTCTTTGCTACTGCTCGGTCGAAAATCGATTACCCATTGGTTTTGATCGTCGTGGTAGCCAACCCCCTCGGTCGCTGGCGCATGAAAGCGGAAACCATCCCACAAGAATGGGCAAAAAACAAAGTCGTACTCCAACCCTTTGGCGCGGTGGATAGTAACGATCTGGACGAGGTTCTGATCCGACTCGAGACGCAACTGGCTCATCTCGCCCTTTTCCTCACGCTTGGCCTCTGCAAACCAGCGAAGTAAGGCCTCTGGCGAGGGGTTTTCGGTGGTTGCTTGCTGGAGCAGTTCGATAAGATGGAGCAGATTGGTTAAGCGCCGTTCGCCATCACCGCGACGGAGTAGGCGTGCGATGACCTGCTCTCCGTCCAGCCAACGCCGCAACATAAAGCCGCAACCCTGCCGCAACCAGACCTGATGATAGGCCTCAAAGCGCGTCATGATCTCGGTCAGGGCGGCCTCGTTCTCACGGAGACGTACCAAGGCGCTCGCGTTATAGCCCATCATCTCGGTTGCCAGGGCAGCGTACAGCGGAGACACCTGATCCGGCACACTCAAGGCCTGCAAGATGCGCTCGAGTTCTTCTGCGTCTTGGGTTCTGAAGATGCTTTCTTGGGAGAGATCGACGCTGCCCACCCGACGTTTCGCGAGCGCGTCTCGGATCCGTTGGCCCTGGCGATGGCTTCTGACCAGGATGGCGATCTGCCCGGGGGTTAGCCCCTTGCCGTCGAGCGTGATCTGTCCCGCTTGACCCGCCACCACCAGGCGCGCCACCTCGGCAGCGGTAGCCTGGACGGCGCGTTCTTCGGCCTCCGCACGGGAGAGGTATTGGCCATCATGGGTCGGCAGCGTCCACACCCGCAACACCCCAGCACTTCTGAGCCCAGTATTATCTACCAACACCTTGCGCCGTTTGCTGCCAGGTGCCACCGGAACATACGCAAGATCCGGCAAGAGAAACGCCTGTGGGTTCGCACCAAACAGTTTATTCAGCGCCGCGATCAAGGGCGCTACCGAGCGCTGGTTGTGGCGCAGGGTATGGCGGTGGTGGGTACGTTCGCGGGCATACAGATAGGTGTGCAGGTCGGCATTGCGAAAGCTGTAGATCGCCTGTTTGGGATCACCCACCACAAACAATGGGCCCGGATTGTTTGGCGCGGCCCGATAGATAGCCTCGAAGATAGCGAACTGGAGTGGATCGGTATCCTGGAATTCATCGATCAAGGCGACCGGATAACGGCCCCGCAGGGCACTGCCCAACCACGGACAATCCCCCGAGGTCAGGGCACGGTGGACGTTGGCCAACATATCATCAAAAGAGACGACGCGGGCACGGAGTTTTTCTTCTCGGAGCGTATCGAGAGACTGCGCTAGCATATCGCGCAGTAGCCGCAGTCGTGCCCATCTCAGATTGGTCATGGCCGCTTTTCTTGCATCGAACAGACGGTTCGCGGCAGCAAAAAAGGGATGACTCGGGAGGGAGTTATTTTTCTTCAGTCTTGCTTGGATCTCAGAGGAACAGAAAAGGTGAAGCTTGCCCTCCCCCTCATCAATCCTCGCCAGGGGATCGTCACCGGCCAGGTAGCTTTCCCAAGCCAGCGCAGCACTTTGGACACTCGCTACCCGATAGACCGTCCCATTGAGGGCGCGGATATTCTCGAGCAAGGTACGGGTTGGCCCACCCATCTTGCCACGCGGCGACCACAACACTCTGGCGTCATCGAAGGCACTCTGCAGGGCGCTACTGTCAGGACTCGGCGTCTTCTCCATCTCGGTCGGCCAGAGGGTTTTTGACAGTGGTCTTGAGAGTTGCCGCGCCAGCAGTCTTTCCCAAGATTCGGGCGAATCGCCTCGGGCAATCAGGTAATCCACCAAGGGGAGAGACAATTCTCCTCCGGCCACCCGCCGCCGCCAGAAATCGCGCACTACCGCGAGCCGCAGCGCCTCATCCCCGTCCTTGATGACCTCGAGCCCATAGGGTAACGCGGACGCAAAAGGCGTTTCTGCCAACACCCGCTGACAAAACCCATGGATGGTAAAGATGGCCGCTTCATCGAAGGCATACCGCGCAGATTCTAGGATGGAACGCATCTCCGTGCGCGTCTTGCCGGTATTCGCGAGAACGGTCGCAACCAGGCGCACCACAAACGGATCGCCATCGTAAATATCATCCCGCTGCAGTCCGGCCAGGGTCGCGACGATATGACCACGGATGCGCTCGCGCAGTTCAGCCGCAGCGGCATTAGTAAAGGTTACGACCAGGATCTCTTCGACGCGAAACCCGCGCTCCAACAGCAGACGCAGATATACCCCACAGAGCGTCCAGGTCTTGCCAGTTCCAGCAGACGCCTCAATGAGGGTAATGCCATCCAACGGGTAGTCAAAGAGATCCATTGCGACCCCAATGGGAGGAGGTTACTTCTGCGCAATCGAGGTGGAGAGATCAGTACTTGCGAATAACCAGAGAGGGCCCGACGGGTGGGGCCTGTGGGGCCGCTACGGGTTGGCGAGATCCATCTATTATCGAGCGCCCTCCTTGCCCTCGGTCGTCGCCACAACCAACAGAACGCTCAGCGCAGGGCTTGCTCGGCGTTTTTGTGAGGACACAAAACGCACAGGCACCACTCGGGATGAAGCGCCGCCACGCAAAGACTGCACCCTCACACCCGTTACCCGATCCACCGCACGAACCTAAACCTCTCGCGCCGACAACCGCCCTACCCCGCAAGGGATTCATTCACCAAACCAAAGAACGCTGCAACCCTGGCGTAGCGCAGGGTCGTCGTCTTGATTCACTCGCCGCTCTAGGTACGCCGTTTAACGGCGCGAGCGTATTCCTAGAAGATTGCGTCGTAGATTGCGGTAAAGAGAGAGGCCGCCGTAGAAGCAGCCGCTGCGACCCCGCAACCAACAATGGCGTTAGACGCCGTTACCGATTGCACAGCAAAGGGCAGCGTCAGTGAACCCGTGGCCAATAGGGCTGGGGTGAGGCCAAGGTAGGTGGTGGTCGCAAGAACTGCCGCACCAAACACGCACGAGCGCCCCGCATCACGCACCACCCCAGTAGCCTCGGCGGTCATCGGGAGGGCAACACTGGCCAGCAGAACCAAGGCAAGCAATAGGCGTTTCATCAGACATTCCTCCTAAAGGATCTATATGCACAGGGTAACGGATTCTCTCGCGCAGTGCTAGGGGAATCCCCTACTCGTCAATCCCAAACAACTCTTGCGCGGCGGTGATGATGCCGGTGCGTCCCTCAAAGGCCGCTTGACGCAACTGGGTGCAGGGCTGGTGCAGAAATTTATTGGTGAGCGCACGCGCGAACAGCCGTAACACCTCCGCTGGATCACGACCTGCGGCAATCATACGCTGTGCCCTTTCTAGTTCTAGGTCGCGCAGTCCCTCGGCCTGGGCACGGTAGGCACAGATGGTAGACACCCCCTTGAGGGACTGGAGCCACCCCATGAAGGCGGCAACCTGGACATCAATGATCTCCTCGGCCTGTTTGGCGGCCTCGCGGCGCGAGCGGAGGTTTTCCTGGATCACATCATGCAGATCATCCACCGTGTAGAGGTACACATCCGGCAGACGACCAACCTCTGGCTCAATATCCCGTGGGACAGCAATATCCACCATGAACACCGGGCGATGGCGGCGTCTCTTGATGGCGCTCTCCACCACCCCCTTGCCGAGAATGGGCAGGCTGCTTGCGGTCGCGGAGATAACAATATCGGCCTCGGCTAGGTGGTCTTGGATCTCGTCCAAGGCAATGGCGTAACCCCCTAGCTCCGAGGCCAGGACGTGGGCGCGCTCTAGGGTGCGATTGGCGATGATGAGGCGTCCGATGCCGTTTTGGCGGAGATGACGCGCAGCCAATTCGATGGTCTCACCAGCACCGATGAGGAGTGCCGTGTGCTCGGCGAAGGAGCTGAAGATCTGACGCGCCAGGCTCACAGCGGCAAAGGCAACCGATACCGGAGAGCTACCAATCGCCGTGTCGGTGCGCACCTGTTTCGCAACCGCAAAGGTATGTTGAAAGAGCCTGTCGAGCTGAGCATCAATGGCACCGACAATCCTGGCGGTGGTGTAGGCGGTCTTCATCTGCCCCAGGATCTGGGGTTCGCCGAGGATAAGGGAATCTAGGCCGCTTGCAACCCGCAACATATGCCGCACCGCCGCCTGATCGGTATGGGCGTAGACATGGGGCGCGAGTTCGCGGCTCGTCATCTGGTGAAATTCCGCGAGCCAGCCCAAGATATCCTCGGCCTTTGGGGCGTCCTGGCTTAGGTAGATCTCGGTGCGGTTACAGGTAGAAAGGATGGCCGCGCCAAGAATGGCAGCATCTGCGGTAAGCAGACGCAGGGCGCTATCCACCTCGTCAGAGGCGAAGGACACCCGCTCGCGCACCGCAACTGGGGCGGTAGTGTGGTTTATTCCAAAAGCCAAGAGTGACATGTGGGATTGCGTCAGGGCGCTTGCGAGTTCTGTGTCGCGAGAAGTGTACGCTTGGACGGGGACGTTGGCCAACCTAAAGCCGCACACCTAACACCTGCGAGCTGAACCAGCGAGCAGAGGTCGTATCGAGTCAGGGCGATTGTAACATTGTCACTGGGTGAGACGAGGGTCTTTGTGAGATAGGTTTTTTGTGTAGTGATGGATGGCCGCAGGTTACGTCCTGGTAAACCATTAGGGAATGCGAATTTTGGACGAGGCCGTCTTGGCGGAGGCTTGCGGCCTACCCCGAGGGAGCCAATGGTACGAGAGCAGGCAGCCCAGGCTACGGTGTTCTACTCTCATGGTTTGTGCTTTCGTGTGCGGGAGCCTGGGTTACAATCGCAGTCCGTCGTGATACCCTCAGTGGCGATACCAGAGTGCGTCATTAAAGGGCGGGCGACTCAAGAGCGCACCTCAAGGAGTGCACGGTATTGACCTGAACTGTACAACCTTACGATCGAGATAGCCACAATGGCAGTAGCACAATCTCTGGTGGTTTTTTCATTAGACGAGCAGCGCTATGCATTGGCCCTGGACTGCGTACAGCGGACGATTCGGGCGGTGGCGGTTACACCAGTTCCCAAGGCACCGCCGCTTTTGTGTGGCATCATTGACCTCGGTGGTGCCATCATTCCCGTTATCAATATGAGAGAATGCCTCAATCACCCGCAGCGCACCTTACGCCTCTCCGACCAGATCATCATCGCGACCGCAGAAAACCAGACCGTGGCGTTATTGGTCGATGAGACGATGGGGGTCACGCCTGGCTCCGAAGAGGCGACGGTACCTGTCGGCACGATATTGGCGCGACTCGATATCATCAACGGTGCTGTGCAACATCCTGATGGCCTCATCCTGGTGCTTGACCTGCCGCGCCTCCTTTCTCTCGGAGAGAGCGCCATCCACCTGCACAACAGTGAAGGGTGAGGCGAGCGATGGCGCTGCCGGGCGGAGTGGACAAGGTGCTGATGACCCAGGTGAGCGAGGTCATTGCCGAGCGCATGGGACTGCATTTCCTGGAAGATCGCTGGCCCGAACTGGCGCAAAACCTTAAGAATGCGAGTCGCGATCTTGGCTTTAATGACCCCGATGGTTGTATCCGGCTACTCGCCTCGCGTATGCCGACCGATCACCAGATCGCTATCCTCGCGAATCACCTCACCATCGGCGAGACCTATTTCTTCCGTGATCCGGCGACGTTTGAATTATTAGAGCGCGAGATCCTGCCGCTCTTGGTCGCAAAGCGCACGGGCAACAACCAGATCCTACGACTCTGGAGCGCTGGTTGCTGCACCGGCGAAGAGCCCTATTCACTGGCGATTAGTTGTCTGCGTACCATCCCCGAGATTGACCACTGGAATGTCTCTATCCTGGCTACCGACATCAACCCTAAGTTTTTAGAAAGGGCAGAGCGGGGCGTTTATTCTGAGTGGTCATTTCGGAATGCACCCGATTGGCTCCGTGAGCGGTTCTTCTCGCCCGCACCAGAACGGAAATTTGCGATCCAATCGCCTGTCCGGCGTTTCGTCCGTTTTGATTATCTGAACCTCGCAACCGACCTCTATCCATCGCTGCACAATCAAACCAATGCGATGGACATCATCTTCTGTCGCAATGTGTTGATGTATTTCACACCAAAGCAACAGAAGACGGTGGTCACGGCATTTTATCAATGCCTGGTCGAAGGCGGGTTGATGGTGGTGAATCCTGCCGAGGCCAACGCCGAACTCTTTTCGATGTTCGCCATGGAGCACCACGAGAGCGGGGTACTGCTCTTTCGCAAGACCTCTTCCACCCCTCGGGTGAGCCCGTGGCCAAGCTTTGTGGTTCCGTCCGCGCCACGGTTACCCGCAGAAGCGAGGGCTCCTGTTCCGGTGGCAGTTCTGCCGCAAACCGAGTCTCTGCCGCCCATTACCTTCGAGACGGCTTCTCTCCTGTTTGAGAAGGGTCATTATACCGCTGCGGAGACGCAACTCACGCGCCTTTTGCAAGAGGAGAAAGACTCTGCACGCATTCCATTGCTGCTCGCACGGATCAACGCCAACCAAGGGAAACTCGATGAGGCGTTGCGATGGTGCGATCGCGCCATTGCCGCCGAGCGCACCAATCCCACCACCTATTTCCTCTCCGCCACGATCCACAGTGAAGCGGGCCATCTCGAAGAGGCCATTACTACCCTCGGTAAGGTATTATATCTCGATCAGGATTTCATTTTGGCCCATCATGCGCTCGGCACCCTCTACAAAAAGATTGGTAAGCCGCGTGAATCGAGGTGCCACCTGACCATTGCCCTCACACTCTTGTCTCAGCACGAAAAGGAAGAGGTTGTGCCAGAGTCGGGCGGTATACATTGCGATCAACTCATAGAATCCATCCGCGTCTCGATGGGAGCCACCTAACGTCATGAGCGTACAACAACGCACAATCAACTGGGACGCTATTCATCGCCGTCTTGCCACGGCGGCGGCTGGGATCTCGGGCGTTCTCGACCACAGTCCAGAGGAGGTGCGGCGCGTCCTCGAGTCGCGCGCCCGCGAGGCTGCCAAAGCGCCCCCGAAACCAGACGACGCCCACCATCTTGAGATCTTGGGCTTCTCCTTGGCGCAAGAAACCTACGCCATCGAAACGCGCTATGTCTACGAGGTCTGTCGCTTACGGGATCTCACGCTGTTGCCGGGTACGCCTTCCTTTATCGCAGGCGTGATGAGCTTACGCGGGCGGGTGCTGGCGATTATTGATCTCAGAAAGTTTTTTGAATTCCCTGACCGAGGCCTGACCGAACTCAATCAGGTGATTGTGTTGCGCGGTGAGGGCAGTGAGTTTGGCCTGCTCGCCGACGCCATCAATGGTGTGCGGTTGGTCGCGGCGAGTGCGCTACAAGACAACCTGCCCACCTTGACCGGTGTGCGCGAAAAATTCCTGCGCGGCGTGACCGGTGACATGCTAACGGTTCTCGATGGCCGTCGGTTACTAGAAGACGAAGGTCTCAAGATCAACGAACAGGTTTTGTAATCGTTTATGCCCCCTTCCGAGCCGGGAGGGTGTCGTGGAGGGGAAGGTATTGAACGGTTTGAAACCCCCTCGGAACCTCCCCCTGCTGGGAGGAAGGGTCTGAGCGGTTGCGAGCTTTGATAATAAATCGAATATCCCGGGGAGAGATAGTATGAAGTGGTTTAAGAATGTATCGATTGGGTCGAAACTGCTGATTGTGTTTGGCGTACTATGCGCAATGCTGATTGGCCTGTCGGCAGTTGCCTACACCATGATAGACGCCATCGAAAAAAATGAGCGTGGCGCAGCGGATGAGGCCCAGGCGATGGAGCTAGCGGCGGCGCAGATTCGCTCGGATCAGAATTACGTTAGGGCCAAGATGATCCAATTCATCACCTCCAGTAATCCGGACGAACGGGCGCAGCTAAAGCGGGTGACTGACGATCGCATCAACGCCTTATTGGTCGGCATTGAACAGATCAAGCGCTACTGGACAGCTAGGCATAACGTCGAGGGACTTACCATCCTTGCTGAGGTGGAGAAGATTCAGGCGGCGTATCTCGCAACACGCATTGAGGTGATAGCGCTTGTCGAGGCTGCGAGCAAGAACGAGAAAGGCAACGAGATCGCCAAGACGCATGAGAAGACGAATAGTTCCGATAAGGGCACCGATACGAGCAGTGGCAAGGCTGACAAGGCGCGCGCAATCTACACCAATGTGCAGAGCGAACGATTCGATAAGATTCGTGACCATATGCTGAGGGTTGGTGACATACTGCATCAAAACAACGAAGAGGCGATTACTGAATCTACCCGACTATTCTCGGAGGCGGTGCGCATCTTTGTTGTGATCACCCTCGTTGCGATATTGATTGCCCTCGCTATGGCGTGGTTTATGAATCGGCTGCTTGCAGTGCCTTTGCGCGTGATTACCACGGTTGCCGGACAGGTCGCGTCCGGTGATCTGACGGTGCAGATAGAGGCCGAGGACAGAAACGACGAGATCGGCGAGATGCAGCGCTCGTTCGTCATCATGGTCAACAACCTGCGTGGCCTGAACCGTGACCTCCGCGAAGGGTTTGGTGTCTTGTCGGCGTCATCCAACGAGATCCTCTCTACTGTCTCACAGGTTGCTGCGGGTGCAGCGGAAACGGCCACCGCCGTTAGCCAGACCAGCACCACCGCCGAGGAGGTCAAGCAGACTGCGCATGTCTCCCACCAAAAGGCGCGGAATGTCCAAGAGGGTGCCCAAAAAACCGCCGCCGTCTCCGAGGCAGGCCGCCAGGCTGTCACCAGAACCATCGAGGGCATGAACCACATCCGCGTCCAGATGGAGTCGATCGCCGAGAGTGTAGTGCGCCTCAGCGAACAGGGGCAGGCCATCGGGGAGATCATCGCGACCGTAAACGACCTTGCCGAACAATCAAACCTGCTTGCGGTCAACGCAGCACTCGAAGCGAGCCGCGCCGGCGAGGTCGGTAAGGAGTTTGCCGTGGTCGCGCAGGAGGTCAAGAGTTTGGCCGAGCAATCGCGCCAGGCGACGACGCAGGTGCGCGTCATCCTGATGGAGGTACAGAAGGCGACCAGTGCCGCAGTCATGGCGACCGAACAGGGCACCAAGGTAGTGGCCGCTGGCGTCAAACAGGCAACCGAGGCCGGAGATTCGATCCGCTCACTCAGCGAGAGCGTCACCGAAGCCGCGCAGGCCGCGACCCAGATCGCCGCCTCGAACCAGCAACAATTAGT
This sequence comes from uncultured Thiotrichales bacterium, assembly GCA_903881315.1. GTDB lineage: Bacteria > Pseudomonadota > Gammaproteobacteria > CAIRSR01 > CAIRSR01 > CAIRSR01. The sequence goes on along the minus strand of CAIRSR010000106.1, from coordinate 10,239 downwards.
CGGTATGGATCAGATCGCACTTGCTATTGCCAACATCCGCCAGGCAACCGGCCAGAGCATGTCGGGCACCCAGCAACTCAAGGCGTCCGCCCAGAACCTCCGCAACTTCGGTGACCGCCTCAAGGGGTTGATCGAACGACAGCGGGTCGAGAGTTGAACCTTGCCATGGAGCCACCGATGATGACGAATCAGGACAACGCCTCCGTGATCCTTGCACAATGTACCTCGCTCTCGCGTCGTTTGGGTTATGTCGGCGTACTTGCAGGTGTTGCGGTGCTCATCGGTTGGCTGCTCGACATCCCCCTACTCAAGAGCCTGCTGCCTGGGCTGGTGTCGATGAAGGCCAACACCGCGCTGTGTTTCGTATTGTTTGGCGGTGCGCTCGTGCTTTCGCAAGAAGACATGAGCCCGCCCATGCGAAAGCGCGGTCGTGTACTTGCCCTGCTGGCGGGGCTCATCGGTTTCTTTACCGCTTGCGAGTATTTCTTTGGGTGGAGTCTTGGGATCGATCAAGCCCTCTTCAAAGAACAGGTAGGGGCGGTAGCTACCCGCTTCCCAGGTCGGATGGGGGCTAATACGGCGATAGGTTTTACACTCCTCGGTAGCGCCCTCTTCCTCATCGACTTTCAAACCCGCAAAGGGAGAAGGCCCGCTGAATACCATGCGTTGCTGGTGTTTCTCATCGCACTCATGGCGCTTCTTGGTTACTGGTACGGCATCCAAGCGCTCGCCGGTAGTGTGGGTTCGTATACTGCGATGGCGCTCCACACGGCGGTTGCCTTCGTGTTGCTCGCCCTCGGGACGCTCCTGGCCCGACCCGCTGTGGGCATGATGGCAACCCTGACCAGCAACCACATCGGTGCTTTGATGGGGCGGCGTTTCTTCCTCTTGAGTGTGGTGATGCCGTCCCTTTTTGGGTGGGCCTGTCTCGCGGGTGCCCGTGCCGGACTCTACGACATCGCCTACAGTGTTGCCTTGCTGGTCGTTCTTACTATCATCGGTTTTACCTCACTGATGTGGTCGGGTGTCAAGCTATTGAATCAGGCAGATGCAGCGCAGCGTGCTAGCGCGGCGGCGTTACGCTCTTCGGGTGAAGAGATCACGAGTGGCGCAACGATGCTGGTTACTGCCTCGTCGGGTATCTTTGCCGCCGTCTCGGAGGTGACAACGGGGGTGACCGCAATTACTGTGGCAGTGAGCCAAACCAGCACGACCGCCGAAGAGATCAAACAGACTGCCGCCCTCTCTCACCAAAAGGCCAAGCACGTTGAGGAGAGCGCAAAGGAAACGGCGCTAGTCTCTGAGGCGGGTTATCGCTCGGTTACCGCCGCAATCGAGGGTATGCACCAGATTCGCGAACAGATGGGCGAGATTGCCGAGACGGTGGTGAGCTTAAGCGAGCAGGGACAGGCCATCAGCGAGATCATCGCAACCGTGAACGACTTGGCGGAACAATCCAATCTGCTGGCAGTGAACGCTGCGATTGAGGCGAGCCGCGCTGGCGAACACGGCAAGGGGTTTACCGTGCTTGCCCAAGAGGTCAGGAACCTAGCGCGGCAATCGCGCCAGGCGACCTTGCAGGTACGCAACATCCTGATGGAGGTGCAGAAGGCGACCAGTGCGGCGGTGAAGGCCACGGAACAGGGCACCGAGGTGGTCGCAACTGGCATCAAACAGGCCACAGACGCTGGCGATTCGATCCTGTCTCTCGCGAGTAACATCAGTCTCGCTACCCAAACAGCGGCCCAGATCGCGAGTTCGAGCCAACAACAACTCCTTGGGATGGAGCAGATCGCGCTTGCCATCGCCAACATCCGGCAATCGACCCACCAGAACATGACCGGTACCCAACAGCTTGCAGCGGCAGCGAAGAATCTTCAGGCATTCAGCGAACAACTGAAGGTGTTGGTTGAACGGCGGCGTGGCGAGGCGTAAGGCGGAGACATGACCATAGATAAAAAGAAGGAGGAGTTCTTAGCGGAACTGCGCAAGACCTTTCGGGATGAGGCGCGCGAGCACATCGACGCCATCACCGCCGGACTCATGTCCATTGAGCGCACCAGCGATGCCGAGCGTATGCCGGTCATCGAGCGAATTTTCCGCGAGGCCCACTCCCTCAAGGGGGCGGCGCGTTCGGTGAGTCTGCCCAATGTCGAGGCGCTGTGCGCGGAACTCGAAAGCCTGTTTGCCGCATTAAAGGCGCGTGAACTCACCCTCTCCACACCGATGCTGGATGGCATCCATCCGGTGCTGGATGTGATCGCGGCACTGTGCGTCAATCCCGGGACAGCACCAACAGCGGAGGAGCGGGAAAAAGAAAAACAGGCCGTCGCTGCCCTGCAACGGATCGTGCGCGGCGAAACACCACCTCCACCCGCAGTAGTCCCGCAGGCAGTAGGGACGATGGTGGTTACGCCAGCCGCTCCGGCGACTGTCGCCGTGGTGTTGCCAACGGTTGCGGTGAATGAACCCCCACCCCCGCCAGTCAGCAGCGCACCTGCGGTGGAGGAGGTCGCGCCAGCTACACCTGCCATCACCTCAGAGACCGTCCGCATCGCCACGCGGAAGTTGCACGCCATCTTGCTCGCCACCGAAGAATTGGTGGGGGCAAAGATTGCTGCGCATGGGCAGGCCACCGAGTTGCAGCGGCTCGCCACCGAACTCGCCCACTGGAACCAGCGCCGCATCCAACAAACGGTTCGTCTCCGCCAGACCTTCAAACAACAGTATGGCGAGGAAGGCTCGACTATCCTAGATGAGCTCGTCGAGTCCGAGATACTCTTTACCAAGGCCATGGAGAACTCGCTACGCGAGTCTGCCCGATCCGCCCAACAAGAAGCGCGCACCCTGGCGACACTCGCCAACAACCTACTAGAAGACACCAAAAAGGCGTTGCTCCTGCCGTGTTCGACCCTACTTGGGATCTTTCCTAAACTGGTGCGGGATCTGGTGCGGGAGCTGGAGAAGGACGCCGACCTCCTCATCCGTGGGGAGGACATTGAGATCGATCGGCGCGTCCTAGACGAGATCAAGGATCCCCTCATCCATCTGCTGCGCAATAGCATCGATCATGGCATTGAAAAACCGCAGACGCGCATTGAACACGGCAAGCCTGGTCACGCAACGATTACCATCGCGGTAGCGCCGGTTCTCGGGAATCGGGTCGAACTCACCATCAGCGACGATGGTGCTGGGATTGACATCGAACAGGTCAAGAAAAGTGCGATTCGTCTCGGGATTCTAAAGGTAGAAGAGGCCGCTCGTTTGACTGCAGCAGAGACGAGTGGGCTTATCTTCCATTCTGGTTTGTCCACGAGCCCACTCATTACTGACATTTCTGGGCGGGGTTTGGGGCTTGCCATTGTCCGCGAAAAGGTTGAGCAATTGGGTGGGACGGTCTCGGTCACCACGACCCTTGGTGTGGGCACGACCTTCCGTTTGTTGATGCCGTTATCGCGCGCAACCTTTCGTGGCGTGTTTGTGTCGGTGGCCGGGCAGCGCTATGCCGTGCCGAGCGCCAACGTCGCTCGGGTGATGCGCATCAAACCAAGCGAGATCAAAACGGTTGAGAATCGGCAGACCATTGCTGTGGGTGGACGTGCGGTTGCGCTCTCGCGTTTGCGCGATGTCCTCGCACTGACCGTGCCGGATGTGCGTTCTTCTCATGCGGCGTCGCAGTCACAGCCACTTGTGGTGGTGCGGGTGGGCAGCCGCGAGGTTGCCTTCCTCGTCGATGCAGTCCTCGGTGAGCAAGAGATCATGGTCAAGAGCCTTGGCTCACAGCTCACGCGGGTACGCAACATTGATGGTGCTTCGATCTCGGCGAGTGGCGCGGTCATCCCGATCCTCAATGCCTCCGATCTCGTGGAGTCGGCTGGCGCGGCGGGCGCATTGCGGTCGGTCGGCACTCCTGGGGGGGCGACGGTAACGCGACGGCGTCTCTTGATTGCGGAGGATTCGATTACTGCGCGTACCCTCGTCAAGACCATTCTCGAGGGTGCTGGCTATTACGTGGTCGCGACAGTCGATGGTCTGGATGCGTTGACGACACTCAAAACCGATCCCTTCGACCTCGTTATCTCGGATGTAGATATGCCGCGCATGAATGGCTTTGAGCTAACCTCGCGGATCCGTGCCGATCAGAAACTAAAGGAACTGCCAGTTATCTTGGTCACAGCACTTGGCTCGCAAAAAGACCGAGAATACGGCATAGAAGTAGGGGCGAATGCCTATATTGTCAAGAGTGATTTCGATCAAGGGAATCTACTCGAGATCATTCAACGACTCTTATAACGCGGGTATAGCGCGAGCCATAATGATTAAAGTCCTGATTGTCGATGACTCTCGTGTGATCCGTGACTATCTGGTCTACATTGTCGCGAGTAACCCGGTGTTTCGGGTGATTGATGTTGCCGCCGATGGCGAGGCCGCCTTGGTCTGCATCGAAAAACAGCGGCCCGATGTGATCCTCATGGATATTCACATGCCAAAGATGGATGGCCTAGAGGTAACCCGTCGCATCATGTCGTCGCCGCATCCCATCCCCATCGTGATTTGCACCGCCAGCATCCACTTTGGGGAGGTGCATACCGCCATGTACGCCCTAGAGGCCGGGGCGCTCGCGGTGCTGCGGAAGCCTTCGGGCCTGACCGACCCGCGTGCTGAGATCGAGGGCGCAGCGATCCTTGACGCGCTGAAGCTGATGTCCGAGGTCAAGGTGGTGCGACGATGGCGTCCACTCGCGTCGGCCACACCGAAGGCCCCGCCTAAACCTGGCACGGCGTCTGACCGACCGGAGATCGTTGCGATCGGTGCCTCAACGGGTGGACCTGCCGCTATCTTGCAGATCCTCTCGGGTCTACCGGCTGGTTTTCCGGTGCCAATCCTGGTTGTTCAGCATATCTCCTCTGGGTTTACTGACGGTTTTGCCGATTGGCTGTCCGCCACCGCTGGTCTGCCGGTACACGTAGCGCGGGATGGGGTTCTTCCTCTCGCGGGGAATGTCTACGTAGCGCCCGACGACAAGCACCTTAGGGTTGACCATTCCGGTATCTTGCGTACCGGCAGCGATGGGCTATGCCATGGTTCGCGACCGTCGGTGGGAGTGCTGTTTCGTTCGGTGGTCGAACACTATGGTCGCCGTGCCGTTGGGATACTGCTCACGGGCATGGGGCGCGATGGTGCAGAGGAACTAAAACTCATGTCCGACCGAGGTGCCCTTACCATGGCGCAGGACGAGGAAAGCTGTGTAGTCTTTGGTATGCCAGCCGAGGCCATCAAGCAGCGGGCACCGAAGCATGTGTGTCCGCCCCATGAGATAGCGAATCTACTGGTCTCTAGTATGATGTCCCCTCGGTTATAGATCTGGCGGGGGTGTCGTGAGTGTTGTATTTGGCTGTGCGCTTCCTGCTGTGACGCAATGCCCCTGACATTGTTTGTAGACGAAGAAACAGTTTTTACCAGCATTCTTTGCCCCATACATGGCCTGGTCAGCATGCCTGATCAGGTCGCCTACCTCAGCGTCATCATGCGGATAGATGGTCACGCCGAGACTGGCTGACACGGAAATAGATTGATCCTTAATGGTTAATGGAACGCGGATGGTCGCTAAGACCCGCTCTAGGATAGAATAGCACTCCATCTCGTGCTCTAGGTTGCACAAGACAAGAACAAACTCATCGCCACCCACCCGGGCTAAAGTATCCTGCTCGCGCAGGATCTCCTTCAGTCGGCTGGTTACGGTACGCAACAATTCGTCGCCCGCATCGTGACCAAGGTGATCGTTGATCTGCTTAAAGCCATCCAGATCAAAATAACAGACGGCAAACCATTGCTCCGTCCGTTTTGCTTGGGCGAGCGATTGGCCGAGACGGTCTACCAATAAGCGACGATTGGGAATATTGGTGAGCGGGTCAAAGTAGGCAATACCTTCTAGATCGGTGACCTGAATCTCCGCGACAGAAAGCGCCAAGGTACGCGCCTGTACGAGTTCCTCAAGGTGATGCTGATAGGTTCTTAGTTTTTCATTCGCTGCCTCAACCTCTTTGCGTAGACCTTCCCGCTCCAATAGGTTGCGTATCCTCTGTCTCGCGATCCGGAGATTGAGCGGCTTGGTGATGTAATCTGCGGCACCTAATTCTAATCCGGCACTTTCAGCCTCGCTCTCGGTCATCGCAGTGATGAAAATGATCGGTATTCTCCGCAGGTCAGGGTCTGATTTAAAACGTCTGCAGGTCTCATAACCATCGATACCCGGCATCATGATGTCCAGCAAGATGAGGTCTGGTGGGTGTTTCTTCGCCACTAACAGCCCAGCCTCCCCAGAGGTGGCAACCTGGAGCCGGAATTCTTGCCCGAGCGCTGTGCCAAACGTGCTCAGATTTGCCGGAATATCATCGATAATCAATATTCTTTTGCGTTGAGTAGTCATTTTAGTTACTCCCAACAATTGTCGGTGATTATCTTTCGCAAGCTCTCAATGGCAGAATCAAACTGATATTGATCAATTAGGTGCGTAGTCTTAGAGAATTTAGCGGCAATGTCAGTCCCTGCTACAAGTTGTTGTAGTTCACCATAACAATCGATGGCGTCAAACTGCTTTTCTTCAAGGAGCGGTATCAGCCTACGTATGGTCTGCAGAACCAGCGGCACATCGATAACCTTTACGGCGGGTGCAGTGTGTTCTATTCCGAATGGAAATTTAAGTATAATCCTCCTCATTTTTTCTAGATCCACGGGTTTGGTAAGGAAGTCGTCCATGCCCGTGGCTAGGCAGAGCTGCCGGTCTTCTTCAAATGCGTCGGAGGTAATGGCGATGATTGGGTGGCGTGATTGTTTGTGTGCTATCTCCCAGCGTCGGATATGTTTGGTTGCGGTGTAGCCATCCATGACCGGCATGTGTAGATCCATCAGTATTACATCAATGTGCTCTCCGCTGGTTATGGTATCAAGCGCCCTTTGCCCATTCTCAGCAATGAGAACGCTTCCGCCAAACTTACGCAGATAGGCGCTAATTACATCACTATTTGTTTGATTATCCTCCACGACGAGTATCTTGATTGCGAGCTGCCGATGGTGGGCGTTCTCAGTATTCCCGGTATTGTCGGTATGCCCAGTACTCCCATTACTCTCAGCGGCAACCCCCGCCTGTATTCTGACCCAGAAATGGGAGCCGTAGCCAGGCCTGCTCTCAACCCCGGCGTCGCCACCCATCATTCTGGCGAGTCTCTGGACGATAGACAGACCCAATCCGCTGCCACCGTGCTTGCGTGTTATCGAGCTGTCTACCTGTGAGAAGGGTTTGAACAATAGGTGTTGTACCTCCTCTGCAATCCCAATACCCGTATCGTCCACAGAGAATTCGAGTAAAGCGATTTTATCCTTGCGCTCTATCTCATGCCCTTCCACCATAATCCGGCCATTCTCGGTAAATTTTATGGCGTTACCAACAAGGTTGGCAATGATCTGGTGCAGGCGGAAACGATCCATTAGATAAGACGCTTCTGGCCCAAGCCAACGATGTTCTAGTTGCAACGACTTTAAGGTTGCGCTCTCCGCGAATAATGCAGCGACCTCATGGATGACTAGCGAAGGTTTTACATTGAGAAGCTCTAGTTGGATCTTCCCTGATTCTATCTTGGAAATATCGAGAATATCATTGAGCAGGTTTAACAAGATCTTGCCAGAGGTTAGTATTGTTCTGGCATAGTCCTGGCGCTGGTAATCAGTGAGATCTTGCATCAATAACATCTGGGCCATGCCAAGGATGCCATTCATTGGTGTGCGTATCTCATGGCTCATCGTCGCCAAGAATTGACTCTTGGCGATGTTAGACGCCTGAGCCTCCTGTGTGCGCACCTTGAGGGTTTCATTGAGACGCTGAAGGCGAATTTGGGCCTGTTTCGCGTCGGTAAAATCGAGACCAAATGCCCAGTTCTGATGGCCAACGCTAACGAAATACCACGATACGTTCCTCTCTGTACCATCTTTACAGGTGACAACTGTTTCCATTGGTTTAATTGCGCTGTGTGTTTCGATCGCACGTTCGACCCGGCACTGCCATTCCTTCATGAGTTGGTTACGATACTCTGTCTCTGGATAGGCAAGTGGCCACCATTCGTTAGCCGACGGCACATCATTGATGGTGTAGCCAAATAATCTCGTGAAGGTCGGATTCATGTACTCCCCCACCTGGTCAATACCTCTCGACATATAGATGGCTAGCGGGGATGTGTCAGAGATATCTCTGAAGAGCCTTTCTCTAACAGCCAGGGCATCCAATGCCTGCTTCCGATCGGTAATATCTTGTACCTGTGAGATGAAATAGAGAGGCTCGCCGGCCAAGTTGCGCACGAGCGATGAGGATACTTGGGTATGAATAATATTACCCAGTTGATGATAATAGCGTTTCTCGAATACGGTGCTCTCTTTAATGCCTCGCACTGCCTTTTCAATAAAATCAACACTGAGCGCCGTATCCTCTGGCACGGCAAGGTCGTTGACGGTTATACATTCTAACTGCGCCTTGCTGTAGCCGAAGATAGCACTCATCTTGTCGTTTACCTTAAAGAGTCGTCCATTCAGATCAACAAGACACATCCCAATATTGGCGTTCTCGAACGCTAGACGAAGTTGCTCTGAAGTTTCTTGTAATTCGGCTTCCGTATGCCGACGCAGTGTAATATCTACATAGGCGATGATGACGCCGTAGTTGGGGTTCGTCGATGGTATAGCGCTTACCGAGATCCAGGTAGTGCCCTCTGGTTTTACAATACCCATTTCGACATCACGAACTACCTGTTGTTCCTTTAAGGCCCGAGTGCTTGCATACTCATCGAAGGGCATTATCGTCCCATCCATGCGGACAATCGCCCATTCCTTGCCTACGTAGGAACGACGGAGATGCTCTTCTCTCGTGATGCCTAACAGCATTTCAGACATCTTGTTGCAATCAATAATATGTCCCTCGGGATCAGTGATGGATATGCCAATCGGCACAAGATCATAGATTGTCCGCAACATCTGCTCGGATGCTTGGAGTGCGGCTTCTGTTTTCCGGCGGTCGGTGACGTCATCGATTGATGAGATAAGATAGGTAATGGAATTGGATACGTTCCGCTGACTGTTCACGTTTAGCGACGCATAAACGATGTCGCCATCCTTTCGGATATATCGTTTATCAATAGAGTAGTTTTCTATTTCCCCAGAGAGAAGTTTGTGAAATAGTACCATGTTCTTATCTAGATCATCTGGATGGGTTAGTTCCGTCCAGGTCATGGCGGTTAATTCCGCCTTGGTGTATCCGAGGATCGCGCATAAGCGTTCATTGACCTCGAGCCATTTTTGGTCAGGAGAGGTAATCGCCATCCCTATTGGTACAGAAGAAAAGAAATTTCGGAAGAGTGCCTCGCTTTTGCGTAGCATCTCTCCTCGGGCAATCAGCGCGTCCGCCATACTATTGACCGCCCGTGCAAGGTCGGAGAATTCATCTAGGCCATCACTGTTTATCCGGAACTCCAGGTTGCCACCGGCGATAGTAGTTGCGCCAGCATAGAGGGGGTTTAAACGATCCTTTAGCAGCCTCACGAGATTCGCTGACATAAAGAGAGAGGCAATTGCCACGATGCCGGTGAGCAAGAAGGTGAGTATGGATAATAGATAGTATTGGTTCCAAACGCGCTCCTCAGTAATACTCTGTAGGCGAAGAATATCATTGCGGAGGGATGTTTCTTTTACGAGTAATTGGCTAGAAAGTCGTTTGTTCAGCTCTTCTTTTATGCCAGGCTGACCAACGGCTGTTCTCATTTCTGAGACATTAGTAGCCAACCGATGAAAAATGGCTGTCATCTCCTCGGAGTTTTTAATTAGTCCACCAAGTATCGGTGCGTCATCTCTCGGGAATTGCGTCCTAGCCTGGGTTAGCAGTTTATCTGATTCCTGTTTGATCTCCTCCCATCGCATTATCATGGTGTCTTCATGGTAGATGAAATATTGATCACGGATAAAGGTGCGTGCTACCGCATTACTAAGAACGGCATTAGCCAGCACGAGATTTCCTCGCGCATGGAGGGTGGTGAAGAACGTGAGCACGAAAACAGGTATGAGCACGACCACGCTTATGATCGTGACTCGAGAGACTATCTTGAGTTTCGTGGTAATCCTCATGGTTGTTTACCAGTCAGTTCTGACCGCCCCTGGTGCGACCGCCCGCAGGCTGTCCGCATGGATAAATTTCCGATA
>CAIRSR010000105.1 GCA_903881315.1 uncultured Thiotrichales bacterium | reverse complement strand
GGGTGGTTAGTCAATCATTTTATGCTGCTCTTGCTATAGCTGTTCAGCCTCTCTTTATAGTAACCTAAGCTCGCGCCGTCGCCGCCCGATTGAATCGAAAGAGGCCGCCGACTTGGTCTATGATTGCTTGGAGGTGGGGGCCGGGTCGCACCGCAACCGATTTCAGCATGGTTTCCCTTGAGTCGTGGGGCTTGGTATTTCTGATATGCAGATCAAAAAGCGACTTTCCGCGTAGCAATCTTTGATAATCGTTGTCTATCCGGTTCTTTAATTCCGTTGGATAGTTTTCTGTTTCTCTTAGTTCCAGGTGCTTGGGTCGTTCTGTTGCATTAAGCACATGATTGGGGTGCCGGTCGATTCCATTTTCCCTATTACGGAGATGGCGACTTAATGCCAGTGCGTACCATTCAATATAATCTGACACCTCCTTCCGAAACCTGAGATGCTCTTCTTTCGTAAAGACCTTCTCGAATTCGCCATCTAGGTAGACATCATTCTCAATGGAATAACCATAGGTACAGATAAGCCGGTTGTCCTGATATTCTTTTGGTATCTCGCCATACACCCAAACATCTTGATCGGCGATAAAGGCAATCTTGAGCCTCTTCGGGAGCGTATCCCTTTCTGCAAAGATGGCGAGTAGCTTCTCCCTCCCCTCGACCTCTAAGAATTCAACATTCTGCGCCGGGAGGTTCTTGGCAAGGATCCGATAGACGAGTGCATCATCCTCCCCCTCGACAACAAGCGTCGGCACACTTGTGTGTCACAGATAATCAATAAGCTCTTCGGCAGAGAACGACTCTCGATTGGGCTTACGCTTCTTCGCCATTGGTCATTCGTCCTCATCACCATACACCGGGTCAAGCGGTAACTCCTTATCGGGGTACTTGCTATAGATAAACGGCGAGTGGGTAGCAATAACAAATTGATTAGAGGACTGCTGCGCGAGTAGCGTTGGGAATAATTGGCGCTGCCAATCACCATGCAGGCTCAGTTCCGGCTCGTCGATAAAGATAATGGTATCCTGGTTGAAGGCATTGTAGGCAAGAAAACTCAGCATCTGTTTCTCCCCCGACGAAAGCGCATCCGAGTGAATGGCCCGCGCCGCATCCCCAAAGCTAATCTCCTCGGTGAGTCGGACACCAGGCTGGCGGATGAACTGCATGACCAGTTGGCGAAGAGTATCGATTGGCTGCATGATGGTTTTGATTGTCTCCATAATGGCCTCGCGTTCTTTTTTAGCATTTTCTATTCGAGTGCGGATCTCATCTAGCAGTTCTGTGGCAGTTGCTTCTCCCTTAGGGTTTGTGGTCTGCTCGAATGTCTGTATCTGCTCAATGATGGCTTTGGACACATCATCCTGTAGTTTGTTGGATTGCTCTTGTAGCTTATTGGCTTTCTCTGATAGATTAGAATGCTGACGAGTAAGCATTGATTCAATATCGGAAGTACCAAGTGAAGAAACGAATTGGTGATTATTGTTCGTTAGTTTCCTGGATAGTTGCTTCAGGGCCTCGTCAAGACTGTCCTTTTCCGGATTTACCAAGGCATTTATACCGACAAAGACCTGACGAGCCTTGGTGGAAAAACCGCCCTCTATTCTGCGGAAAGTAGGGAGAAATATAGATGATCCAATCTCGGAGAACTTTTCGTTGGCGTCATTCACTTGGCTAAATAGAGATCTCGAACTTTTTGTGGTGAAAAGGTTATGTAAATATGAGCCAGGATCGGAAAGGTTTTCGTTGGCGTCTTTCTCGGGGGACAGAGTGTATTCGGCTTGTTGACCATCCTGTAATCGCCATCCAATTCTGTAGCTAATGTCGCCGGAACGACGAACGCTGCACTCATATTCCGTAGTTACAAGCGTAGCCTTCTCAAAGGACATCTCCTTAAGTGCTAGCCCTATATTCTCACTCATCATATACCACAGCAGCTTTAATACCGTCGTCTTCCCCGAGCCATTCCGCCCGGTGAGGATGTTCAAGTCCTCATTGAAATCTAGGTGTATGGGGTCTTTGCGACCAAACAGGCCCGCTACGGTAAATGACTTGATCTTCACAGTCTCTCCTTACTTTTTTATCCGTTGAACCGAAAAGAAAAGGATCTATTCAAAAGACTAACATTCCAAAGAACAAAAGATAAAGTCTCAACCTCTTCCCCCCAGCCCCCCTCTCCATTCATGGAGAGGGGGATTATAATAAAGTCTAAGGACGGGGGTTATACTCACCGCACCGATATCGGCAGATCCGGCAACGTCTTCAGCCGCTCCCGCAGCGCATCCCCCTCCCGTTCTAGCACCCCGCGTTTGGCATCGATCGCCACAATCGTCCCATGGGTCGGCCCAAAACGCGCGACCGCCTCGCTACGTTTTTTCTCAAGCGTCTGCGACAATTCCGTTATCTTTGCTAAGCGCGTCTGGATTTCCTCTCGCGCCCGCTGACTTTCTGGAACAGGCCGCAGCGCATTCAACAAAGCCCCCATCAAGACCGCATTATGCTCACGTTCGGTACGCTGATATTCTTCATCCACCGCCTGTAAAATAATCGGCGCACGTCCCCTATCCAATTCATCATAATCACGCAAGGTCAACGTCACATGAAACGCATCCCCCTCCCCTACTCGCAAAGCCCTTTGCAACGCCGTAATTACCTTCTCCCGATCCAACCGAAACAAAATAAATTCCGTACCCGGTCGCGCCGTCAATGCCCCAACCTTAATCGCTAACCGCCCCCCGCCAAACTCCCGCTCCACCTCCTCACCCACATGTCCGGTTAGCAAGGTTTGCGTATCACCCGCAAAAAGATCAAGCGAACCAAAGGGCCGCGCCTCCTTCACACTAAAAGTGCCCGACGAAAACG
>CAIRSR010000104.1 GCA_903881315.1 uncultured Thiotrichales bacterium | reverse complement strand
GTGGCAGATTCAGGGCCGTATAGATGGGCTGCCAGGTCTCCGTATCCGTATTCGTCGTTGCCCGTCGTACCGAAAGTTTAGGATTAAACTGATACCAACCCTGCGAAACCCGCATGAACAGCGCTCGGTTATAGGCATAGTCTCGTTCTACCTCATTACGCGACAGTACCGCCGACAGATGCGTACGTTTATTGCGTTCCACCCTCACCACATTCGCAGGCATATGCTCCCAGGCGTCGAGGATTGTCTGCGAATCGAAGGCGGCATAAGGGCGACGCTGGCGATGGGTGAAGCGGGACTTGAACAACACCCACAGGGTCTGAAACAGAAAGTATTCGGATAATCGCCGATCGATGCGTACCAGACGTTCGCCGGTGTTGATGTCCTGGCTCGTTGGTGCGACCAGTTCATACAAAGTGGCGAAGGTATCCCGGGCAAACTTTGGCTCGTGAAAGGCTTCCAGCATGGCCCAGTGGAGGGCGTTATGACCATACTGATCCGTCGCTTCTCGGTCGGCCCCGCGTTCGATCAATGCCTCCACTAAGGGCACATTGCCGGTGGCGGCGGCTGCCATCAGCGGGGTCATGTTCATCATGGTGCGATATTCCGTCCCATACTGGGTGCATTGACGCAAAATCTCCTTGAAGCGGTGATCGGCATAGGCCACCAGATGTTTGCGGCCCAGAGTCGTCCGGTTCTGGACAAGGCTATCGCTCTTGAGGTTAGGGGTGAGCTGGGCAGCCAATACCGGCTCGTCGTGACAGGCTGCATATTCCAACAACTGCTGCCTGGGTTTACCACCCGCGACTCGTTCCTGGAAGACCTTGTGCAAAAGTTCGCGAACCCGTGGCTCATCGAATACCGGCCAAGGCGGCGGGGTTTGTTTCAGGATGTCGCGGCGAATGACTGCGGCCTGTTCCTGTTTGCCTTGCAACTCCAGGCGATGCGCCTCCTTTTGCCACTCTTCGAGCGAGGATTGTTGTGCCTCCACATTCACCTGGCCGGTGGTCGTGAGATCCAGGAGAGAGAAGATCTGGTGCTGCGTATCCGCCTCGATCAAGAACAGATTTTTGATCGCACGGGTGATCGCGACATACAAGGCGTTGACGAAGAATTTATAGACCTCCAGGGACTTATCCCGTTTATCTCGGGTACGACGATAATCTAGGCTATCCACCAAAAGATCGGACTTCTCGACCCCATCAACGATGGCGGAGAATTCGCCACGATTGTTGGAGACAAAACGATAGAGAACGATATTCTCGTACTCTAGGCCCTTAGCCTCGTGAATCGAGAACAACAGCGGCGTTGAGAAATACCGACATGCCTCGGCCTTATCCTCATCCCGCATGACCAATACGGCGAATTGGGTGGATTGACGGGTCTTCTGATTGAGTTCCCTGAGTGTCGTCTCCTTGTCCTGTAAGAGCAACACCTGGCCCGCATCGCCACCAATCGCTTCGATCAGAAAATTGCTCTCGCGGTCAATGGAACCGAAGCGACGATGCTTTATTTTCAACAACTGGTTAGAGATCCGGGTCACCTCCTGACCATTGCGGAAATTGGTGGTGAGAACCGCCAATTCTTGGCGGGCTGCCAGTTCGGGATCGTACCAAAACAGGCTTTTGACCTGACTCCAGGAGAAGAAGTTGGGATGGACGATCTGATTGGAATCGCCACACAACAGAAATTGGCCGGGCTTTCTGAGTGTTTTCAGGATCAACGCCAATTGGATCATGGTGAGATCCTGTACCTCATCGACGACAATGAAGTCATAGCGCGCCGAAGCCTCCTTCTGCCACGCCCCCGCTACGAGATTGAGATCGTACAAGTGGTTATCGTCCAGCCAGGCCAGGTATTTCTCAAACAGAGAGTAGAGCTTATCCCGTTGTTCCTCGGAAAAGATGGACTGACGCACCCCGAGTGTGCGGTAGTCTTCGCGGCAAAGGACGCCACTAGCGCTCGCGGTGATGACCCCACGGATTTCCTCGAAGGCTTGGTGACTGTCGATCGGTTTAAATTGCTGGCGTAGGCGTGTAAACCAGCCTGAGAAATCGCGCCAGGTCGCCTCACGTCCCGCTGGTACCCGGATCGATTCGATGAACTCGCGATAGGATAGGACAACTGCCTCTTGGTGGGCAGCCTCAAAGCCCTCCGCGTAATACAGATCGCGGGCATTCTTAGCAAGATAGGCCGAATGCGTCACATACAGCACCTCGCCCTCGGCCTGTTTCAGTTTTTCAAGCGTTATGGCGGTCTTGCCACTACCCGCGCTACCAACCACAATGAGGGGCGGACGATGGCGATAGATGGCATCCTGGGCATCATCAAAGGAGATCGGCTTATCCAGGAGATGGATCAGGGTGCGTTCGGGGTGCAAATAGCGCAGAGGTTGTGCCTCCGCTACGACTTCTGCTATCTCGACATCCGGGATCCGTGTTTCGTCGATGGAAGCACCGCGTAGGAAACGCGATTTGTCGTAGTCGTGATTGGCGATTACCTCAAGCATCAGGGCGTATACCTCATCCCCGTGCCGAACCAAGGCAAACAGTAAGCGGTTGGTATCGTCGAGCTTGGCCCGGTAGAAAGTGCCATGAGTCAGGTTGGAGAGTTTCTTGACCTGGGCGGCCCGGAAATCATCAAGACGGATGGCTGTGACGATCTTGCGATAGGCGGTCTTGACGCGGGAGGTATCAAGGCCGTCATATTCTAGTATTTTCATAGTGCTCCCGACCGTTCATTGGTACTTGAATCTTCCCGCAGCTATCTCTGGAAGTTAGATCTAAAATTGGCGAATGACACGAGGAGATGATTCGCTACTTGCCATCATTTCCGGCAGGAATAATTGCAGAGGTATTGTTCATTACTCTCGCTCGCATTTCCTTGCCTGGCTTAAAATATGGTCGATATTTCCCACTGACAGGTACAGCTACGCCAGTCCTCGGGTTTCTACCCAGATGTGGTGGTTGGTAGTGCAAGGAAAATGATCCGAAACCACGTATCTCAACGCGATTGCCTTCTGCCAAGGTTTGCGAGATGTGGTCAACGATTGTCCTGACCGCTTTCTCTACTTCCTCGTAGGCGATATGCTGTTGTTTACTGGCAATGGCATGTATCAGTTCGGATCTGGTCATCATGAGGTTCCGGTTGTAAGCAGAAAATTGCACCTTTTCAGCGCTTCCCCCAGCGCACCCGCACCGCGTTTTCTACGAGGCCCGCCATTTCCCTGTTTTCATCTCGCCATTTCTCGATCCAGTCTACTCGCCATGCCTTGCCCGGTAGACACATGATGAACTGAACGCGGCAGCAGACGGACTTGAAATCGTAGGTACCACCACCGGGCTGACAGAGCGGGTAGTCGACAACGACGCCGAGGTTGGCTTGTGCGTGCAGAAGGGCGCGGTGTAGCAAAGCGGCGGATGGCTCGTGCAGCATTTCGCCAAGCTTATCAAAGACCAGAAAGGTTGCTTCTGGGTAACTCGGCGCAATTATGTCCATGGGGAACACCAGTTGTCGATGGGGGAAATCCTGGTGCCGCAGCACATAGAGTCGCTCGCCCAAGCCAGTATCACGCATCGCCCATCCGAGCGACTTTAGGAACTCTGCAATCTGCATAGGCGAAATACCGCCTACGTTAGCCTGTAGGGCGTTTTCTGGGCTGGGGTAAGCATGGGTAGCGGGTAAGCAGAGACTGGGGGCGTCATGGCGTTCCTTGATATTTTGAGGTTGGATAGGTCGGATAGGGGTTGGATAAGGTTGGCTCGAAGATAGCTATTTGATACTTATTGATAAAATACCTACTATTTAACCCTATCCAACCTATCCAACCTTTTAGGGGCAAACTCTCCACAAAATAACCCAAGAATCATATAAGTATTATCTGGGGTGCACCCCAAATAATACTTATAGCGAAATACAAAAAAATGCTGGCGAGTTTGGGTCGGATTAGGTTGGAAGGTTGGTATATCTTTGTATGTCAAAAGGTTATCCCTCCCGAGGTTGGATAGGGTTGGATAAGGTCGGATAGGGTGGTCGGTAGTGTTCCAAACCTGGACATGACGATTGACACGTTTTTGCTGATAGATATCGGATAGTATTCAGCCATTTTGAAGCGGTATCATACGAATGGAATTGCCAAACTTTACTCAAAAGGAATTTCCAATGGCGGAAATACCCGTTTTGTGTCCATCCTGTAAATGCGACCACGTTGTTAAGCGTGGTAAGACAGAGCTTGGGAAACAACGCTATCTTTGTCTGAATCCGGAATGCGGAAAGAACACATTCATTCTGGACTACACCTACCATGGATATTTACCAGGCGTTAAGGAACAGATTATCGATATGGCAATGAACGGAAGTGGAATTCGTGATACTGCTCGTGTATTAAGGATTAGTTCAGGAACCGTTATTAGCGAGATCAAGAAACAAGAACCTTATCTTGAATCAGTCAATCAGCCACTACTAAAAAGACTGAAGGAAAATGATGTTGTCGTTGATATTCAGAAGGTTGACGATACTGAACTAGACGAGATGTGGAGTTATGTTGGAAACAAAGAAAACCAACGCTGGCTTTGGCATGCGATTGACCACGCTACGGGAGATGTTTTGGCGTATGTGTTTGGTAAACGGAAGGACACGGTATTTCTCTCCTTACAGGAACTTCTTAAGCCATTCTGGATTTCTCGGTTTTATACTGACGATTGGGGGGCTTATGAACGGAATCTGCCAAATGAACAACAAATCATAGGAAAGGAAAATACGCAGAAAATCGAAAGAAAACACTTAACATTACGAACGCGTATCAAACGACTTGCCAGGAAAACCATCTGTTTCTCCAAGATTGAAAAAATGCATGATATTGTGATCGGACTCTTCATAAATCGCCACGATTTTGGTCGTTTAATTTGAAGACCATCGTAAATTATTGAATATCAATCGTCATGTCCAGGTTTGGAACACTACCAGGGTGGTCTACAGGTCGTTCTTCAGAAGGCCTCATGATTGGGCGGCCTCCTATAAACCCTTACCTTCACTGTGGTACCGGCGATGGTCTCGCGGGTGGTTTCCCACCCCATCCGCCTCAAAACACTACCCGCACGAGTCTGCTCCGATCTGCCCTGCTTGCCATGTTCGATATCCAGAGCGCCCCGCAGAACTTCCGCGACGGTCGTTCTATCCCTGCCAAACAGCCACTCTGCAATGATTTTTTCCCACGAGTCCCCGATATAGACGCCTTCTTGGTGTTCGCTTGCGTCCTTGATATCCCACCATTTTTCTCCTCGGCGAAAACGCACGACTGCCTCGGCAAACAGCTGATCACGAACAAGGGCGACGGCTGCTTCGTCGATTTGCTGGACTACTTTTACCGGCAAAGAACGACGATCACCGGTCGGGTCTTTGCTGTAATTCGGATTGTTGGTTCCGCCAACGAAAATGTTCTGGCGCGGGAAACGTTTATGCGCACGACCATAGTGAGGGCGGTAGTGGTCGAACTGCTCGGTCAGCACCTGCTTGACGCGGGTTTCTTCTGTCCGGTTGAACGCATCCAGCTCTCCGAAATCCGCGCACCAGACCCCGCGCAGACCACTGAAAAAGTCCTTGTCGCGTAGACTCTCGGTAACCTCTTTCGTCCACTTGCCAAACAGTGCAATCCAGAGCTTGCTCTTCCCAAAACCTTGGGGCGAGATCAGGATGACCACCGTGTCCACCTTGCACCCTGGCTCGTAGATACGAGCAACGGCAGACACGAATAGGCTATGCGCCACTCCCATGTGGTACGGGTCTCTGGGCGTGCCACAGAAATCAGGGAAGAAATCGGGGATACGTTCAGTGCCGTCCCAGACGAGCGAGTCCAGGTATTCCCTGATCGGGTGGTACGAATTGCGGTGCGCCACCACGGCCATGGCGTCGATCACATCCCCGGTCGGAACTTTCTCCCTTATCCACTGCTTTTCCAAGACCGTTTTGATCTGAATAGGGCCTACATCTTCCAGATCCTCTCCGTCCACGGCAATTTGAGAGGAAAATTCGTTGTATCGAATCCTGCCCTTGAAGTTTTCCGCCTTTTCCATAATTAACGCAAGGTTATGCACCCGGCACAGCACGACCTGTTCACCGTCTGGGCTTTGTTTCGAGATCAGATCGTTACGCCATTTGTCTTCGCCATCCTCGCTAGTCAGCCAGGCGACGGGCTTTAATTTAGGCTTTCGTGCCCCATACCCCGCCTTTACCAACGCCTCCGCCGCGTCCTTGATGTTCCCGTTGTGCATCGTTCGCACGTAGAAGCCAAACTTGTCGTAGGGCTTCTCGATTTCGAACTCGGTGGAGGCGCTCCAGCAGTAGAAGTAGTCCTTGCCGCCCCAGCCGGTGCAGGCTGATACGCCGTTGTTTTTCCCGGGTCTGCGCCAGTAATCGCAGTCATCTTTGGAGTAGACGAAGGCCCAGCCGCGCTCGGTTAAGAGCTGCTTCCACGAGGCTTTCGCGTTGTAGTCATCGCCTGGGCGAACGCTCGCTGACTGGTTAGACGGCGTGTATTCTGCGGTGCGGTGTTCGGCGGCGACATATTCCGCCGAGACATGGTCGGGTGCGCCGTTGAAGGTCTTGGCCAGATCGAAGAGGTCAGCGCGCTCCTCTGGCGTGATGGTGGCGATGCTGTCGAACCCGCCTGAAACTTGGATGTAGGGCTTGCCCGATGGATGGGTTGGGCCGCCGCTCGGGGAAACGATCACATAACCGCCCTCACCTCGGGTCTCGATCAATACCTGCGCAGCCTTTTCCCCGGCCAATTTCGGGCGCATGGCGAGCTTGGCATTTCCACCGATCTCGTCACAGCGGTAGAGCCAATGGACGCCGGGCTTCGGCGATTCTTCGAGGAATCCGGCCTCAATGCGGCGAACGAGGGAGGCAAGCCCGCATCCCTCGGCGGCTTGAACGAAGGCGAGGTAGGTTGGTTTGTCATCGAATTCAAGCAGTTCCAGGTTCCCAGAGACCTTGCCGGTAACGATGCCGATACCTGGCATGCGTTGAACTCCATACCACCGGTTGATCTGGATAGCGGAGGCTCTGGATGTTTGGAAGGGCTTCCAGTTCCCAAGGGGTGCTTTGGAGCCATCCATCCTTGGTGGCACCACCGACAGGCCAGCCTCGGCAGCAGCCAAGGCGCTGACTAGGATGGGGGAGGTGTTCATGGCCGTCCCCCTTTGCGGGTGACGGCGGCAAGTACGAGCGTACGTGCGCCTGAGGCGAGGTTGCTCATTGAAGTACTCCAGTGCTGGGGGTATGAGTCCCGACCTCCCCGACGAAGGGGAAATTCGGAACCGAGCGGGTTCGTCGACCGGCGCACTGGAGACCGGCAGGGGTTACCCCCTCCCGCTCGGCTCCGAAACTGGAGTAACTACATGAGCGGGTAGGAGTATGGGCGCGGCTACGTACCAATGCAATCCGGTGTGCTGAACCAGGCCGCCCATCCTTAGCGACACCTGGACGGTAGCCCTCCCTCCCAACGGAAGTCAACAGATTGATCTGAGATGGGAATATGGAAACATCTCTCATCAACGCCACCTTTGGAGTAGTAGGCCATGTTGCAGGGTGTATGTCGAAACTTGCATACCTATCTAAGTTTTTGTATAATCCCCACCCATGAAAGACGCTATCTTCTTGGGGACTAGCAGATCTGATCTGTTGGAATTTCCCGACGAGGCTCGGAGGGAGGTTGGTTTCCAGCTTTACTTGGTGCAGGCGGGGATTGACCCAGCGAACTGGAAGCCTATGCCCACCATTGGCCCCGGCGTTCGGGAGATTCGAATCTCCGTGAAGGGTGCGTTTCGCGTGGTCTATCTCGCCACCCGGCCAGAAGGTGTCTACGTACTGCATTGCTTCCAAAAGAAGACCCAGAAAACCCCTGTGCGCGACATTGACTTGGCGCGTGACCGTTTCAAAGACATCGGAGGATGACTCGTGAACGACATTGTCAGAGCTGATGAGAACTTGTTTCTTGCGCTTGGGTTCCCGCCGCACGAGGCTGAGATCCTGCAATTGCGCGCCAAAGTGATGGCTGGGCTGACGCTGTGGGTGCGGGACAGTGGCCTTACCCAAGCGGAAGCCGCAGAACGCTTCGGAGTGACTCAGGCGCGAGTGTCCGATCTGGTGCGCGGAAAATGGAAGAAATTCAGCTTGGATATGCTCCTGACCTTGGCAGCTAAGGTCGGTATGCACGTTCGAATTGAGTTGGATGTGGCCGCATAACTGATAGTCCGCTGCAGGCACATGAGTCAAAGCGCCCCAGTGGGGCGGGTTTGTTTTCCCGCCAGGGTGCCTTGACCGGCCAGTAATCGATATCAAATTTGCGTTCATGCTGCCAACATCCTGAAATAGGATTCAGCAGCGGCTTTGACCATTGCCCAGATCTTTTTCTTAATAGCAGCGCGGTACTCACCGGCCTCCATCATTTTCTGCCAGGTGTCCGCAATTGCCCCCTCCATGCCCGCGCAATAGGTACGCATAGCGCTCGGCATTCCTTCCTTCGAGTGGCCGAAGTGTTTCTTGATAAGGGTGTTATAGCGCATCATGACGCCGTGCGGAGACGTTGAACGGTTGCCGCCTTTGTCAACGTAGGTGGTGAAGGAGTTATTGACCTCAACAAGCTGCTTATGCACCTCTATTGCCATTGCGGTGCGTACCGGTACCTTTGCAGGTAGCCCGCGTTTCACGCCAGCGGGGCTGATTTCTCCTAGAACGGCAATGCTATCCGGCATGGCTGGGTACCTCTTTCTCAATGCGGATGTTACCTAATGCCTGTTGCAGCAGGTTCGCGCCGTTCATTAACTCATTGGCGATGCGCGACCACTCGTTGTAGATCGTTGCTGGGATGTCAAAGCGGTTCTTGTGGTCTTCGTCGAAGGCTTCCATGATTGCGAGCGATAGATTGTTGATCGCTCGGTCTGCCTCAGTCAGGCACCCCTTATGTCGTTCGGCAAAACCAAACTCCAACTCCAGCTTTTCTTGCTCTGCCCGAAGCGTCGCTATCCGTCGCTCAATGGCCGACAATTGCAGTTCCTTGGTGGTGATTTCGTCCTGGTGCTCCTTCAAGCGCTGGGTCACTCCCTCGGCAATGGCATTCTTCTGTGCCTTGCGCTCCTGCTTCAATTTGTTCTCAGTCTCAAGTTTCTCGGCGGCGAGTTCGGTCATCTTCGCTTTGAGCGCGAGGGTGTTAGCATACGCCAGGTTCTCCGCTTCCTGTGCGATGGTGTCGCGTAGCGCCTTGTTCTCTTTCTGCTTGGCAATAACCTGCTGCGCCGCTTCATCAGCCTTGCGCTTGGTCTCAATCGCTTGGGTGCGCCAGGATTCTTTGGATTTGGTTAATTCATCCACCGCATCTTGCACGGCCTTGGCGGTTAGTTTCTTACCTTCCTCAGTGGCCTTCGCGGTAGCCTCCTCCCAAACCTTGCGGCGTTCGTCATCGGTTAGGGGAGCGAGTGGGCGTAGGTGTCGCTCGGGTATTTTTTCCACCATGGTGGAATTACTAAGCGACTGTTGAATCTCGGCGGCTTCCGCCAATTGGTAAAGTCGGCTCTTAGCCAACCCACACCGCTTCTCACCAAACTCCTCGAACGTCTCGTATCCAAGGGCCTT
>CAIRSR010000103.1 GCA_903881315.1 uncultured Thiotrichales bacterium | reverse complement strand
CCGCCAATCACAATGGTAGCCTCGAGCGGGCGCTTGCCCTCGTTCGCGCTGCGCATTCGGCTGGTGCGGACGCCATCAAGATCCAGACCTACACCGCCGACACCATCACCCTGAACCACGCCAGTGCGCTCTTTACTGTGGGCGGCGGCACCCCATGGGATGGGCGCACCCTCCACGACCTCTACCGTGAGGCGACGACCCCCTGGGAGTGGTATCCGGTGCTGGCCGACGAGGCTGCACGTCTTGGTATGGCCCTGTTCTCTTCGCCGTTCGATGCGAGCGCCGTAGATTTCCTAGAGACCCACGCGACGCCTGCCTATAAGGTTGCCTCGTTTGAACTGGTCGATCTACCGCTCATCCGGCGTATCGCCGCGACCGGCAAGCCGATGCTCCTCTCAACCGGCATGGCGAGCCTCGCCGAGGTCGAAGAGGCGGTCACTGCTGCCCGTGCTGCCGGTGCGCACGAACTAGTCCTCCTCAAGTGTACCAGCGCCTATCCGGCCCCGCCCGCCGAGATGCATCTTCGCACCCTCCCCCACCTTGCCGCCACCTTTGGCGTTGCGGTTGGGCTTTCCGATCATACCTTGGGCACTACGGTGCCGATCGCCGCAGTCGCTTTGGGGGCGTGTGTCATCGAAAAACACTTTACCCTCGCCCGCGCCGATGGCGGGGTGGACGCGCCCTTTTCACTCGAGCCCGCAGAGTTTGCGGCGATGGCGAGCGCGGTGCGCACCACAGAAGCGGCCTTGGGCAGTGTCCGCTACGCGCTCACCCCCGCCGAGGAGCGCAATCGGGTGTTCCGCCGCTCGTTGTTTGTGGTGCGCGAGGTGCGGCAGCATGAACCATTCACCACCGAGAATGTGCGCTCCATCCGCCCTGGCCATGGTCTGCACACCCGCCATCTCGAACAAGTCCTCGGCGAGCGAGCCGCGCACGACATCGCGGCAGGCACCCCCCTCGCTTGGCCTTTGCTAGCGGGGGCGGCACCGAAGGCTAAGGTTCTCGCGGTGGTTCAGGCGCGTCTTGGCTCGACCCGCTTGCCTGGCAAGGTGCTGCTCGACCTACACGGACAGCCGATGATTTCGCGCATTCTTGAGCGGCTTGCGCTCGCAGAACAGATAGACGCAAGCGCCATTGCCACCACCACCGCCGCGAGCGACGACGCACTCGAGGAATATGCCCGAGAGAATCAGATCAATTGCCATCGTGGGCCGGTAGATGATCTCGCGACCCGTATTCGTGATACGGCACATGCCTTTGGTGGCGAGATTATCGTGCGGGTGTGGGGCGATTGTCCGTGTATTGATCCGGCGATTATTGATGAGGCCCTGGCGCGTCTTTTATCAGAAAATCTCGACTATATCAGCAATTCGATCGCCGCTGGGCGCACCTATCCGTATGGCCTTGATTTTGAGATCTATCGGATTGCCCTACTCGACCAATTGTGCGCCACCACAAATGATCCTTTTTATCGAGAGTTTCCCTTTGAATGGGTGATGGCGCACCGCAACGAATTGCAGCTTGGCGTGATGCGCCTACCCGAGGACTGGTCGCAATTCTTTCTTACCGTAGATTACCCGGTAGATCTTGCCTTGATCCGCAAGATCTACCAAGCGCTTTACCAACCAAGCGCGGCCTTTGGCTGGCGTGCGATGGTGAATTGGCTTGCAGAACACCCAGAATTGGCGATGGAGGTAACGAAACTGCGGCGTAACCCGGAATACAATCAAAAGACAGCGGAACGGTTGGGGGTTATGCCGGAAAAGACCTGAGGCGATTAGCCCCCATGCCCTAATCTTTCTGGCTTTATAGTAAACCCCATGCCTTATCCTTTTGACTTTATAGTAAACCCCTTCCCTTAATCTTTATTATTTTACATTAAACCCCTTCCCCAAGAATTGGGGAAGGGGCTGGGGGATGGGGTTGATATTTTGACTGGATATTTTGACTTACTACTATTTTCCATTCTACCATTTCCCATTCTGCTGGTTTCTATAACAGCGGCCAGATAAATAAGGATCAGTCAAACTCAACAGTCAAAACCTCAACCCCTCCCCCAGCCCCTCCCCGCTTGTACAGACCGGAGACATGGGTAACGGGTGTTCGGAGACATAGGTAACACTTCAGAATACATGAAAGTTCACATTGGAGAACATTCATGCCTTGGAAAGAGGTGTCTATCATGTCGTCTCGGAAGGAATTTGTTCATCTAGCCAAGCAGGAGGGTGCGAATATACGCGCCCTGTGCCGCCAGTTTGGCATCAGCCCGAAAACAGGCTACAAACTATTGCAACGCTTTGCTGAACAAGGAGATGAGGGATTGCTGGATCGTTCACGTCGACCCAAAACTTCGCCCCAACGTACGGTAGCGGCAACAGAAGAGGCGTTGCTGGCCGTACGAGATCTCCACCCTGCTTGGGGGCCCCGTAAATTACGCGCCTACCTGTCGGCACAAGATCAGGTAGGATTGCCCTGCCCCAGCACGATCAACGCGATTTTGCATCGTCACAACCGTTTGGATCCAGCGGAAAGTGAAAAACATAAGGCCTGGCATCGCTTTGAACATCCGGCACCCAATGATTTGTGGCAAATGGATTTTAAGGGGCATGTGGCGATGCGCGAAGGACGTTGTCACCCACTCACCGTGCTAGACGACCATTCTCGTTATGCCGTTTGTCTACGTGCGTGTTCCAACGAACAAACGGCCACCGTTCAGCAAGCCTTAACGGGTACGTTTCGATGCTATGGGTTGCCTTGGCGAATGACGATGGACAATGGCCCACCATGGGGAGACACGCTGGGCTCGCCTTACACACCGCTGACTGTCTGGCTCATACGGCTTGGCATCCGCATCAGCCATAGCCGACCTTATCACCCGCAAACCCAAGGTAAGGACGAACGCTTCCATCGTACCCTCAAAGCCGAGGTTCTTAAGTCGAATACCTTCTGCGATCAAAACGATGCACAGAAACGCTTCGATGCCTGGCGCGATGTCTATAACCTGGAGCGCCCCCATGAATCCCTGGCACTGCAACCACCAGTGAGTCGCTACAAACCAAGTCCAAGATCATTTCCAGAGCAACTACCAGCGATTGAATACCCGTCAGATGATATTGTTCGCAAGGTTCAAGAAAAAGGTGAGCTGTCTTACCAGGGACGCGAATGGAAGGTCGGAAAAGCCTTCTATGGCTATCCTGTGGCACTACGCCCAACCAATCAAGATGGTTTGTTCGATGTATTCTTCTGCCAGCGTCGGATTGCCTCCATCAACCTCCATGCCCCACAATAGGCCATGTAACCCCGTGTTTAAGTGAAACCGTTCAGCCCTCACAACCTTTGGTTATTCCGCACCAGAAAGAGGGCTGAACGGTTAGATCCGTTACCCATGTCCCCGAACATGTGTTACCTATGTCTCCAGTCTATACACCCGCTCACGGGGAGGGATTTAATCTAAAAGGATAAAAGTCTCTCCATAAAGATCAACGGGGAGGGATTTAATCTAAGAATCTAAAGATCTAAGGGCCGAGGCCAAAGCAACCAATTACCCACCCACCCTAAGCGGCCCATGCAAATCCTGCAACCGATGCACCACCGCATTATCCAGGTGCTGCAACGCATGTGCCGTCGCGAGCGCACCCGCCATCGTGGTGGAATAGCTCACCTTGCGCTGTAAGGCGGTGCGACGAATGGCATACGAATCGGCGATCGCCTTACGCCCATCCGTAGTATTGACCACAAAGTTAATCTGATCATTCTTTAAGAGATCAACAACGTCTGGCCGCCCCTCACCAACCTTGGCAACAACCTGACACGGCACCCCCATCTGATGTAAGGTCGCCGCAGTGCCCCGCGTCGCCAAGATCTCAAAACCGCGCAACCGAAATGCCCGCCCCAACTCTTGCAGGTGCGGCCTATCCTGGGGGCGCACGGAAATAAAGACCTTACCACTGCGCGGCAATGCCTGCCCCGCCCCCAATTGCGCCTTGGCAAATGCCTCCTCGAAGGTAACGCCAACGCCCATCACCTCACCGGTCGATTTCATCTCTGGCCCAAGGATGGGGTCAACGCCCGGGAATTTAATAAAGGGGAATACCGCCTCCTTCACCGAAAAATAAGGAGGCGTTATCTCGGCGGTAACCCCCTGCTTGAGTAATGTCTGACCCACCATACAACGCGCCGCAACCTTGGCAAAAGGAATCCCGGTTGCCTTAGAGACAAACGGAATGGTGCGCGAGGCGCGTGGGTTTACCTCTAGGACAAATATCTCGTTCTTTTGGACAGCAAACTGCGTATTCATGAGGCCAATTACCTGTAGGCCCCGCGCCATTTGCTCGACCTGGATACGCAATGCCTGCTGGATCTCCGCTGAAAGACTGTGCGGCGGTAATGAACAAGCCGAATCACCCGAATGGACACCTGCCTGTTCAATATGTTCCATAATACCCGCAATCACAACGCGCTCGCCATCACAAACCGCGTCGATATCAACCTCGATCGCATCATCCAAGAATCTGTCTAATAATACCGGTGAATCATTCGAGACATGCACCGCGTCGCGCATATAACGTGCGAGATCCGCCTCTTCGTAGACAATCTCCATTGCCCGCCCACCCAATACATAAGAGGGACGTACGACCAATGGATAGCCAATCGAACCGGCATGTTGCAGCGCCCCTTCTACTGTTCGTGCGGTATAATTGGGCGGTTGGCGCAATTGTAGCGTATTGACCAACTGCTGGAAGCGTTCACGATCCTCGGCGAGATCAATAGAGTCGGGTGTCGTGCCGATAATCGGCGCACCCGCCGCCGCTAAGGCCCGTGCGAGTTTGAGCGGGGTCTGACCACCATATTGGACAATAACCCCCTTGGGACGCTCGAGATCAATGATCTCCAGGACATCCTCTAGGGTAAGCGGTTCAAAATACAGTCGGTCGGAGGTATCGTAATCGGTCGAAACGGTTTCTGGATTACAATTGACCATGATGGTCTCATAGCCATCCTCTCGCAATGCAAGTGCCGCGTGTACGCAACAATAATCAAACTCAATCCCCTGCCCTACCCGATTTGGCCCGCCACCCAGTACAATAATCTTCTCGCGAGCCGTGGATGGATTGGCCTCGCATTCTTCTTCATAGGTCGAATACAGATAGGCGGTCGTGGCCTGAAACTCAGCCGCACAAGAATCGACGCGCTTATAGACCGGACGTACACCAAGCGTATGACGCAAGGCACGAATCTCTTCCTCGCGGGTGTGTAATAGGCTTGCTAGGCGACGATCCGAAAAGCCACGGCGTTTTAGGCGAAACAAGCGCTCCCGATTGAGCGCCACCATTCCTTCTCGTGCCACCGTGCCTTCGATCTGCACCAATTCCTCGATCTCAGCCAAAAACCAGGGGTCGATATAGCTTAAGCTGAATACCTCGTCGAGCGTCATGCCTACGCGAAAGGCATCGGCTACATACCACAAACGACTCGCACCCGCGACGCGCAATTCTTGGCGAATGCGTCGTAAGGATTCCTCGTCTTTGCCTTTGACCTGTTCGTTGAGGCCGTCCGTACCAATCTCTAATCCGCGCAGGGCCTTTTGTAATGATTCCTGGAAGGTTCGGCCAATCGCCATGACCTCGCCAACTGATTTCATCTGCGTGGTAAGACGGGCATCCGCCTGCGGGAATTTCTCGAAGGTAAAACGCGGCACCTTGGTGACGACATAATCAATGGTCGGCTCGAAAGAAGCAGGGGTAACGCTACCGGTAATCTCATTGCGGAGTTCGTTTAGGGTATAGCCCACGGCAAGCTTCGCGGCAACTCGGGCAATGGGGAAGCCGGTTGCCTTTGATGCAAGGGCTGATGAGCGCGATACGCGCGGATTCATCTCGATAATGATCATACGGCCATCGGCGGGGTTGATGGCGAATTGCACATTCGACCCGCCGGTATCAACACCAATCTCACGCAATACCGCAATCGAGGCATTGCGCATGATCTGGTATTCTTTGTCGGTCAGGGTTTGGGCAGGGGCTACGGTAATCGAATCGCCGGTATGAATACCCATGGTATCGACATTTTCGATGGAACAGATAATAATGCAATTATCCTGGTGGTCGCGCACCACCTCCATCTCAAACTCTTTCCAGCCAATCACCGATTCTTCTAGCAGCAATTCATGGGTCGGGGAGAGATCCAAGCCACGCCGACAGATCTCGGTCAATTCCTCACGATTATAAGCAATGCCCCCCACCCGAACCACCGAGCGTAAAAGAAGGCCGAATAATGGTGGGATAGCCAATACCCGGCTGAACCTTATCGACCTCTTCTAGGCTGTGAGCAATCACCGAACGCGGCATGGCAAGACCAATGCGCCGCATCGCCTGGCGGAATAGATCGCGATCCTCGGCTTTAGCAATCGCCTCGGTCGAGGCCCCAATCAGCTCCACGCCATAGCGTGCTAAAACACCCTCGCGGGCAAGCTCCATGGCAGTAACCAACGCCGTTTGACCACCCATAGTCGGCAATATCGCATCGGGTCGCTCTTTCTCAATGACCCGCGCCACGGTCTGCCAGGTAATTGGCTCGATGTAGGTAGCGTCCGCCATTTCTGGATCAGTCATAATGGTGGCGGGGTTAGAATTGACCAGGATGACCCGGTAGCCTTCTTCACGCAACGCCTTACATGCCTGTGCCCCAGAATAGTCGAATTCACAGGCCTGGCCAATGATAATTGGGCCAGCGCCGATAATGAGAATAGATTGAATGTCAGTACGTTTGGGCATGGGCAGTCGTTTAATTGGTTAGAAACATCTTACTTGCGGATGAGTGTCCCACATTAGAAAAAGCTAATGTTGTCGCTCATGATCCTCTCGGCGTAACAATTTTATCTGGAATAAGGTATTGCGTTCCTCTTCCTCTAAAGAATTCTGGATAAAACGAATGGTCGCCTGATAACGCGGGATGACATTATACTTTAGCGAGTTTACTCGTTTCTGGGTCTTGCGCTGCTCGGCCAACATCCGGCGCAATGCGGTTTCGGCCTCGCCAAGGTTGGCAAGAACCATCGCCAAATGCGCCAGCAGCCGACGGGTATCATCAAAACTCGCCTCCGTCCCCATGAGGCCCATGGGTTGCGGGGGCAGCAATTCGGCGGCGACGGATGGATATTCTACCCCAAGGCTTGAGCGCGGCAGGATCTTAACCTGTAGTGCGGGCCCGAGGCCAAGGGTGGCCTGGTGAAGTTCACGGCTGCCCATCCGCATGTGGGTTACGGACAGGGCGCGGTAGGCCTCGCGCAGGGAGGCGCGGGCATCGTGGCGCAGGGTGCGGTAGCGGGCTAATTGTACCGAGACCAAACGGGTGAGCAATTCCCGCTTACGCTCGAGGAGGGTGTAGCCCTGCTGTAAAAAAGTAACCTGGCGACGCAGGGCGAGCAAGGTGCTTTTGGTGGGCGGGATCTTTAGGCGTTGGGTCATGGGATGCCTTATGCCTCGTGTGCGACCGGTGACACTTCTGCATGATAGTATTTCGCAATATCCCCTTCGCGAACCCGTGATAGCAATTCGGGTGGCAGGAGGGACAATAGATCCCAGGCGATATTTAGCGTCTCGGTGATTGAGCGATCCTCGTCTTCTCGTTGTCCGACAAATTGGGTTTCAAAGCGTTCGGCAAAGACCAAATAACGGCGGTCGGTCTCGGAGAGATCGCCTTCTCCAATAATCGACGCAAGATTCCGAATCTCTTGGGCGCGTGAATAGGATGCGTATAATTGACTCGCGACGCGGGGATGATCCTCGCGGGTAAAATCCTTGCCCACACCATCTTTCATCAGCCGAGACAGCGAGGGCGAGATATTAACCGGTGGATAGACCCCTTGGTTGTGTAATTCCCGCGACAGCACGATCTGCCCTTCGGTGATATAGCCGGTGAGGTCGG
The DNA here is from genome assembly GCA_903881315.1 of uncultured Thiotrichales bacterium. GTDB lineage: Bacteria > Pseudomonadota > Gammaproteobacteria > CAIRSR01 > CAIRSR01 > CAIRSR01. Next base: position 9,861 of record CAIRSR010000103.1, on the reverse strand, counting down.
GGATGGGGTGGGTAATATCGTCCGAAGGCATAGACAGAATGGGGACAAAGGTAATTGAGCCATGGCGATTCTTAATGCGTCCGGCGCGTTCGTAGAGTTCGGCGAGATCAGAATAGAGATAGCCTGGATAACCTTTGCGTGAAGGGACATCGCCTTTGGCGGTTGCGACCTCGCGGAGTGCTTCGGCGTAATGGGTCATGTCGGTCATGACGACGAGAACATGCAATTCTAGATCGTAGGCGAGATATTCGGCAGCGGTGAGTGCGGTGCGGGGCAGGATGAGTCGTTCAATCGGCGGGTCGTCGGCGCGGTTAATAAACATGACGACGTTACCGAGTACGCCAGACGATTCAAAATCCTCTTCAAAGAAACGCGCATCGGCGTAGGAGACGCCCATGGCGGCGAATACGACCGCGAATTGCGCATCACCCGAAAGGAGTCGGGCTTGGCGGACGATCTGCGCGGCGAGGCGATTGTGGGGGAGCCCGGAGCCGGAGAAGATGGGCAATTTCTGACCACGCACCAGGGAGTTTAGGCCATCGATGGTAGAGATTCCGGTCTGGATAAATTCACGGGGATAGGCACGAGCGGCTGGATTGACTGGAGAGCCGTTGACATTGCGCCGCAGGTTAGAGATTAACTTGGGGCGATTATCGCGGGGCAGACCGGTGCCGTTGAAGATGCGCCCGAGGAGACTCGGGGATACGGGTAATTCGACCGGCTCGTCGAGGAAACGCACCCAGGTGCGTTCGAGATCGAGGTCATCGACGCCTTCGAGGACTTGGATAAGCACGAGGTCTTCGGAGGTGCGAATGACCTGGCCATTGCGCAGACGCCCGCGATAATCGCGAACGACAACGCGGTCGGCGAAGGCCACATTGGGAACGCCGCGCATGAATAATAGACCGCCCCTGGCGGCGGAGGCTAGACGATATTCTTTTTCGCGCATGGTGGGCCCTTTGGTTTTGTTGGAGACTTCCCCCGCGCATGCAACATCTTACGACTCGATTTTAGATTAAGCCCCTTCCCCGTGAGCGGGGAAGGGGCTTCCGGGATGGGGTTGATGTTTTGATTTTATGTTTTGATTCTATGCGCTGGTTTTATGTTTTGAGATTATATTTTTTTCTTCGTTTAATTCTTAGCCTAGCGTGGCGCTGAGGATGTTTTCGATCCTGCGGATCAATTTGTGTTCGTGGGCGGGCGCTAGATCCGGCTTAATCTTTGTTCCTGAAACTCGCTCACGCCTATTTACTGGATTCATCAGTGAGGGATTTAGTCCAAAGGCCAATAAGGCAACAGTGGACGAACGACCTCAAACCACCTTCTCGACCGCCCGGGCCACCATAAAAAACGGATGCAAGATGTTACTCAAGATAACCAGTACAACCAGCCCAATCAATCCATAGAGATGGTTGATCATAAACAGCGCCGCAACAATCGCGACCCCACAAAAGAATAACAGCCAATGCCAGAGCATTCGGAAAACGGAGATAGCTACTGCCGCACCCGCAACCGCCATCAGCGCTCGGGGCTGATAGAGCCACAGCGCAATCGAGCCGCCAATAATGGCGAGCAGCAAAACCTGTTTTAGATGCCAGTGAAATTGCTCAGGAAGAAAGGACATCAATATACCCCCCAAAGGATGATTGCGAACAACCGCACCCACCCTCCGTCACCAAGACCACCGAACGCCCCACCCCCCAATGAAAAGGGGATGGGGTTTCGAGGAAAACCGGCAAGCCCTCGTACAACAGCGCCTAAATTCTCCCCGTTAATGCCCGAGCGGCAGCGAAAGGCTCGGTGCTGCCCCACCCGACACCGTTTGTAGCGACAAAATGCTCAGCATCAATTGGAGGTTTAGCTTTGAGGCGATATCGGAATCAGGGATTGAAAACCAACGCCCACGATAATTGGTCGCGACAAAGGATTTATCTGGCAAGGAATCACTCTGACGGATACTAATCAGCTTGGGTGCTTTCGGTTGTCCGGGCATGGCAACCGCTGCATCCTCAGGCGGCACCTCGACCCCTGGGATTACGGAATACATCATGTCGGCTAACGAGCGCATATTCAAACGAAGCTGCGTGACGGGTTCTTCTTTCGCATAAAGATTCGTCGGCGCGGTTGCACTACCCAAGGACATATGCTCAACCAACACCCCCTTGGGACGAGCAGACATCGGCCCAAGTAGATCCGAGACCTGATTAGCCTCTTCCTCGTTTGCGTAATGCAGCTCCATCACAACCGTATCACCAAGCGCCTGCAACAATTGGTAGGTGCCATCAGGATTTTGGTTATAACGAAGATTGGTCAATGTCGGCCCGCTAAAGATACGGGTCGTGACCGCGCTCAATGGCAATTTGTCGGCCAATACCTGATCGGTCATGGGCACCCAGACAAACTGCAAATCGCCCCGGTCTTGGATCTTACGCAGGGTCGAGAGGAGTTTGATAAATTTAGAATGGCTCGGCGCATCAGGATCATTGACGAGCGGGCCCACGCGATCAATCAATAATTCCATCACCTGATCGATATACCAGCCACTTTGTAATAGCGCCTGCAGCACCGAGGTTGGCACACTGGTCAGGAATTGGGTGGCAAATTGCTGGCCTTCTACCGGCACATAGGTAATTGTGGGCGAGTCGCTGTAGCTAAACCCGAGATCCGCAACCTTCTTCTGCGCAGCGCCCGCACCAAACGGGAAGGTAACACCGCCCGGCGTATTCACCGAGCCACTGAGGCTCGACACGATCGAGGTGACTTGCAAGAATTTGATATTCTCGCCATAACGCAGCCGAACAATGTTCAGCAACATCTCTTCTTTTTCCGTCTGCTGGATGGCAGCGTTGTAACCGGGGCGGTCGCTCGTAAGCTTGGTTGGCCCGATGCTGCAACCACTCATGCCGAGCAGTGCGCAACCGAGCGCCAGCAGCGCACCAACACGACGAGACACAACGCCCCTACTTGGTGGTATCGACCGTTGCTCGGACGCAACAGGCGGCAATAGCAACACACTCATCTCAACACTCCTTAAACTGGTGGGCCTGGGCACTCAATCGAGAACTATACAACCAAAACGGCACAGATGCACCAGCGTCGTGGCCTGGTGTAGGCGCAGGACAAGGGGTGGCCACTGGAACCCCTTCACGGCCTTGTTAAACCCGATCAAGGCTTTGAAACCTTTGGCGCGGCTGTCTGCACACCCCGTTGCTTACTTGGTTCTGCGCCACCCCTACCACCCCCGCCCCCGCGTCCCGGGAGAGCGGCGCGGCACACCCTTTGCGACACCTGTCCGTGCGGGCGCGGGCGGCGGGACATTCAGTGGCGCTGGTGGTGGTGGCGCTTTACCATTCGGCGTTAATACCGCGAGGAGATATTCCGCAACACTGAGGCGGTTTGCCGCATCGGGCAAGAGTGCGGTCACGCGCAATTTGTCGTGGCCCTCGGGGGATTTCTCGAGGCGATAGATATGCGGCTTGGTCTGGATGAATTGAATAATAACACCCGCGTCGATGTTGGGCTCCTTCTCGAATTGCAACCAACCACCGCGTGGCCCTAACTCAATCTTGCGAATGCCAAGCGGTCGTGCCTTTAGTTTTAATGAGGCAACCTGGAAGAGTGATTGCACTGGCGCTGGCAATAGTCCAAAGCGGTCGATCATCTCGACATGCAATTCACGGAGTTCGGGATCGGTCGCGGCGTTGGCAATCCGTTTATAGAGGATGAGGCGCATATGGACATCACCAAGATAGTCCTCGGGGATGAGCGCTGGGATATGCAGCTCGACCTCGCCAGTCGTGGTGGGCAGCAATAATTCTGGGCGTTTGCCGGAGCGAATGGCGTTTACGGCGCGGGTCAGCAATTCCTGATAGAGCGTAAAACCAATCTCCTGCATCTCGCCGCTTTGTTCTTCGCCCAACAATTCACCCGCGCCACGAATCTCCATGTCGTGGGTCGCGAGTGTAAAGCCAACGCCCAAGTCTTCGAGCGATTGAATGGCATCAAGCCGTTTGATGGCGTCGGGCGTCATTGCACCGCGCTCGGGAACCACCAGATAGGCATAGGCCTGGTGGTGCGATCGCCCCACCCGTCCGCGCAATTGGTATAGTTGCGCAAGACCAAGCCGATCGGCACGGTGGATGATAATGGTATTGGCGTTGGGGACATCAATACCGGTTTCGATAATGGTACTGCATACCAGAATATGGAAGCGCTGGTGATAGAAATCGAGCATCACCCGTTCGAGATCGCGCTCGCGCATCTGCCCATGCGCGATCCGTACCGTTGCCTCGGGGAGTAATTCCTCGACCGAACGCGCCATGCGCTCGATGGTATTGACCTCATTGTGCAGGAAATATACCTGACCACCGCGTTTTATCTCGCGTAACATCGCCTCGCGTAATAGTGCATCATCCCAGGTCTTGACAAAGGTCTGGATGGCCAAACGCCGCGCTGGTGGTGTTGCAATAATCGATAGCGAGCGCAGATTAGAAAGCGCCATATTCAAGGTACGCGGGATCGGCGTTGCGGTTAGGGTGAGCAGATCCACCGAGGTGCGTAATGCCTTCAGGGCGTCTTTCTGGCGAACACCAAAGCGATGTTCTTCGTCAATAATCGCCAGGCCGAGATTCTTAAAGGTAACGCCTTCTTGTAGCAATTTGTGGGTACCGATCACAATATCAACACCGCCCGAGGCTAGTTTTACCAGCAATTCGTCTTGTTGTTTCTTACTGCGAAAACGCGACATCACCGCAATCTGCACCGGCCAGCCAGCAAAGCGGTCGATAAAGGTTTGGTAGTGTTGCTCGGCCAATAGTGTCGTCGGCACCAATAACACCACCTGCCGCCCGCCCAGTACCGCCACAAATGCTGCCCGTAACGCGACCTCGGTCTTGCCAAAACCAACATCCCCACACACCACCCTGTCCATCGGGCGCTCTGCCCCCAGATCGGCAAGGGTGGCATCAATGGCGTCTTGCTGATCGGGTGTCGTCTCGAACGGGAAGCCCGCCGCAAAGGTGCGGTATTGATCCGGCTCGACGGTAAAGGCATGGCCCGCCCGCGCCGCCCGCTGCGCGTAGAGGTCGAGGAGTTCGGCTGCGACATCGTGTGCCCGCTCGGCAGCGCGACTCTTGGCCTTGTCCCATTGACCCGAGCCAAGCCGGTGCAGCGGTGCCTGTTCTGGGTCGATGCCCACGTAGCGGCTCACCAACTGTAAAGCCGCAACCGGCACGTAGAGCTTATCCCCACCCGCATATTCGAGCAGCAAGAACTCGGTGTCGATGCCATCCACTGCGAGATGCATCAACCCTTGGAAGCGCCCAATCCCATGCACCTCATGCACGACCGGCGCACCGACGTGCAACTCGGTGAGATCGCGCACGATGGCGTCGGGGTCGTACCCCTTGCGATCGCGATCACGACGACGGCGCTGCATCACCTGCTCACCAAACAGTTGCTGCTCGGTAATACAAGCAAGCGGCTGTGCTCCTTGCAGCAGCAGACCGTGCTCCAGTGGCGCAACCGCTATCGCAAGTGTCGCCGTACCCGCAACGAAGTCACGCCAGCCGCTGACCAGCGTCGGCTGGAGATGGGCCTCCTTCAAGACATCCAGCAGGATCTCACGCCGTCCATTGGTCTCGGCGGTGAATAACACGCGCCCCGCGAAGCCCTTGATGAATTCTACAAGCCGTGCGGCAGGCTCAGCGTCACGCGCCTGCGTGGGGGACTTGTTGATCGAAAGATTGGGTGGGGCTTCTGTCGCAAAATTGTGCGTACCTGCGCGTGGCTCCTGCGGCTCGCTATAAAAAACAACGCGGGGGTGGGTATTGATACCCGCGAATACCTCGTGGGTTTTCAGATAGAGCGAGCTTGGTGGCAAAATAGGCCGCTCGCCATTCTCGCGGGCGGTTGTAAAGCGCGTCCCGACCTCTTGCCAGAAGGCATCGGCGACCTGTTCGAGATTGCCGGTTCCGACGACAATGCTATTCTTGGGGAGATAATCAAACAGGGTCGCGGTTTCGGCAAAGAATAGGGGCAGATAGTATTCGATACCGGCGGGGGTCAGCCCACGGTTTACGTCCCGATAGACAGATCCACCGGGCTCGGGGTCGAGCATCGTGCGCCAGTTCTTCTGGAAGCGCAGGATGGCGTCTTTATCAAAGGGGAATTCGCGGGCCGGTAATAGGCGAATGGAGGGGATCGTCTCACGCGAGCGTTGCGAGGAGGGGTCGAAGATCCGGATAGAATCAACGACATCATCACAGAGATCGATACGATAGGGGAGTTTCGCGCCCATTGGATAGAGGTCGAACAGGCTGCCGCGCACCGCGAACTCGCCGCGCTCCATGACCGTCGTCACTGCCCGATAGCCGACCGCCTCAAGCCGAAGCCGCAGCTCCTCGCGGTTGAGACGTTGCCCGACATCAAGGAGCAGCACCGAGGCATCGAGATAGTCACGCGGGGCGAGGCGCTGCATGAGGGTCGCTACTGGCACCAACAGGATGCCTGCGCTAGCCTTCGGCAGGTGGTACAGTGCGATGAGGCGCTCTGAGATAATGTCTTGGTGAGGCGAAAAGACATCGTAGGGCAGGGTCTCCCAATCGGGAAAACGAAAGACTGGTAAGGCGGTCTCCTCCTGCCCACTCGTCCCGAGATAAAAGCGCAGATCCTGCTCAAGACGTGCGGCTGTGGTCATGTCCTCGGTGACGACCACCAAGAGGGCCTTGCTCGAGAGGGCAGCCTTGGCCACCGCAAGCCCGAGCGCACTGCCATGGAGCTGCCCCCAGGTTATGCGAAGATTGGCGCGTTGTGGCAAAGGCGGCGCGAGCGGGTCGGTCGTCGCAGCAGCGGACGAACAAACAATGCTAGGACTGTGGTTGATCATATGAGTACATCTCTGCCGGATAACAAGATCTTATTTATCGTGAATGCGGTCTTTGGGGGACGCAATACCCCAGGCTTTCGCCCGTACCAACTGGTGCGGTTTGGCTTGCTTGCGCCTTACGTGATTGCGCGAGCGAGTGCGGTGCCGTATTCGGCGATCCACTTCCCGTTACCGGGCCGCAGTATTATTCCACGCGGGCTTAATTTTATTCGGATTAAATTTCTGCCACGGCTTCCCTCGCGCGAGATTGAGCGCACACTCTTTGATTGGCTTAGTCTCCGCGCAAGTCGGCGGCTTGCGTGGCGGCCCCGTGCGGTGCACCTCGCGGATGCCCTACCAAGAACCGCCGCCTTCTGGCATGCCCAGGGTGTGCCGCTGGTGTTCGACCTACAGATGGCGCATCCGCGTTGCTACCAAGCGCTGATAGCCAGGGGTGCCGTCGCGGCAACAGCGCTCGGCCCGCTGGATGACCGTGATACCGATCGCTGCATCGATCTCGCCGAGCGCCTGGTCTGCCCATCCCAGTTTGTCCGCGAGAGCCTACCCACGAGCGCCCACCCCCGGGCGGTGGTGATCCCCTTTGGCGCAGACCCCATTGTATCGGCAAAAGAGACGGTCGCTCTCGGGAATGCGAACAAGCCACTGTGCGTATTGTTTGCGGGCAACGTCAATCTGCGCAAGGGGATCCCCTTTTTGTTAGCGGCCTGGCAGCAGTTGCCGCCGGATGTGCATAACCGCGCCGAGTTGGTGTTGTGCGGTCGCCTCTTCCGTGAGATGCAGGAATTACTTGCGGCGGCACCCGCCAACGTGCGCTGTGTTGGTTTTCAGGCCGACATGGAGAGAAGGTATGCGGCGGCGGACGTGTTTGTCTTACCGAGCCTAATGGAGGGCTCGGCCAAGGCGGTCTATGAGGCGATGGCGCATGGTCTGCCGGTGCTGGTCACGACCCACAGTGGCTCGGTGGTGCGCCACGGCGTCGATGGCCTGGTGGTAGAGCCCGCCGATGTGGCGGCCTTGACCACGGCGCTTACTACCCTCCTGCGGAACGCTGACCTCCGGCAGCGTTTGGGCGAGGCGGCACGGGTGCGGGCACGTCACTTTAGCTGGGAGACCTATGCCCAGGGGGTAGCGGCCTTGTATCGGGATTATCGGGATTATCAGGGGACAACGTGCGGACGCCTCGCCGATACCTACCGCGAGCACCAAGCACCGCGCTCGTGGCGCTGGCATGTCCATCAGGCGCTACAACAAACGATAATCCGCGTCAAGGCGACGGGGCGTGTGATTGGCGGTGGAGAGGCGGCGTGGTTGCGCTTTCCCTTTTATCACCACGTCTTTGCCGATGAGCGGCGCGGTTTTATCCGCCACCTAGAGGCCATGCGGGCGGTGGGTGAGTTCATTAGCCTTGATCAGGCGCTTGAGCTGATGGCGAGTGGGCAGCCTTTTGATGGGCGCTATTTCTGTCTCGGCTTCGATGATGGGCTGCGTAATGTGTTGACCAATGCTGCGCCAATTCTAGTGGAGCGTGATATACCGGCAGCGGTGTTTGTGGTATCGGATCTGGTGGGGGAGAATCTTGGTGATTGGGGTGAGAAGCACGAACGCTTTTATGGGACAAACCGAATGCCGGCGGCATTCCTGACCTGGGAGGATTGCCGGGCTTTAGTGGCGCAGGGGTTTACGGTGGGGTCGCATAGCGTTAATCACCGTCGCTTTATCACGCTGGCGGATGATGTCGCACGCTATGAACTCGCGGAATCGAAGCGGAAGATTGAACAGGAATTGGGCCAAGCGTGTCATCATTTTTGTTGTCCGTGGGGGAAGCCTGGGCGGGATTTTGTCACTGAGCGTGATCCGGTCATCGCACAAGAGATTGGGTATCGGTCGTTTCTCACGACACGCTGGGGTGCGGTTGGGGTTGGTGATTCGCCGTTTGCGATACGGCGGGTGGGGTTGGTGGCGAAGCACGGGCTTGCGCAACTGCGGTATTTTTTATCGTTGTGAGGGGGGTAGAGGTTTTGATCAGAAAATCCCCTCTCCTAGAAGGAGAGGGGGCTCTGGGGAGAGATTGATGTTTTGATTTGTCGTTAGGGAATAAGGAGGCAAGCCTAATGGGTAAGGTCAGAGGGCGGACAAATTGCTGCTTAATTCCAGGTCGGCTTTCCTCTTTTCTTCGCCTGGGACATAGTAAAATTCTGAGTCATAAATCCCATCCAATAACCTGCTTTCAAGTAGCAGTTTGATATAAGCCTCCTTTGGGGATTTGCTTATGCCATTATAATACAAGAAGATTAATTCGCATCTCGGTAACTGAGCCCTAAATATTGGGTAGTACCTTCTTGGGTTTTTCGTTTCGCTAATAAAGTCCAAAATGTAGTATACATTCCTAAAGTAATGCCCAAGCATATGGTCGTGTTTATCATAGAATGGTGCATATGCCTTCCGAGAGAACGCCACTCTTTCTGAAGAGGTTGCGTTCTTAACTACAGCGTAACCGATCGCGATAAGTGCGCATCTATAAACAGATTTTTCTGTATCTGAAGAAGATGAACCTCCACTATTATCACCTATGGCTGCTTGCTGTAGGTCTCTAGCCTCTATATGCTCTTTGAGTATGGCAAACACAGCCGTTTTTCTATCATCCTCACTCTGGTAGTTATTTAATCCAAAGCGCTGAATAACTTCATCAGGAAGAATATCGGAAATATTTACAGTTAGTTTCTGTGTGCGCTTGAATATCTCGTCCTTAGCTATTTCGATAAGCTTATCCTCATACATCTTCTTAAATGTATCTGCGTATTTCTCGAAAGCACGGAATCCTGAGAACTCCTTCTTATCTGCCTTCTTTCCCGTTCCTGCATTCTCTATCTCTACCTCCTCCTCAAAAATGATATTTTTTACTGTCTCATTAAGCAGGTCGAAGAAATTCAAGAATGTGCTATCATCCCTTTGTTTCCTAAACTGATCCTTCGTGT
>CAIRSR010000102.1 GCA_903881315.1 uncultured Thiotrichales bacterium | reverse complement strand
GCAGTTGCCTTAGGTGTTATAGAAAATGGCTTCTCTTGGGAACAGATTCTAATGCTCCAGAAAAACATCTAATGCACCAGGAAGAATCAACAAGTTACAAACCGAATCAAACTAGACCAGTGCCATAAAATGGGTAATTGTTCCATCATCCTCTTTGAGCGGAGAGAATGAGGCATATTCCCAGAATAGTTCCCCGTTCTTTTTATGGTTCTGTATTTCGCCACGCCATTCTTTACCAGACGTGATGGACTCCCATAATTCTTGGTACAAATCACCTGGCGTATGCGCTGATCGCATGAATCTAGGATTCTTGCCAATCACCTCCTGTTGATGATAGCCAGTAACCTCGCAGAACTTCTTGTTCACATAAACAAGACTCCCAGTCGTATCAGAAATCATCACAGAGGCAGGGCTTTGCTCAACCGCTTGCAAAAACTTCCGTAGTTCTAGTTCGACGTTCTTGAATTTCTTGACAAGGAGGTTGCGGGCTTGGTGAAGAGTCAAGTGATTACGCACCCGCGCTTTAACGATAGACGGTGAGATCGGCTTGGTGATGTAGTCCACCGCGCCAAGACCGAGCCCTCCGCTTTCGTCGTGTGCGTCGCCCATGGCGCTGATAAAGATTACCGGGATAGCCTCGGTCGCTGGATGTTGTTTGAGTCTGCGGCATACCTCGTGTCCATCCATCCCGGGCATCATAACGTCCAGCAGAATAAGGTCTGGGATTGGTTCCACATGGGCGCGTATCAGAGCTTGCTCACCACTCCGCGCGGCGCAGAGACGGTAGTCGAGCTTCAGCAGGCTCATCAGCACCTGGATATTGAGCGGTTCGTCATCGACGATTAGGACGATGGGGCGCGGATCGTTCATGTGGCCATCCCTTCTTTGTAATGATTGTTCTCAGCAACCAACTCGTCAAGACAGTACCGCGTCTCGTCGAATGAGAAATCACTTACCTTGCGATTGAGGATGCCGCCGCGCTCTTCGTAGGGGCTGCCGCGTAGCGCCCCATAAGGATTCTTGGCTAATCGCTAGTGCTGCCAGATCGCCTGCAGCAACGAGGGGTGCCAGTTGGGTAAGACACCTAGCACCTCGCCCCAGATCCCACGAGGACTGATCGCTCTGCTGACGATTGGCGGGAACGAATAGTACCGCCTCTAGTTTCTGCGCTACGTCTACCAGCATCGTTGCAACAAGCGCCTCACCATGTCCCTACCGTCTGACCCACCCGCAAGTCGAATACTACGGCTGCGGCGAGCTGGGAGAACGCCTTTGCACTGAGCGTACTAGCAACCCCCCCGAGGTTGTGGGCATAGAATAGCGCATACCCTGCGCTTCCCGCTAGGACGGTGCGGGGTGCGCCGCACGAGGAGAGGTCAAAGCTGCCCCAGCAATCGGTGCTGCGAATGCCAAAGGCGGCTGAGGCAGAAACGATGTGGTTCTTGGTGATTGTTCCGGTATATGGCGTGGAAGGTGCCCTTGATCAAGGTAACGAGGGCGATCAGGAGAACGATCCCGTGTGGGTGCGCTGCTGAGAGGTTCGGCAGACCGAGCCCTGAACGACGACGAGCGGTGTACCGAAAAGGGAAACCACTGCCATCATTGTCTCAGACAAAAACCAGGCCAAAATACCAACGCCCCACGAGCCCCGCTAATGACGGCTGCTTGTGAGGAGATCGGTGATGATGGGTGTAATCAATTCTTTCCGGCCACAACCTTTAGGTAGGCAATCACCGCATCTGCTTCTTTCGGATCAGCAAAGCCACGGAATGGCATCCTAATACCCAGACACTCTTGGGTGTGGCCCATCGTAAGATTGTGACAACGGAACTGGGCCTGTGGGTTGAGTAAGTAACGCTTGAGGTTGTCCTCTGTCCAGACCATGTCATAGGCCTTTATCGCGGCAGAGTAGCCGTAATTGGGAAGGGAAGCCACATGACGTCCAATGACTCCATAAAGGCTGGGGGCGATGCCGCTGTCGCCTTTGTCGAGACTATGGCAGGCGGAACAATTGTTGTCGAACAACTCTTCACCAGCAATGGCGGAGGTGACACTTTCCTCGGCCCATGCGACAGACCCAGCAATCCAAACCGTGAGAACAAGAACTACGAGACTAACGCTTCTACGCATGTTAACCCCCCAAGTGAACCACGTTTTCCGCCTACCAACCGTAGTGCGCCACAGGCCCACGGTACCGATCACACACTGCCTATCGTCTCACCCGCCGAGAATGGCAGAGCCCACCTACCCGCAGGGCCTCTCCTCAGGGAAGTGAGACTGGCTGACAGTACACTGGTTCAATCTGCGAGAATTTATTTTTAGCATCGCCAGCGCTTGCCTGTAGCCTGTAAAGTGATAGCGTCGAGCATGGTGAACCGATGAACACCGCATTCAAACGACCCGGGCGCGTACCAGATCGTGCATATTGATAGCCCCAACGAGCAGGCCGCTTGCGTCGAGTACGAGCAGTGCGTTGATCTTGCTGGTCTCCATCAGCAATAGCGCCTCGGCGGCAAGGAGGTCGGGGGTGACATGCCGAAAATTGCGGGTCATTACCTCGGCAATCCCGACTGTGTGAATGTCCACCTTATGATCCAGGCTGCGGCGGAGATCCCCATCGGTGAAGATGCCGATCACCCTTTCCCCAGAGGCGTCTACCACTGCTGTCATCCCGAGACCGGTACGGGTCATCTCTACCAGTGCTTGGCTTAGCTGCGCCTCACAAGAAACGCGGGGAATTTCTGTGCCGGTGTGCATCAGATCCTTGATATAGAGCAAGAGTCTTCGTCCGAGGCGACCGCCAGGATGAGAGCGGGCGAAGTCTTCGGCAGTAAAACCGCGCACCTCTAGCAGGGAAATAGCGAGAGCGTCGCCCATGGCCAGTGCAGCGGTGGTACTGGCGGTGGGGGCGAGTCCGAGCGGGCAGGCTTCTTTCTCCACGCTGACATCAATGTTCACCGTTGCGGCACGGGCCAAGGGCGAATTCTGGTTGCCCGTGAGCGTAATCAAAGGCACTCCGAGGCGCTTGATGAGGGGCAGAATGGTGAGGATTTCTTCCGTGTCCCCAGAATTAGATAGTGCCAGTACGACATCCAGCGCGGTGATCATGCCGAGATCGCCATGGCTTGCCTCGCCTGGGTGGACGAAAAAGGCAGGACTACCGGTACTCGCTAGGGTTGCGGCAATCTTGCCGCCAATGTGCCCTGATTTACCAATCCCGAGCACGACAATCCGCCCCCGGCAGGCGAGCAGATAGCGACAGGCGGCCACGAACGCATCATCAATGCGTTGCGCAAGGTGCGCCACGGCGGTGGCTTCCGTCGTGATGACAGCAAGCCCTAGGCGGCGTAACGCCTCGGCGTCATCCCCCCCGTCAAGCGACGTGAGCGTCGCCTGCGTTGGTCGGGAAAACCGATCCCAACGTCTCACATCTCACCCCACTACCGGATAGCCGAGTTCGGTCAAGCGTTTTTCTATGGCGTCGCGTGACAGGTTTGTACCATGTACTGCCACAATGCTCTCGCGGGAATCGCTGGCTAGGTTTGCGCTTGGTGCGGTTTGGGGAAGAGTGACCTCCACGCTTTCTACGCCTGGTAAGGTGAGAAGGTTCTTGCGGACGGTGGTGACACACCCGCCACATTTTATCTTTCGGGCGTTAAATTGTTCAGTTTGCATAGGTCTCACCAAAAAGGTCGTTTTTTTGCACAACGCCAATCATCAGGCGATCTGGCGGTCACACCAGATCTCGGCCATGTTGATCAATATCTCATAGTCTACTGGCTTTGCGAGATAATCATCGGCACCGGCAGTGACGGTTTCGGTGCGGTCGGCCTTCATTGCCTTGGCCGTCAGCGCCACGATGGGAATGGTGCGAAGGTCTGGGTCAGCTTTGATGGTGGCGATGGCCTCATAGCCGTTCATGTTGGGCATCATGATATCCATAAAGATGATGTCCACGGGGCGTTCGCTGGTTTTTTCTGCTTTTTTGCGCGAGAGGAGGAACTCTATTGCCTTACGTCCGTCAAGGGCATTCTTTACCAGGGCACCTTCTCGCTCTAGTGCCGAGGTTACAACGAACAGGTTGCGTGGATCGTCGTCTACCACCAGTACGCGCTTGCCGCGCAGGCGATTTTCGCGGCTAGGGGTTGGCGTTATGCGCGGATCACTGTTGCTGTTGGTGCGCACCTCACGCAAAAAATGTTCGATGTTCTCGAGTAAACGCCGCTCGGCTTGTTGGGTATGGACAACGATCGTGTCGGTATAGCGTCGTAAAGCAGAGTCTTCCTCGTCGGAGATCGCACGTTGGCTGTAGATCAATAGGTGCATGTCGGGAAAACGTCTGCGCAGATGGTCGCAAACAGATTCGCAACGCTTGAGGTGATTGCTGGCACCCAATCCAATCAAGGCCAAGCCACAGGGAGTCTGGTTGGCGGGGAAGGGAGGTTGGATATCCTCACTGCCTTCGGGGAGGGCGTAGATCTCTAGCGCTGCGTTGGGTAACAGTTGCTGCACCCACGCGGCGGTGACGCCAGCGCCTTCCACCACAAGCAGTCTTGGCGTTGTTGCGACGTGTTGTAGTAGCTCGTGTTCTGCAAAGACTATCTGCTTATCATTTAATGGCTTCCGTAAATAGCCAATGACGTTCTGTTGCAAAAGCGCGGGGTCGCGATCCCGTGCGGAGACAATATAGACTGGCACGGATCGAACGCTGCGATCCGATTTTAGGATCTTCAGTAACTCAGTGCCGTCCATGTCGGGTAATCCTAGGTCGAGCAGGATACCGCTCGGTCGGTATGTCCGTGCGAGGGATAATCCTTCGGCGGCGCTGGTTGCCACCAGCGTCTTGAAGCCCTGCTGGTGGTTGAGATGGATCAGCGCAGACCGGAAGGCGGGATCATCGTCGATGAGTAGAATCGCTTCTTCACCCGGCAATAAGTGTTCGCGGTCGTCTGGGGGTGTCGTACTGGGTTGTTGGGCGGGTGGTGTGGGTGGTGCGACAGAACGGTTGGCTAAGGTGGCAGGTAGCTGCAAGGTAAAGGTGCTGCCTACGCCGAGGGTGCTTTCCACCGTGAGGGTGCCACCCAGCAATTGGGCGAGGCGCAGACTGATGGATAACCCGAGGCCAGTACCACCAAACTCACGCGAGATGGAGGCGTCGGCCTGACGGAATGTGTCGAAGATGTAGCCAATCTGCTCGCGCGGGATGCCGATGCCGGTGTCGGTGACGGCAATGGTGACAGAGTGATTGCTGTCTTCCTTGTGCGCGATGCTGAGGGTGATGCGGCCTGTGCGGGTGAATTTGAAAGCATTAGAGAGGAGATTACGAATAATCTGGCTGACGCGATCACGATCGGTGGTGAATGCGCCGTTGAGTCGGTCTTCGCAGAGAAATGCAAGCCCCTTGGCAGTTGCGGTATCCTCGAATTGGCGTTGGAAATCGACGATGAGATCGGTGGATGCGACCAATTGGGTGTGGATCTCCATCCGCCCTGACTCAATCTTGGAGAGGTCAAGGATGTCATCGATCAAGCGCAGTAGCTCACCACCGGCTTGGTGAATGACCTCGGCGCGTTTGAGTTCCTCGCTGTCGAGGTGTTGATGGTCGTTGAGGGTCAGGATCTTGGAGAGCAGGATGATAGAGTTTAGGGGGGTGCGCAACTCGTGCGACATATTGGCAAGGAAGTCCGATTTGTAGCGGCTCGCCTGTTCCAATACGCGGTTGCGACTCTCTAGGTCGGTGGCCTGCTGGGAGAGTTGTCGCTGCTGCTCCTCCAACTGGGCGTTGGCTTGTCGGAGTTCCTCGGATTGTTGTTGTAACTGTTGTTGCTGTTCTTCCATTTGGGAATTGCTTTGTTGTAGCTCCTCGGCCTGGTTTTGCAACCGCCACTGCTGATCCTTCATTTGCTGATTGGCTTCTTGTAGGCGCTGGCTTTGCTCTTGTGCTTCTTTGGTCAGGGTGTCGCTGGTGGTGAGGAGATCTTGGATCCGTTTGTGTTGAACGGCGACGAGGAAAAATGAGGCGATGGTGTCGGCGGCTGCGCTGAGATATTGCACCTGGTGTTCTTCCAGACGATTCGCGGTTGCAACCTCAAGGACGCCATGCAGGGTGTTTTCGTGTAACAGTGGCCAGGTATAGGTGTAGTGCGCTGGGATATGGACAGAACCCGTGGTGATGGTCGGTGGTGGGGTTGTGGCACCAACGGGGCCAATATGGAGCACGATGGGGCGTTTTTCGCGGGCTACCTGGCCGACCGCGCCCTCTCCAAGGCGGATGCGAGCGCCCAAGGTGGTGCGTTCGGTGTACATAAAGCTGCCAATCAGTTCCAGCGCCTCGCTGGTTGAGTCCGAGACATACAACACGCCGCGCCCGGCACCCAGATAACGCCCAACCTGACTTAAGGCAATATCGGCAAGGTGCGGTGGATCGAGATCACCGGTGAGCGCTTGGGTCAGTTCTGCAAGCCCGTCCTTCTGCCAATTATTCTTTTGGTTGGCGAGGTGGTTGGCGCGCAGCATCGCAGTCATGTGTTGAATAGAGATGCCAAGGCGGTCGGATTCAGAGGCGGGTTGTACCTCACTGTCGAGATTACCACTCGCAATGGCGTCCGTCTGTTTGGTCAAGTGCTGTAGATTTTCCACTACGCGGTGGGTGCTCTCTAACATCCGCGTGATTTCATCACGGGCCGTATAATCGAGCGTCTGGGGTATTGCTTCTCCGCGCTCCAATTGCTCGAGTTGGTTGGTGACGAAGAGTAAGGGGCGCATTACTTGCGCGATCAGGTAGCGAGCGGCGATCATCATGCCAGTCGCTACCAAGGTTGCAATCGCGAGAAACCCCAAGATGAAATTATGCATCTCGGACAGGATGCGGTCTTGGGGGGTGACGCTGACGATTGTCCAAGAATTTCCGTCTTGGGCATGAGCGGGCACAATGGTCTGGAAGGTTAGAATCTGCTGCTCTTCCCGAATCCAACCCTTCGGTCTTATGCCAATCTGTTTGAATTCGGTTGGGAAGTCGCGCCAGAAGCTCGTGCCATGCCCGAGTAATTGCCCAAAGGCTCGATCGGGATCGGGATGAAAAAGATACTCGCCATGTTCGTCAATAAGGTAAATGACACGTCCGGTGGTATTCTGGTTTGCCTTGCGCAGCGAGTCGAGAAGGTTGTCGGAAAGTCGGGTGACCACAACGGTTCCGTAGCGTACTCCATTGTTACCAAAGAGTGCGCTGGCAATATTGACCACCGGTAGGATGGGTTTTGTGATCTCGCCCTGGTCGATATTGGGGGCGATGGGAGAAATAGAAACACTCCCCCTTTCTAGGTTAGCAATCTCACGGAAAAACTTTTGTTCTGATAGATCCTGTAATTCATTCAATGAGAGGGCGCGTGCCTTACCCGTGACGGCGTCCCTTTGTGTCACCAGTTGTTCGTGGCCCTGATTGTCGAGAAATCGTATCCTGAAGATCTCGTCATCTGTCTCTGCATAATTTCGCAGGATATCGGAGGTGATGTCGCTCCAATAGGTGATTTGGTCTTTGTCGCCGATGTTTTGCCAGTACGCATAGTGGAGAAGTGCGTACAGGTGGGTGATGAATTGCGTATCCGCAGCTCCAGTCGCTAATCTCCATTGAATCTGCTCGTACGCTGCATGGGTAAGGTTTGTCGAAGCCTCAATCGCATATCCTAGGTATAGTCGGTTGGCGTGGGAGTATCCGTATGATCCGATGGTGGCGAGTGAGATGAAGGTGATCAAATAAAAGAAAACGGTTAGCTTTGTGCGGATACCAAGGCGATGAAAAAAGCCGCGTTGTGTCGCTTGAGGCGGTTGATGGGCGCGCGGATCCTCTCCCATTATGGCCCGATGGGGAGTAAGAGTGTACCGGAAGGGTAGAGGTGATTGCCTGTTTTCGGGTGTGCCCATGGCTATCTCCCCAAGGTACGAATGAGTCGCAACCGATTGGTCGCGTAGCCCACCACCTGTTGCACATCGGCTGGTTGTTTGTCCGGATAATAGGAGCGTGCTGAGGTAACATTTTGCAAAAGGCCGATATGGGCCTTAAGAATCTGTAATTCCCCGAGGGTTAGGGCGGTCATCGTTAGGACATCATCTGGCTGCACATCCTCAGGCTTGCGGAAGGCGCTGAAGTCTGTTGGTGTTACCCCAATCTGTTCTTGAAGGCGCTGTACCTCAGCGAGTACCGCGAAGACCTCGCGCAACGAGTCGCGTGGCCGAGCGTCTTTGTTCCGGGCGGGGGGGGCTGTCGTGTCAGCGATACCGAGGTGGGCGAGGAGTATCCGCGCCTCCTCGGCTAAGCGTGTTGCACCCGAATAGACATGGGCGGGCAGTACGCCTCCCCCAAGCAACGGGTTCCAATCTGTGGAAATCTGTCTGAGGCGGTTAAAAACGTCGATGGGATGCTTGCCAGAAACTGGCGCTATCGCTTCTGGTTCTGGCGGAATGTCGAGCCACTTCTTGACAATGGCGAGTTCGGTGAGGATGCGTTGCGTCTCTGCCCAGGTATTAAATGGTGCTAGGTCAAGATACGGTGCGATCACCGTGGGGGACGCATCGGGTAGTCGGTGTTGGCGTCGAAAGAAGTTGACCTTCTCAAGGATCACGTAGCTCTGGGCCAGGTTGTGGCGTGGCAGCAGGTCGGCGGTGATGGGTGTAACCTGCGTCTCGGTGGTGATGCCGAGGCTGTGCCGAATCAGGGCGGTTTCGTGCGCAATGCGCAGTGTCTCAGTGTATACCTCGTCGGTGTTGACGGGTGCGGCAAAGACCGCTGAGCCGATACAAGCCAGGCACAGCAATAGGCAGTACTGTACCGCCGAGCGTACTGCAGCGAGGCCGCCGCTTGATGCTGGTTGTCTCGTGTATTTCACAACTCGACCAGGGTGATGCACCGCGTTCTCCGGGCAATGTTGCCTTGTAAGGACTCATTGTATGATGGTAGAGCGGGGGAGGCGAGCACGATGTCCGCAAATGCGATTTTGCGGTGGGGCCCAAAGCCAACCCGCGCACTCCACGCTAAGCGGGTGCGAGGAGGGGCGGGTGGTAACCTTATAGGACGGACGATGATCTGACACGCCCAGGCCCAGAGCTACCCGGACGTGTGTGAAGGGGGAGAGCTATTTGGTTGTAGTCGGTTTGGCTGCAGCAGCAGGTGCAGCGGGCTTTGGTGCAGCGGCTGCTGGAGCTGGTGCTGGTGCTGGTGCAGCAGGCTTTGGTGCAGCGGCTGCCGGAGCGGGTGCTGGTGCAGCAGGCTTTGGTGCAGCGGCTGCTGGAGCTGGTGCTGATGCAGCGGCCTTGGCGGGTGCGCCGCTGACGGAGAGGGTGGCGCGATTATCGTCGATAATCTTTTTGGTGATGCCTGGTACCTTGGCAAGGTCATCGACGCTGGCAAAGGGGCCGTTTGTGGTGCGATATTTGACAATCGCATCAGACTTTACCTTGCCCACCCCCTTCATTGCGGCGGCGATGGCGGTGGCATCCGCAGCGTTGATATCGACTGCTGTGGCTGTTTTTGACGCTGCGAGGGACAGGCTGCTAAACCCTACCAGGATCAGCACGGACAACCAGGCGCATAGTTTTTTCATGTAAGATACTCCGTAATCAGGGAATTTTATTCTTCTTTGGGTATTATGGTTGGTAGCCTCTTGCCGTTAGCGTGGGCGAACCAACAAAATCTCAGGGCTGAGGGTATCATAGGGGTGAAATAGGGCGCAATGCGGTGGCTGCGAGCGGATTGTTGTCGTAGCGAGCCATCAATGCGGTAAGGTAGTTTTTTGCTGCCACCTCCCCCTAGGGCATGAACCTTGGTACTCTACGCGCCTCCGCAAGCGAGCTTTGTGGATAAGGTCGAGTACCCCAGTGTATCGAGGTTAGAACTCTTGCCCGCTTTCTGTGCGTTTCGTCAGTGCTGCCAATGACAACGGTTTTATTTGTTACCAGCGAAGTTCATCCCTTAGTAAAGACCGGAGGGCTTGCTGATGTCTCCGGATCCTTGCCTCCCGCGTTGCGGGCGCTTGGCCATGATGTGCGCCTGGTGCTTCCAGCGTATCCGCAGGTGTTGGCTCGCTGTGAACGGTCGCTGACGCTGATAAAGCTCATCGACCTCCCAGGTGTAGCAACCCCGGTGCGTGTCTTAGAAGGCGTCCTACCGGATACCGGTGTGCCGCTGTATCTCATCGATTGTCCGACCTATTTTGATCGATTGGGTGGTATCTACGGCGATGGGACGGGGGATTGGCCGGATAATCCGCAGCGTTTCGCCCTATTTTCCCGTGCGGTGGTGGCGCTCTCCCAAGGATGGCCAGGATTGGGATGGAAGCCGGAGGTCGTGCATTGTAATGATTGGCAGACCGGTCTCATCCCTGCATTGCTTTCCCTAGAAGAGCATCACCCGAAAACGGTCTTTACCCTGCATAACCTTTCCTATCAGGGAGTTTTTCCCTGGGGAACCTTCGTTGAATTGGGTCTACCGATGGCCTTATGGTCTATGGATGGGCTTGAGTTTTATGGCAGGATGTCCTTTATCAAAGGTGGACTTGCCTATGCGGATCTGCTGACCACGGTAAGCCCAACCTACGCACGGGAAATCCGCACGCCTGTCTTTGGCTATGGTTTAGAGGGTCTCATCGAAGCGCGTGCCGATCGTTTGGTAGGCATCTTAAATGGGGCTAACTATGCGCATTGGGATCCGATCAGCGACCCGCACCTTTCTTGTCGCTACAGTTCCACCGATCTTTCTGGGAAGGCGACCAATAAAACGGCTCTGCAGCGACGTTTTGGTCTACCGGTGCGCCCCAAGGTGGCGCTGCTTGGGTTTATCGGGAGGATGGTGGAGCAAAAGGGGATCGATCTGGTGCTGGCGGCACTGCCGGATCTGTTGCAACATCCGGTGCAGGTTGTGGTGCTCGGGGCAGGAGAGCAGGTTTTTGAGGAGGGGTTGAAGTCCTTGGTGGCGTCTTTCCCGACCCAGGTGGCGGTGCAGATTGGCTACGATGAAGACCTTGCCCACCTGATCGAGGCGGGCGCGGACGCCTTTCTGATGCCATCTCGCTTTGAGCCTTGCGGGCTTAATCAACTCTATAGCCTGCGTTATGGCACCTTGCCCGTGGTGCGACGTACCGGAGGGCTTGCCGATACCGTTGTCGATGCGACCCCCGAAAACCTTGCCTCCGGGCGGGCGACTGGCTTTGTCTTTGGCGCAGCAACGCCCGTTGGCCTCACCGGAGCCCTCATGCGGGCGCTGCATCTGTACTACAACGATTACAGCACCTGGCAGCGGATGATGGCGGTCGCCATGGCCGCTGACTACGGGTGGGATAAGAGCGCTCGCTCCTATGCGGACATCTATCAACGCGCCCTAGATAAGCGTGTGGATATTTAAGGGGATGGGAGGGGTGCTATCTCTGTTTGGGTGTAACCCACCTATCTGGGGTAGGTGGTGTGGCTTACCCAAGTCGTTGGGTGGAGCGAGTCGGTAATCCCCCGCGCCCATTAGGCAGGATGCCGTGTCTGGTCTAAGCATTATCCCTATGATAATCGCATCCTTGTGATTGCTGCCGGGTAATTCCCCGCAGCGCATAACGGGTTCAGAGGGCGTCTTTCTCTTCGGGCGGTGTCACTGGCTAGTGATCCGGTTATGCGCGTAAGATCGGCACGTTTGGTTCGTCGCGGGTTTCCGTGCGCCGTTTGGGACACACTGGTGTTTTGCGAGAGGGTGGAGAGCATTTGTGAAAAAACAATCGTTTCGGATGAAGTCCGTATCCAGCCACATCAAGGTGTGTGTTGCCCTCTGCGTGTGGTTGGGCGTTGATGTGAGCGCCACTGCTGAGGTGAGTGATCTGGTGTCGGTTTACCAGCAGGCGTTGGGTAGCGACCCTGTCTTTCGTTCTGCTACGGCGGGACGAGACGCAGCCCTGGAAGCGCTTCCCCAGAGTCGGGCAGGCCTCATGCCGGCTGTGGTACTGAGCGCCGATCGATCGCTCGTGCAACAGTTGAAAAGTTATCCAGAACACTACGCCATCAACAGTTGGAGTCTCAATCTGGTTCAGCCCCTGTTTCGTTGGGATCGGTGGCTGTCGTTTAAAGAGGCAGACTCTAAGGTCGCACAGGCCGATCGGGGTTTTCAAGCGGCAACACAAGGGCTGTTGCTGCGGGTGACCACGGCCTATTTCGATGTTCTCGCGGCTGAGGATAGTCTGCGTGTCGCTACCGCAGAAACCAGTGCGATGAACCGCCAGTTGGTGGTCGCCAAGGAACGCCTGACTGTGGGGGCGGCAATCCTAACCGAACAGCATGAGGCCCAGTCGCGTCTTGATTTTGCTGAGGCGCGTGAGATTGCAGCGCAGAATGACCTAGAGAATCGGCGTGAGGCGCTACGGGAGATTGCCGGTACTCTGCCAGAGCGCTTGGCTCCGTTGCGCGAGGACGTGTCATTCCCCGGGCCAAACCCAGCAGATCCAGAAAAGTGGGTAGCCTCGGCGCGGGATAACAATCCTACTCTGCAAGTGGCCCGCCTCCAGGTACAGGTTGCCGAGGCCGAGCGCAAGAAGGCCTTTTCCGGACATCTGCCAACGGTAGACCTTGTCTTGTCACGCTCCTACCGAGACAACCAGGCGGATGCTTATTGGCTCGGCGGTTACGTGAGTGATGCCAACATTGCGATGATCCAGATGAAGCTGCCGATCTTTCTCGGTGGGCAGGTGAGTTCGGCAGAACGCCAAGCCGTGGCTGGCGTCGATCAGGCCCGTGATGACCTTGAGACGGCGGAGCGGCAGACAGTCCGTGGTACCCGCAATGCCTACCGGACGGTCAACAGTAGTTTGGCACAGGTGAAGGCCTACAGTCAGGCATTGATCTCTGCGAAGAGCATGTTAAACACCACCGTTGAAGGCCGTGAGGTGGGTATGCGCACCATGGTGGATGTTCTGAACGCCGAGCGGGATTATTTCCAGGCGGAGCGAAACCTGAGCACCGCACGACATGATTACGTTTTGAGTTCCTTCCAGTTGAAGAGCATGAATGGTTCGCTCTCGCCTGCAGATCTGGCGTCGGTGAATCAATGGTTGGCGCGGTAGTGTTTCCGTTAGACAGTAAAGACACAAAACAAAGGTTCCGCACAAAACCATAGAGATTACTGGGTTGTGTTTGGCTTTTGTTTTTCTATCCTGACTCAATCGATAATGGCATAACAATGAAAACAGGCATATTTCTGTTACTGGTTTCCTGGGTGATCGGGGATGCGCTGGCCGGAGAGTCGGCTCTGCCAACGGTGCCCGTGGTCAATCGAGCCGTTCCCTCCGAGATCGTTCTCGACGGTACGGTGGAGGCTATCAATCAGGCAACGCTTACGGCTCGTACCTCGGGGGAGATTACCGAGGTCAATTTTGATGTCAACCAGTTTGTCAAGCAAGACCAGGTCTTGTTGCGACTTAAGGCCGTCCACACCCAGTCAGGGGTGGCGCAGGCGCGGGCCGGAGAGCAAGAGGCGGCGGCCTATCTGCAACAGGCAGAAAGCGAGTATAGCCGCGTCAAACGCCTCTTCGATAAGCAGATGGCGACCGGTTCAGCGATGGATCAGGCCCAAGCGGCCCTGGTGAGCGCCCGCGCTAGGGTCTCGTCTGCCAAGGCGGTGGGTGCATCCGCTGAGGACACGGCGGGTGATACCGTGGTGCGTGCCCCCTATTCGGGGTTCGTTATCAAGCGCTATGTGCAGGTAGGGGAGACGGCCCAGGTTGGACAGCCCCTGTTTACCGGTATTTCTTTGGATAAATTGCGCGTCCGTGTGGATATTCCGCAGAACCAAGAGGATGCTGCCCGTCAGGCCAAGACGGTGCGGGTCTTGTTGGGTGAAGGGATACCATCCTTGGTTGGCAGTGCTGTCACCATTTTTCCTTACGCCGATGAGACGTCCCGTTCTTTCCGCGCTCGCGTCGATCTCCCAGAAAAGGCGGCGGGTGTGAAGCCCGGCATGTTGGTCAAGGTGGCCTTTGTCACGGGTGCTGAGAATCGCTTGGTGGCACCGGTTGTTTCTTTGGTGCAGCGTGGTGAGGTGACGGGTGTGTATGTCCTCGGCGATCATGGCGGGCTGCGTTTCCGCTCAGTGCTCACCGGCAAGCTACAAGACGATGGCAAAATTGAGGTTCTCTCTGGTCTTTCCGTAGGAGAAAAGGTGGTTCTGGATCCGGTGAGGGCAGGACAGCAATACCGCTCCGGCGGAGAGAAACTATGAATAAACCCTTGTCGATCTCAGGGCGAATCGCCGAGGCCTTCCAGAATTCAGAGATTACCCCGCTGCTTGCGTTGGTGGGGTTGTTGTTAGGTTTTTTCGGTCTGCAGGTGACTCCACAAGAGGAGGAGCCGCAGATCTCGGTCACCTTTGCCAATGTCTTTATCCCGTTTCCTGGTGCCTCGGTCTCTGAGGTGGAACAGGTCGTGGCCACTCCGGCGGAGCAGGTTTTGTCCGAGGTGGAGGGGGTTAAGCACGTCTATTCGGTTTCTCGTCCGGGCATGGCGGTTCTGACGGTTCAGTATGAGGTCGGGGAGAATCGCACCTCGGCTATCCTGCGCCTGTACAACGCTATCTTTTCTAATGAGGATTTTCTCCCAAGAAATCTCGGGGTTGGGCATCCCTTGGTAAAGCCAAAGGGTATTGATGATGTGCCGATTGTCACCTTTACCCTGTGGAGCGCGAAGCCAGACATCGGGCAGTATGAGCTTTCCCGAGTGGGTCACACCCTAGAGGCTGAGCTAAAGCGGGTTCCGGGGACGCGCAACGTCTATACGATAGGTGCCCAGGATCAAGCGGTTCGGGTGATGCTCGACCCAGAGAAGCTCTCGGGCTATCAGTTGTCGTTTGACGATCTACAGCGGGCATTGCAGGCGGCGAACGCCTCTTCCCAAGCGGGTGATAGCGTTGCGGGTAATACGGCCATTCCGATCCAGGCCGGGGTCTTTTTGTCTGATCCTACCGATGTGGTTGAGCTGGTGGTGGGGATGCACGAGGGACGTCCGGTGCGGCTTGGTGATGTGGCAACGGTCACGCTTGGGCCGGATACCCCGAAGAACCTGGTCTGGATGGAGTTTGGCCCGTCTGCGGGGCATGATTCTGCCGAGGGTGCTGCCCATGCAGCGGAGAGCAAACCCGAGCATGGTCGCTTCCCGGCGATAACCTTAGCGGTATCCAAGAAGCCCGGGGTGAATGCCTCTGGTCTAACCGAGGCCGTGATCGGGCGTATGCAGCAGATGCGTGGCTTTGCCATTCCTGACGGGGTCGAGTACACGGTTACGCGCGACTATGGCGTGACCGCTAAGGCCAAGGCGGAAAAACTGATCCACAAGCTCATCTTCGCTACCTCGTTCGTGGTGCTGTTGGTGCTGGTCTCTATGGGTTGGCGTGAGGCGGTGATCGTGGGTACTGCGGTTACCCTGACCCTCGCGCTGACGCTGTTTGCTAATTGGGCGTGGGGGTTCACCCTCAATCGGGTGTCGCTGTTCGCTCTTATCTTCTCTATCGGAATCTTGGTGGATGACGCAATTGTGGTGGTGGAGAACGTCCATCGTCACATGCACATCAGTCGTGCGCCCCTGCTCAGCATTATCCCCACGGCGGTGGACGAGATTGGCGGGCCCACCATTCTTGCCACCTTCACGGTGATTGCTGCCTTGTTGCCGATGGCCTTTGTTACTGGTCTGATGGGCCCCTACATGAGTCCCATCCCCATCAATGCCAGTACTGGTATGATGATCTCGCTGGTGATTGCCTTTGTGGTTACCCCGTGGCTTTGTTATATGGGCCTAAAGGGGGTGCATGCACGGATGAATCATGCGGCGGGGGGAGAACATGGCCACGAGGGAGGAGGGGAAGAGGCCTCGGCGGGGTTGATGGCGTTCTTCCGGCGGCTCTACTATCCCTTCGTGACCCATAAACGCGCTACCTGGAATCGCATCCTGCTCGGGCTTGCCATCATGGTCTTGGTCGGGGCGTCGGTTGGGCTGGTGGCAGGGAAGCAGGTAGTGCTGAAGATGCTACCCTTCGATAACAAGTCCGAGTTTCAGATCGTGGTGGATATGCCGGAGGGAACTACGTTGCAGCAGACCGCAGCGGTAATGGACGCCTTGGGAGCCTATATTGTCACGGTGCCCGAGGTAACCCACTACCAGGCCTACGTTGGCAATAGTTCGCCGATTGGTTTCAATGGATTGGTGCGTCAATACTATCTGCGTGCGCAACCTTTTCTTGGGGACATCCAGGTAAATCTGGTGGATCAACATGCTCGGGATCGCAAGAGTCACGAGATCGCGAGCGCTGTGCGAGCACCCCTCCAAGAGATTGGCCGCCGCTATAATGCCAATGTCAAGATCGTAGAGGTGCCGCCTGGGCCTCCGGTGCAGTCTCCTTTGGTTGCCGAGGTCTATGGGCCGGATTACGCGAGTCAGTTGCGGGTTGCGGAACAGGTGCGCAAGGTCTTTGCGGAGACGCCGGATATCGTTGATGTCGGTATCAGCAGTGAGCACGATGCGACCCGTTTGGTGGTGCAGGTGGATAGGCAACGCGCCGCCCAATTGGGTCTCTCCGACCAGGCCGTGAGTGATACGGTGATGGGGTTGTTGTCTGGTCAGGATGTGTCGTTCCTCCACACCCCCAAGGTGAAGGTGCCCATTCCCGTCCGCTTAGAACTGTCTGATGCCGATAAGGGGGATCTGGCGCGTATCCTTGCCGTGAAGGTGCGCAGCCAGTCTGGAACCCTGGTGCCTATGTCGGAGTTCACCCGGGTGCAACATGACTCGTGGGAGAAATCCGTTTATCACAAGGATCTCATGCGGGTAGTGTACGTTACCGGAGATATGGCGGGGAAACTGGATAGTCCCCTCTACGGTATGCTGGACATCCAGAAGCGCGTCGGCGAGCTGAAGGTGGAGCAGGGCCTACCGGTGCATCAGCAGTGGATCAAACAACCGGAAAATACCCGTGATTACACGGTAAAATGGGATGGGGAGTGGCAGGTGACCTACGAGACCTTCCGTGACATGGGCATTGCCTATTCGGTGGGTCTGCTGATGATCTATCTGTTGGTGGTGGGTCAGTTCAGTTCTTACCTTACGCCCCTCGTGATCATGGCACCGATCCCGCTCACCATCATCGGCGTTATGCCGGGTCATGCCATCATGTCTGCTCAGTTCACGGCAACGTCGATGATCGGCATGATTGCGCTTGCGGGGATCATCGTGCGTAATTCGATCCTGCTCGTGGATTTCATCAATCAGGAGATTGCGCGAGGGGTTCCTTTGGTGGACGCCGTGACCTTAGCGGGGGCGGTGCGGGCCAAGCCGATTGCATTGACCGGCCTTGCTGCCATGTTGGGTGCGACGTTCATCCTAGATGATCCGATCTTCGGGGGGCTTGCTATCTCCCTCATCTTCGGTATCTTCATCTCCACCATGCTGACCCTGTGGGTGATACCAATCCTGTATTATGTGGTGAAGCAGAGACAGGCGGCGTAATACCTTCGGGCGACACCGACCTAACCCAAAAGGGCAGGGCTTACCCTGCCCTTTTGTTTTTTGGCTATGCCAGTGACTGAGGGTGATGTGGCATTGGCTCGACGGCTGGATGTCCCATTTTTTGATCGGCAATGGCGGTGATGGTATTGAGGGCGTCCTCAACGCGACGGCGAAAGGCGTCCTGTTCCTCGGCAGTGGCCCGGGCTGGTAGAGAGAGCGGTTGTCCCCAGATAAAGACGCCTTGGGCGAAAGGAAGCGCTACCATGAAGCGATCCCAGGTGTTTAACGGGTAGCGGTATCTCGTTGCGAAGGTGCAAGGGATGACCGGTACGCCAGAGAGTCGCGCCACCTGGACGATTCCTTCGGATGCGACCATGCGTGGCCCTTGTGGTCCGTCCGGGGTGATTCCGACGCATTCTCCGGCCTTCAGCGCCTTTAACATGGTGCGGAAGGCAACCGAACCGCCTTTGTGGGTAGAGCCCACTACGGTGTTGATACCAAAATACTCGACAATACGCGAGATGATACGGCCATCGCGGTGCTGCGAGATCAGCATGTGGATCTTCTGTCCTTTCTGCCAACAGTAGGGCATCATGAGGATGCGACCGTGCCAGAAGGCGAGGATAAAGGGTTTTCCATTATCCCAAAACTCCTGTGCTACCTCTCCTCCGATGACTTCCCAACGGTTGGAGCTATATACCAATCGGATATAATGAGCGGCTACCCGACACAAGACGCTACGAACACGTTCGTTCTTAGATAGAGATTTCAGCAACCCATGCAGCCCCATGCCTGTACTCTCGGTTATTGTTGTGGGTTCGTCATCAAATAGGGACTCCAGCATAATGCAGCGCGGATGGCGTACCATAGCCCGAATGCAATAGAGGCTAACGAGGTGTGGGTATTAGTGTCTTTCCAATCGGTCAGAAAATAGGGACGGTGTCCCTTTTTGGATATTCGGATACCCCATGTTTTTTGATCGGGTCTACCTCTAACAGACTGCTGTACGGCTCTCCATTCCTCGTCCAACCACCGGATGTTTCTCAACGTGAAAACGGCCAGAATGAACTACCTAGTGATTTCCGCTCTTGGTCAAGATCGTGCGGGGCTTGTCAACGAGTTATCCTCGGTCATCCTAGATGCTGGGTGCAATGTCGCAGACAGCCGCATGACGGTGCTCGGCAGTGAATTTTCGTTGCTGATGCTGGTTTCTGGCCCGTGGAACGCGGTAGCCAAGCTCGAGAATCAGATTAGCGCCCTACAAAGCCGCTTGGGATTGACCATTATCTTTCGTCGCACCGAGCCGCGCCAGATTGCGGGTGATATGCTGCCCTATCAGGTCGAGGTGATTGCGCTTGATCACCCCGGGATTGTGTGTCGGCTCACCAATTTCTTCTCCAGCCGTGCCATCAATATTGAAGAGATGGTAACCAATACCTACGCGGCGGCTCATACTGGCACCGCCATGTTTGGTGTCAACATGACCTTGGCGGTGCCTGCTGGCACCCACATCGCACGGTTGCGCGAGGAATTCCTGGATTTTTGCGATGAGATGAACCTGGATGCGGTGATAGAACCCGTGCGGAATTAGCCTACCTCTTCGGGCTCTGCGTGTTGAATGCGAAGGCATGATTGATAGTGAGCGGAATAAACTCCACGAGATCGAGCGACGCTGAAGGGAAGCGCGTTTATGTCCTCGACACCAATGTGCTGCTGCACGACCCCACCGCCATTTTCAGATTCCACGAGCATGACATCTTTCTCCCGATGATGGTTCTCGAAGAGTTGGATGCGGGCAAGAAAGGGGTTTCTGAGGTTGCGCGTAATGCTCGTCAAGTTAGTCGGTTCCTAGACGAGATCATCGCCAATACAGCGGCAGACGATATTGGGCAGGGCTTACCGATTCCGGTACTGCCCAGCAATCGGTGTGCGCTCACGGCAAGTGGGCGATTGTTCTTTCAGACCAAGACATTTCCTTTAGAACTACCCGCGAATCTCCCTGGTACTATTCCAGACAATGCCATTCTTGCAACGGTTTTAGCAATCAAAACGGATCGGCCAGGGATTCAGGTTGTCTTGGTTTCTAAAGATATTAATCTGCGGATTAAGGCCCATATCCTCGGTATTGTGGCGGAGGATTATTGCAACGATCAAGTATTGGAAGATGTCGATCTGTTGTATACCGGTGTGAGTGATCTGCCCGCTGATTTCTGGGAGACACACAGCAAACGCATGGAGTCGTGGCAAGAGGCGGGGCGCACCTTTTATCGGGTGAATGGCCCTCTGGTAGAGCAGTGGCACGCCAATCAATGTTTGTCGCAAGGATCGGAACAAGAATTTGAGGCGTTGGTGCGCCAGGTAGACGATCGTGGTGTGGTGATCGAATTGGCGGCTGATTATCGCAGTCCGCGTAATGCGATATGGGGTATCACTGCGCGGAATCGGGAGCAGAACTTTGCATTGAATCTTCTCATGGATCCCGAGGTCGATCTGGTGACCTTGGTTGGGCAGGCGGGTACCGGAAAAACCTTGCTTGCCTTGGCGGCAGGTTTGGTCTTGACGCTAGAAGAGAAGCTGTACCGTGAGATTATTATGACGCGCGTTACGGTTCCGGTTGGGGAGGATATTGGCTTTCTGCCCGGCACCGAAGAGGAGAAAATGACGCCCTGGATGGGGGCTCTCATGGATAACCTAGAGGTTCTCACCCAAACGGAGGGGGGAGGGGAGTGGGGACGTGCTGCGACCGCCGATCTGCTCCAGCATCGTATCAAGATCCGCTCATTGAATTTTATGCGCGGGCGCACCTTTCTCAATCGTTATCTCATCATTGATGAGGCCCAAAACCTCACCGCCAAGCAGATGAAGACCTTGATCACTCGTGCAGGCCCAGGAACCAAGGTAGTGTGTTTGGGGAACCTAAGCCAGATTGATACGCCCTATCTCACTGAGACCAATTCTGGTATGACCAATGTGGTGGATCGTTTCCGTGATTGGGAGTATGCAGGGCATATTACCCTAGTGCGCGGTGAGCGTTCGCGCCTCGCGGATTATGCCTCTGTTGTTCTGTAAATACGATGTAGAATTAAGTATAATGGTATTGGCGATGAGGTGTTGGCGGTTGTTCATTCAGCTAACTAAGTGCTGACTTGGGAGTGTTATTGTGAATGATCTGAGTGCTATTATTGATGCTGCCTTCGAGAGAAGGGCCGAAATTACTCCCCAGAGCGTTGACCCAATTTTGAAAGAAGCCGTGGAGGAGGCGGTGCGGTTATTGAATATCGGGCGCGCTCGTGTTGCAGAAAAGAGTAACGGGGAATGGGTGGTCAATGGCTGGCTAAAGAAGGCGGTGTTGCTTTATTTTCGTATCTCGGATAATGCAATATTGCATGGTGGGTTTACCAACTACTTTGACAAGGTTCGATCGAAGTTCTCTGATTACGGCCCGAAGGATTTCCGAGAGGACGGTGTGCGCGTTGTTCCGCCAGCGACTGTGCGATACGGGTCTTATGTTGCGCCCTCTGTGGTGTTGATGCCTTCTTATGTCAATATTGGTGCTTACGTTGACAGTGGCAGTATGGTAGATACGTGGGCTACGGTTGGGTCGTGCGCCCAGATTGGCAAAAATGTTCATTTGTCCGGTGGTGTGGGAATAGGCGGGGTGCTGGAACCGGTTCAGGCTGCTCCTACGATTATTGAGGATAATTGTTTTATCGGTGCTCGTTCTGAGGTTGTGGAGGGTGTGATCGTAGAAGAGGGGTCGGTAATCTCTATGGGGGTGTATATTGGGCAGAGCACTAAGATATACAATCGTGCTACCGACGAGATTTCGTATGGACGTATTCCGGCTGGTTCCGTGGTGGTGGCGGGTAATCTGCCTGCTGCGAATGGAAAGTATAGTCTCTACTGTGCGGTGATTATCAAACAGGTAGACGAGAAAACCAGATCCAAAACCGGTATCAATGAATTGTTACGAGATAACTGAGTCTTCTAAAGGGTACGTTCTAATGTCGCAAACCTTGGCGCTTGCAATGGATCTTGTTTCTCGTCCTTCGGTGACGCCGGACGATGCTGGTTGTCAGGGGTTGATTATTGAGCGTCTTCGTCCGCTTGGCTTTACCGTAGAGCGTCTGCTCTTTGGGGAAGTCACCAACCTTTGGGCATATCGGGGTGTGGGGCGTCCTTTGCTGGTACTTGCTGGTCACACCGATGTAGTAACGCCGGGCTTGATTGATTCGTGGTCGGCCCCGCCTTTTACGCCTACGCTACGGGATGGCTTTCTGTGGGGGCGCGGGGTGGCGGATATGAAGGGTGGTCTGGCGGCAATGGTGACCGCAGTAGAAGACTTTGTTGCGGAATATCCCGACCATCCAGGAACTATTGCCTTTCTCCTTACCTCGGATGAGGAGGGGGTTGCGGTGAATGGCACCCGTCGCGTGGTTGAATACCTCCAAAAGCAGGGGGTCGTGATCGACGCATGTTTATTGGGTGAGCCGTCGAGTGAGGAGCGGGTTGGGGATAGCGTCAAGAATGGCAGGCGCGGCTCTCTGAATGGAACGCTTACGGTACGTGGGAAACAGGGGCACATTGCCTATCCTCACCAAACGAAAAATCCCATCCATCGTTTTGCGCCGGCTTTGGTGGAACTGGCTGCGGCCAGTTGGGATAATGGTAATGCGCATTTTCCGCCGACCAGTTTCCAGTTCTCCAATCTTCATTCGGGCACTGGCGCTGTCAATGTTGTGCCAGGTACCCTGACCGCGCTGTGTAATTTTCGATTCTCTTCGGCGGTGACAGAGGACGAATTAAAGTGCCGTGTCGTGGATGTCTTAAATCGTCATGGTTTAGATTATGATCTTGCGTGGGATGGTTATGGCCATTTTCTGACGACCGGAGGCGCACTTGTGGATGCTGTTCTCGGGGCGATCCTGGATGTGACTGGTTATCCCGCGCAGCTTTCTACGACTGGGGGCACCTCTGACGGACGTTTTATTGCGCCCGCTGGTGCCGAGGTGGTGGAGCTTGGGCTACTTAGCGCCACGATTCATCAGATAGACGAGCGTGTGGCGGTGGCGGATCTGGAACTCTTGCACAGGATCTACCGGCGTTTTTTGGAACGCTATCTTCTCCGCTAACGGTTGTAGGTTGCCCGACGGATAACGGGAGCGCGAGTTGCTTCATATTGCCATACGCTCATTTACTGAGGGGCTGTGGCCGTTTGCTTATTAAGGACTGGTCGGTTATCCATGATCCCAGAGATTGGCACCTTCGCGATTATTCTTTCCCTGTGTCTTGCGGTTGCGCAGGGGACGATCCCTTTGGTTGGGGCGAGTCGCGCTCAGCATACCTGGATGATGTTGTCCATCACTGCTGCGCGGGGACAATTCGCCTTTTTGTTGCTGGCGATGCTTTGTCTCGCCTGGTCTTTTGTGCAGAATGATTTTAGCGTTGAGTATGTGGCGCGGAACTCTAATCTAGCCCTCCCGCTGTATTACCGGCTTTCTGCTGTGTGGGGAGGGCACGAGGGATCGTTGCTTTTGTGGGCCTTTCTGCTGGGGGGGTGGACGTTGGCGGTGAGTTTGTCGGGCAACCTGCCTCTGGTATTTTACTCCCGGGTACTGGGGGTGATGGGGCTGGTTAGTGCTGGCTTTCTGATGTTTATGCTACTCACCTCTAATCCTTTCGAGCGCGTTACTCCACCACCCGATTTTACCGGTAGCGATCTTAATCCGCTTTTGCAAGACCCAGGGTTAATTATTCATCCCCCGATGTTGTATCTTGGCTATGTGGGTTTTGCAGTGGTGTTCGCCTTTGCTATTGCTGCCCTGTTGGGGGGGCGATTAGATGCTGCCTGGGCGCGGTGGTCGCGTCCCTGGGCCTTGGCGGCCTGGGCGTGTCTAACGCTTGGAATTACCGTGGGTTCGTTCTGGGCCTATTACGAACTTGGTTGGGGAGGGTGGTGGTTCTGGGATCCGGTTGAGAACGCCTCGTTAATGCCCTGGTTAGTAGGCACTGCCCTGCTCCATTCCTTGGCAGTCACTGAAAAGCGCGGGGAGTTTCGTGCTTGGACGGTACTGCTCGCGATTGTTACCTTTTCCTTGAGTCTCCTCGGAACCTTTTTGGTGCGATCGGGGGTGCTCACCTCCGTCCATGCCTTTGCCTCTGATCCGCGTCGCGGGATCTTTATCCTGATCTTTCTTTCTGCTGTGGTAGGTGGGTCGCTTTTTTTGTATGCCCTCCGTGCGCCGAGT
>CAIRSR010000101.1 GCA_903881315.1 uncultured Thiotrichales bacterium | reverse complement strand
GGCTCCCAGTAGGTGTGTCGGTATTCTTTTACGCCAGCATTGTAGGTCTTGACAGCCATTCTCGATCCTTAATTAGGGAGTGGGTATTCGGTTTGTCCGCCTGGTCTCTATGATCCGCAGGGTGCGACGCTCCCCATAGTGTGGCTATCGAGATAGCAAATTGCTAGGGAATATCCCCTTTGGCAGTAAGCACACTCCCGCACCTTCTGCATACTCGTTATAAATAAATCTTCATGCTTTTATAACAACGACTTGTGACATAAGGTTGGATAGTTTCTGGATAGGGGATATTCGCCCCAAACACCATTGAACCGGTGTTACTGCGGGATACCCTCCCATTCGAGGGATAGGGAGAGAAAAAACGGGGGCCTCCAGGAAAACGATTAGCGCTTTCGCCACCGCTGGCTGCGCAAGATTTCAGGGGGGAAAGATAGCGGCAGAGAAGCGCTACTCTTTAGAGAAATACCGAGGGCTTGCAATTAAGATATCTACACAGTTATCCACAGGTCTGTCCACTACAATGTCGAGCAATTCACGGGGGCATCACTTTTACTATCAATAACTTAGAAATAAGACCCGGTGACGCATCAAGCGCTTAAAAAAGATATCAACCGCTTACCGCCGCCACCCCCAGTCGCATCAACCATTTAAAAAATACTTCAATGAGTTAAGAACGCCCCCTTCCATAAATCAATGACCTACGCAGAATCAATGGGTTAAGAAAATCACCCATCTCGCCAGTGCGCTGCCCCTCCGGTTGGCTCACCTTACTCACCACCCGTCACGGACTACCAGCGACGAACGGCGGGACATCGCTCTTTCGCGGCAATTCCCCCGCTGTGGGACGCGCCCGACACGGCACTGCCGACACACCGCACCAACCGCTATCGGTGCGGCTCATTGCCACTGTGCTTGCGTACTGGTTATCGCGTTACAAAATAGTGCTATCATTTCGTGGTAAACCAGCAAGCATCAACGCACCCTGGAATCCCTCTGGTTCGATCCAGTCAACGGAAATATCGAGTGGGCTCGCATCGAGTCTCTTCTCGTCGCGCTTGGCGGTCGTATTCTCGAGGGCCCAGGGTCATCCGTCACCTTCGAGTTATCGGCCCATCTCGCCTGAGACAAGGCGGGCCTCCCGCCCAAAACCGTGGTATTTTGCAACAACCACACCGCGCACAATTACCACGACAAAAGAAGCGACGTGACGCTACCGTATACCCTACAAAACCCTAGTGGGGACATCCGCCATGACCACGAAGTCGCCTGCACGCGCCGCAATCGCCACGCTGTTGGTGTGTTTGCTCTTTTCCGTCAGCGGCCTTACCCCTGCCGGGGGTGGTGCCATTGATACGGTCTACAAGACCATCGGCCCGCACGGCGAGGTTCGCTACAGCGACCAGGCACCACCCACGAACCGTTACCAAACATTCTCTTTCGAGCGCCTACCCGCCGCGCCACTGCCGCCAGCATCACCCGCGCCCACACCCCCCACCGAGGCGGTACGACCCGCGCCAAAGCGCACGGTGCGGCACGAGCCGACCCCACACCAGAAGGGTGCAACCGAGTTATATTCCGCAGAGTGGTGTGGTTATTGCCGACTCGCCAAGGCCTACCTGGATGGGCACAACATCACCTACACCGTTTATGACATCGACACCAGCGCAGGCCGTGCCGCCTATAAAGAGCTGGGCACGGGCGGCGTACCCATCCTGGTCACGCCAGAAAAGGTGGTGCGGGGCTTCTCGCGGGCAAGCTACGACGCGCTATTCCTCTCTGACAATCGCTGAAGGAAGCGCACACTGACGACAAGCCCTTAGGCAAAGGCCGAGAGCGAGCCGACGATCGCTTGGTTCATCGAGTTGCCGATGGCGCTCGCGGCCAGGCCTGGGTTCTGTTGCAACATCGTTGTCCAGTTTGACGTAACATCGGTTGAAGGGAGCGTTACCAGCACCCCACTCGCGGTATAAACGCCACTACTCGATGACGTGGGGGACAAGGAACCCACAATGGCCTGATTCAATGAAGTACTGGTACTGGTCGGGCTCGCGCTGGCCTGCGGGCTGTTGCCGCTGGTGGCCGATGAGGACGCGCCCCCGGTCGGTGAAAAAGAACCGAGTAACCCTTGCGCATTATAGGTGGTCGCGCCCGCAGTCTGGCCTGCCACCAGCGCCCCAACCAGGTTCCCTTGCAGCGCAAGCGACGATGCTACGCCGGGCAGGGCCTGATTCGGTGTGGGAGCAACCGCTTTCGGTGTGGTAGCGCTCGGGTAGTTGTAGGTGCTGGTTGGTGGTAAACCGGAGATCGTCGTCATGGCAATACCCTCTGAGAAGCTGTGGGCACCAATTCGCTCGTATTCTTAATGGCTGTTATGGGGTACGGCACGAAGGGAGATAGCGCTTTACTCGATTAGACCGACGGCGCGAGGTAAAGTGCCATGCTTCCTATTATACGCCTTATGAACAGAAAAGGATCCAGCCCTGGTTATCAACCAGGGCAGCCTCATGAGAGACAAATGAGGTAGCTGTTTTCTGGGGCGCTGTTTTTCTGGGAAGATGTCTCAACTGTTACGGGGGATCCAACATGGGTCAAGCCATTGAGACGTTTCTCGATCATTTCGGAGCGTTAG
>CAIRSR010000100.1 GCA_903881315.1 uncultured Thiotrichales bacterium | reverse complement strand
GTCTTTCCGGTCATTGCGCAACTCAATAATGGTAATTACGTGATTATTGCAGGAATTCACAAAGAAAATAACCCGATACGGGTCGCGATATTAGATCCGTTAGAATTACACCAGAACGTACTTTCGCTAGAGGCCACGCAATTTTGTGCAAGATGGAAGGGAGATGCTGTCTTTGTCAAGCGGCCTCCTGCCGCAGTAGAGCCAAGATATATGACGCAACAGGAGATTGAGGCATTAACCAACGAGGTAAATCTGTTTCTGGCATGGAAGAATGCAGGGTACGCATCACCGCC
Source organism: uncultured Thiotrichales bacterium (assembly GCA_903881315.1). Lineage (GTDB taxonomy): Bacteria > Pseudomonadota > Gammaproteobacteria > CAIRSR01 > CAIRSR01 > CAIRSR01. Next base: position 8,346 of record CAIRSR010000100.1, on the reverse strand, counting down.
ACCCGATTTCATAAAAAAAGAAGTCGTATTGCGCTATCTAGCGAAGCTTAAACCAGGCGAGACGATCTTCATTGAAGCTGGGATTGCGATTGGCTCGACTGCGAAGTTGGTATCCGAACGCGGATATCGGGTGATCGTCATAGAACAATTTGAGAATCTGCACACCTTCTCGAGGGCACTGCTCGAGCCAATCGGGGTTACTTGTCTCAAGGGCGACTGTGCGACAGTTCTCCCGCAAGTGCTAAAGTCCCTCCCGCACGGGATGTCTGTCTTTTTATTGCTGGACGGAACAACAAACGGAGAATTGCCAATCGCCCAAGAACTACTGGCGATCGATACGCTTCTCGCACGCTCAGAAACTCCGCTGATAGTACAGCTTGGCCGCATACCGGGGTCTGGCTCTGCAGATGGTATTTCGCCACTGGATCAACTGGTCGATTATTGTAGGGATCACCAGTTGTACTGGAACATGGTCTTCGATAGCTTCTTTTTCTCGAACCGGAAATTTCTCTAGTAGTAATTCTGCAGAGGGGTACATGCAATCCCGCTGTGTAGAAAACACTCCGCAGGCAGAAACGCTAGGTAGGCGTTAGGAGTCTTCGCTGTGACGACAGATCCCCTGTTCCACCGCAATGACCGCTGCTTCCACCCGAGAATGTACCCCAAGTTTACGCAAAATCGCCTTGACGTGGAGCTTTACGGTACCATCGGAGATGCCTAATTCGCGGCCAATCACCTTGTTGCTCTGACCTTCGGCAAGGTGGCGGAGGATCTGTTGCTCTCTCGGGGTGAGATCCGCAAGGGGGGTGTTATGCAATCCGCTCCGACGATCATCCCCCTTGATGGCTCGGGCCAATACCCCCGCCAATTCCGGCGCAACGACCGTGCCGCCTGCCACAATCTCACGCAGCGTATCTACCAGCCGATCGGGTTCCATGTCTTTGAGTAGGTAGCCGTTCGCGCCGTTGCGAAGCGCATCCACCAGATCCTGTTCCTCGCGGCTGGTGGTAAGCATCACAACGGGTATGGTAATGCCACGTCGGCGTAGAACCTTCAGAACCTCGCCCCCTTCCATGCGCGGCATCCGCATATCGAGGAGGATGATGTCCAGCTTTAATTCACTCGCGAGACGCAAACCCTCCTCGCCGCTACCGACCGAACCAATCACCTGGATTGCTCGACGCTCCAACAAGCCCTCTAGCCCGGCTCGAAACAGGGCGTGGTCATCAATTAACAATACGCGCATGGATACCTATCCCTCACTGTGATACTGAATGTTATGAGTGGCGAGGGAATGAGGTACGCAGGTCAGTTCTACCCGTGTCCCCTCGCCCGGCTCACCCTCCACACGTAGTGTTCCTCCCAAACGTCGCGCCCGCTCCTGCATGATGGATAGCCCCACATGCTCTCCTGGTAGCGGTTGACGATTGGTGCTTACTAAGCCGTTACCATCATCCTCGACCAACATACGATAACCACTGCCTTTGTCGCAGTGCAACAACAAGCGCACATTTCGTGCCCCGCTGTGCTTACGGACATTGGTCAGCGCTTCTTGGACGATATGCAGAACCTGTACTTCTTGATCCGGGCTTAGGTTGAGTTGCTGACATTCGTTGTGGAAGAACGCGGCAATCTGGGTCTCGTGACGGAACCCCTCAAGCATCTCCTCTAGGGCGGGGATGAGCCCACGTTCGTCCATGCGCGCACGGAAATGAACCAACAATTCACGCAGCTCGGTATGGGCGTCTTCTACCCCGGCGCGAATCTTGTTGACTTCCCCAAGCGCCCCGACATCTCCGCTCTTCTCGAGGGTTTCCTCTAGCATCTTGGACTGGAAACGGAGTCCCGCCAGCGTTTGGGCCAAAGAATCGTGGAGTTCATGGGCAAGCATGGTGCGTTCTTGGATAATTGACAGCCGCTTCGACTCGGTGTCGAGCCGCGCCTTCTCCACGGCCATTCCCAGGTGCTTACCGATACTGGTCAATAATTCTTGCATTTCTTCCCGCTGGACAAGACCAGAGGGGTCGAGGAACAGGTTGTAGATCCCGAGGGTGCGGTCACGGTACATGAGTGGGACAGCGATTATCTCAATGCCCTCAACCGGAAACATAGGGCGACCGTTCAGTTTGGCGCAGTGACGAAGATCAGGCAGACTGTTGAGTTCCCCGGAAGCGACCGTAACACCACACAGGCAGCGATCGATTGGCACCAACCGCTCTCGTTCGACGATGTCGGGATCCAGACCGATACTGGCCACCAAGCGTAACTGATGATCATCCGTGACGAGGCGCACTGCGGCTGCTACTGCGCCGACCAACTCGGTGATGGTGCTTAAGAAACAGGTTAGGAGGTCATCCATATCCCTGGCACTGTTGATGTTTGAGGCGATGTCGTAGAGCACTTGTAGAGAATGGGTCTTCTGGGCAAGGCGCTCGGTTTGATGGCGCACCTGGTTGTCCATATCGCGCGTGAGTATCTGGAGATCGGATCCGAGCGCGTTGATATCACCGGCAAGTTCCGCAAAATCACCTTTCGCGGGGGCAGGTATCCGTGCCCCGAGATTACCACCCCGCATCCGACTTGCCCAATTGCGCAGGTGAGCCAAGGGCTCAAGTAGCTGGTGGTTGACGCGCATGACAATCACAACGGTGGCCATGGCACCGAGCAGCAATAGTCCTACCTCGGCCATAAATAACAGTGAGGACTGGGTACGCACTGCCTCGCTTGCGTCGTCACTAATGGTATCTATCTCGCGCACCAATTGATGGGCGGTCTGGCTTATTTCTGGTCTTGCCGTGCTCGCCTTTTCGTTGGACAAAGAGAGCAGGTTCGGGTGATAACGGGTTTGCCAATGGGTTGTTAGATTAAATAGGGCATCCTGCGCAGGGGATGAACGCCAGGGAACGATCGTATCGTTGATGGTGACCGGCATCCGCAGATCGACAGTGAGGCGGTGCAGACGGCTGTCAAATTCATCCAATACCATCCGCAAGCGGTATACGTCGGCAGGTGGGGAGGACAGATCGACGATGTAGCGTGCTTGGCGCTGGAGATCGCCGATGCCCCCAAAGAGGGATGAGTGATAGATGGACTGCTGCATGATCAGCAGGCCAACGAAGCCCACCATGAGCAAGATGATGCCGAGTGCTGCGAGCGGCTGCATTAACGCTCGGTTTGCGCTTCCGCCACGTCGGCCCTTTCGCCGCCAGCCATACGCCGGTGGTGCCATCCACAAGGCAAGCGAACGGATAGTTTTGGGATTAGGTTCGGGTCTGACAAACGCCATCAGCAGAGTTCCTCTAGGGAACGGTGAGATACCCTGAGCACGGTAGGCCAAAAAGTGGTAATGCTACAGGAGTACTATACACCGATTGCCTTATTCGGGCTGCTCCAACGGGGGCAATGGGATGGGATGACCCAGCAGCGACATCTCCCGCTGAAACAATGCCGCATCACCGAGGTTGAGTTCTACCAAGCGCCGGAGGTGGGTAATGCTGTCCAGATCCATGGCGAGGCAGCGTAGGCCAACACGTTGTTCTGCTATGTACACTACGGTGGTATCCATCGAAATGATGGCTTCAACACCGTCTAGATTCAATTCTAAGGTTACCCTCTCACCGTTCAGTGGGGCGAGGGATGCCCCTGGTAATTCCACTAGAGCCCCTTGTAGGCACAGATCAAGCAGTGCAATATCAGAGACTGTCCCTCCCTTGGTTAAGAGGGTCACTTTGCCTTGCGTATCGAAGGGTAGCCGGGTGAAGCGGCGTCGATCGGAGGTATCCGGTTCGCTCATTTCGTATTCCCCTGATTCACAGTGTCGAGGTGGTTGGCCAGTTGGACGGGTGGAACGTAGCCAGGTAGTATCTCGCCGGTGTCGGTGATAATGGTTGGGGTTCCGGTGAGACCAATCAACTCACCCAACGCCATGTGTCGTTGAACAGGATTTGGGCAATCCTTGCGATCCAGTTCTTCACCATTCTTGGCGCGCGTCAACGCGGCATTGCGATCCTTGGCGCACCAGGCACTCACTGCCTTGGTGTACGAGGCAGAGTCCTTTCCTGCGCGAGGATATAGCAGATAACGAACCCTGATGCCATTGTCATTATACGCCTTGATCTCATGATGGAGCTTGCGGCAATAGCCACAATCGAGATCGGTAAAAACAGTAATCGTGTGTTTCGCTGCTTTCTCTGGCGCAAAGATAAACATATCGTCTTCGCTTACGGCATTGATAGCACTAAGCCGCGCAGCATTACGGCGCGGAACCGAGAGATTTTTTAAGGTCTTGGTATCGATCATATCCCCGAGCAGCATGTAGCGTCCATCGGCGCTGACATAGGCCAGATTTGGCCCCATCTGCACCTCGTAGAGACCCGGGATAACCGAAGGGGTGGCCGCGCTCGATTGGACGCCCGGCGCTACCGCCCTGACCGTTTCCTGAATCTTGGCAACGTCCTGGTTCTGGTCAGCAGCAGCGATGGGGAGGATCGTAACCAGGAAAGATGACAAGAGTATGGTGGCGGCGTAGCGAAGCATCGGCGGAGTCTCAGGGGTAACGGTTCATGTGGGAATAGTAATACAAAATAGCAGCAGCCTTATGTTCTTTAGATCCCCTCCCGTGAGACAAATAGGAGGTGTGTGAGCCTATTTAAGGACAACCCCTACGACGCAATCAGTCTTCGTGGTGCAATACGACCATCGTCCATCACCTCGCCCACCCCAATAAAGGGAGGAGAGTCGGTGCCGCCATCTACGCTCGGTGTTTTCAGGCGGGCATAGAGACGCACCAAGCCGCTTGTCGGGGCGCGCGGCACTAGTACCGGCTGGCCTTGGCGCATATAAAAAACGCTGTCGTTCGTCAGATTCACTGCAGGCCATTGACCAAGCGCACTGTCCATGGGCAGGAGCCGTTGGTCTAGGAAGGCCTCGCCTTCTGTGCTGGCGGCGCGTAACTGTTCCATTGTCACCATCGCCTCTAGGTTCGTAAAGGGCCCAACCGCAAGACGACGAAGCGCACTGACATGGGCACCAACCCCGAGAACCTCGCCTACGTCTTCTGCCAGTGTGCGAATGTAGGTGCCTTTGGTGCAGTGGATATGCACCGTGCAGCGGTCTCCTTCTAGGGAGAGCAGACTAAAGTCGTGGATAGTGACAGTGCGGGGCGCTCGCTCAATGGTAATGCCTTTGTGGGCCAGGGTATAGAGCGGACGGCCCTGCACCTTGATGGCGGAGTGCATCGGCGGAATCTGTTCGATGCGTCCAGTGTAACGAGCAAGCGCTGCTCGCACCAGGTCAGGATCGAGTACCCCGACGGGTCGAGTCTCTAGTACTTCGCCGTGAGCGTCGCCGGTCGTGGTGGTCACGCCGAGGTGAAATTCGGCCCAATAGCGCTTGTCTGCGTCTAACAAAAAGCCCGAGATCTTGGTTGCTTCACCAAGACACAGAGGCAACATGCCGGAGGCTAGCGGGTCGAGGCTGCCAGTATGGCCAGCCTTACGGGCACGATAGATACGTTTGACTTCTTGTAGGGCCGCATTAGAGGTTAGCCCTATCGGCTTGTCCAATAACAAGATGCCATTGATACCGCGCCCACGGGATTGGTTGCGCTTCATAACGGGGAAGTCCTTGGTGCCTCGTGGTCATCGGATGATCCTTCTTCCACAGAGGATGTGTGTTCTGGGAGATCCCCACCTTCATGAAAACTACGGTCAGAGGCGATGGCGGCATCGATCAATGCACCGATACGTGCGCCTCGCTCTACCGAAGCGTCATGGACAAAATGTAGGGCCGGAATGGTACGGGAACGGAAACGGGTAGATAAAGCACTCCGTAGAAATCCGGCAGCACCTCGCAATGCTTGCAGTGATCCATGCACGGCATCGGCATTTCCGAGTGCGGTAACATAGACCGTGGCATGAGCAAGATCACGACTCATGCGAACGGAGGTGATGGTCACCATCCCTACACGCGGATCCTTGAGATCGCGCTCAAGGACTTCTGCGAGTTCTCGTTGTATTTGATCGCCGAGGCGGATGGATCGGCTAAATTCTCTGGGCATGTAAAGGTTCGTCGGTTCTTAACTCGTTCTCATCCCCCGTGCAAAGTTCGCTGTACCTGCACACTCTCGTAGACCTCGATCTGATCACCAGGACGGATATCGTTATAGTTACGCACCCCAATACCGCACTCGATACCGGCGCGAACCTCGGTCACGTCGTCCTTAAACCGACGCAGGGATTCTAGTTCGCCCTGATAGATCACAACATTGTCACGCAATACCCGGATTGGGTTGTGACGTTTGACCATGCCATCCATGACAACGCAGCCGGCGATGGCACCAAACTTTGGCGAGCGGAAAACATCGCGTACCTCGGCAAGCCCAATGATCTGTTCCTTGAACTCAGGCGCGAGCATACCGAGCAGTGCCTTCTTGACCTCATCAATAACGTCATAGATCACGCCGTAGTAGTGGGTATCGACCTCTTCTTCGGCAATCAACCGACGGGCAGCCCCATCGGCGCGGACGTTGAACCCAATGAGAATAGCGCTCGATGCAACCGCCAGGTTGACATCCGATTCGGTGATACCACCTACGCCCGCAGCGATAACCTTGACGCGCACATCATTACCGGAGAGTTTGCTGAGTGCCTCGTTCAGCGCCTCGGCAGAGCCTTGAACATCGGCCTTGATGACCAGGTTGAGCTGACGGGTGGCACCTTCTTCCAAGTTGGCGAAGACATTCTCGAGTGACAGCTTGCTTTGCCGCGCCAGTTTGACCTCGCGGAACTTTCCTTGCCGGAACAAGGCGATTTCACGCGCCTTGCGCTCATCAGGTACCACGATTGCGGGGTCACCTGCGTTCGGTGGGGCCGAGAGCCCAAGCACGACCACTGGCATAGAGGGCCCAGCCTTGTCTACCTGTTGACCCGCCTCGTTTAACAAGGCGCGTACTCGGCCATATTCTTGGCCGGTTAGCAGGATGTCACCCTTGTGCAAGGTGCCGTTCTGGATGAGCAATGTCGCAACTGGCCCACGTCCTTTGTCGAGCGCGGATTCAATAACCACGCCAGTGGCTCGTTGCTGAGAGGTTGCGTGTAGCTCTAGCACTTCGGCCTGCACCAAAATGGAATCGAGCAACGCATCAATACCGATGCCGGTTTTCGCCGAGACATTAACAAAGATACTCTCGCCACCCCACTCTTCGGGCACGACCTTGTGTTGTACCAGTTCGTTGCGAACCCGTTCTGGGTCAGCAGCGGCCTTGTCTATCTTATTCACGGCAACGACGATGGGCACTTCAGCCGCTCGGGCGTGTTGGATAGCCTCTAGGGTTTGGGGCATGACGCCATCATCAGCCGCTACCACCAACACCACGATATCCGTTACCTTGGCACCGCGAGCACGCATAGCGGTAAAGGCAGCGTGACCAGGAGTATCGAGGAAGGTGATGATCCCCTTAGGGGTTTCGACATGGTAGGCACCGATGTGTTGGGTAATCCCACCGGCCTCACCAGCAGCCACCTTGGTGCGGCGGATGTAATCCAACAACGAGGTCTTGCCATGGTCAACATGGCCCATGATGGTGACCACCGGTGGTCGTCCACCACGCTCTCCGGCAACCTGTTGCTCAACCTCGAGCGCCTCTTCTAGTGCGTTCTCGCGTAGCAACTTTGCCTTATGGCCCATCTCATCGACCACGATCGCTGCCGTGTCCTGATCCAACACCTGATTGATGGTGACCATGCTCCCCATCTTCATCAAGGCCCGAATCACCTCGGAGGCCTTGACGGACATCTTGTTCGCTAATTCGGCAACGCTGATCGTTTCGGGGAGCAGAACATCGCGGACGACTGGCCCGGTGGGCTTCTGGAAGCCCTGCTGGGCCTGGATGGCCCCACGAAGCGTGGTAACAGCCGCAGCCGGACGTTTCTTGCGGCGACTGCCCTTGCTCAAAAATTCTTCACGACCGAACGGATCGCGGTCATCTTCAACCCGTTGTTCTGAGACATTGCTGCGACGTCGCGAGGAACGCACTACATCGCGCCCACGCCCTTCGACCTGGCTCGTCTTTGTCGCAGCCCCCGGATGGCTACTACCACCAGCGGCGCGTTCTCCCGGGCGAGCGGTGCGCTCTCCTGAGCCAGTACGCGGCGCGGAACGCTCACCGGTACGTTGTTCGCCACCTGGACGGGCAGTGCGCTCGCCACCTGGGCTTCCGCCTGGGCGTGGCGCGGAACGCTCACCGGTACGTTGTTCGCCACCTGGACGGGCAGTGCGCTCGCCACCCGCGCTTCCGCCTGGGCGTGGCGCGGAACGCTCGCCGGTACGTTGTTCGCCACCTGGACG
>CAIRSR010000099.1 GCA_903881315.1 uncultured Thiotrichales bacterium | reverse complement strand
GCCTGCACCTCGACCAGCAGGGGCCGCGTACCTTCTCGCGTCACCATCACGACACTCCCGGGCGCTTCCTCACTGCTGCGCGACAAGAAGATCGCCGATGGATTAGAAACCCCGCGCAGGCCATGCTCGGTCATGGCGAAGACGCCGAGTTCGTTGGCGGCTCCAAAGCGGTTTTTGATGGCACGAATCAGGCGAAAGGTGCTGCCGGTGTCACCCTCAAAGTAGAGAACGGTGTCTACCATGTGTTCGAGCACCTTTGGCCCGGCGAGCGCCCCCTCCTTGGTGACATGCCCCACCAAGAACAAGGCGGTGCCAGTGCCCTTGGCGTAGCGCACCAATTGGGCGGCACTCTCGCGCACCTGGGCAACCGATCCCGGAGCGGACTGGAGCAGCTCGGTGTAAACCGTCTGGATGGAATCGATCACCATCACCCGTGGGTGCGTGGTGTGGGCAGCGGCAAGCACACTCTCGACGTTGGTCTCGGCCATCACCGGCAGTGGCACAGCCCCAAGCCCAAGGCGTCGGGCGCGGAGCGACACCTGGCGTAGCGACTCTTCGCCCGTCACATAAAGTACCGCGAGACGACTGTGGAGATTGGCCAGCGCCTGCAACAAGAGGGTCGATTTACCGATCCCCGGGTCACCGCCGATGAGGATAACCGAGCCCTCGACAACACCGCCACCTAACACCCTATCCAATTCATCCAGGCCGGTGGAGCTACGCACGTCCTCGCTAGAGCGCACCTCAGCAAGCGACTGGATGCTCGCGACCTCGGCACCAGTCACGGTAAAGCGGGCGGAGCGGGGGGCAGGGTTCGGCGTTTCAATGGTCTCTTCGAGGGTGTTCCAGGCGTTGCAATCGGGACACTGGCCAGTCCATTTCTGCGACTTGCCACCGCACTGCCGACAGGTATAGTTATTCTTGGTGCGTTTCATGGGGTCGCGCTCAGGGGGGCGGAGTGGGTAATTCTACGACAACGAGAAGTCTGCACCCTCGCTTTAGGTGCCTTAGTTTTTACGAAAGGTCAGACTTGTGGTAGGGTAGGCGTGCCCTGTGGCAATGGTTTTATCGCACCCCCTGCCCCCGAGATGCGCGATGTCAGACACCCCTAAAAACCAAACCACGACGTACCTCAATGATGAATGGACGTTTGAGATCGGTGGAGCGCTGGCGTTTGCCAAACAGGCAAGGCGAGTGATCACCGAATCCCCAACCCCCTTTGCCATGACCATTGGTGGCCGCTGGGGTTCGGGCAAGACCTCAATGTTACGCACCTTAATGGCTTCTCTCGGTGGTCGCGATGGCCCCGACCAGGCGTTGTTTGAGATCAGGACGCACGGCACACTTCCGGATGATTTGCGTCCTCCCCAGGGAAACCAGGACACTAATAACCAGAAAATGCCTTTTTATTATGCAATCTGGTTTAATCCCTGGCAATATCAGCATGAACCGAATCCCTTAATCCCCCTGCTCCATGAAATCCGCCAGCAAATTGACTGGCTCCCACGACAACTAGATACAGGAATCAATGCCAGCAAGACGATATTTAATGCTGGCATTCTTTCCTTTGGTTCCTTAGTGGATAGCGCTGTAGGGCTTGTGTCGAAAAGACCATTCACCTTTGGCAGCACCCTTACCAACAACCTAGTTGCTGAGACAGCCGCGAGAAGGAATGAGACCTTCTCTAATAAGGTAGAAGCACAGCGGTTCCAGCAGGAATTCGAAAGAGCGATTCAGCAAGTACTTTGCCCATATAATGACTTAAAAGACAATGATCCAATACTAGAGTCGTCACGCCTGGTCATCTTTATTGATGATCTCGACCGTTGTGGCCATGCCACCGCTTATGCCCTGATCGAAGCGGTGCGTTTGTACCTAAGCAGTCGGCATTGTGTCTTTGTCTTTGGACTGGATCGCTCCCAGGTAGAGACGGCGGTTATCAAGGGTGGGGATTACAATCAAACCGAGGCCGCGCAGTATGTGGACAAAATGTTTCAGATCCACCTAACCTTGCCATCATTCACCGAGACAAATACCGCCAGTCTGCTCAAAAGTAGCTGGCTAGTAACTGGGAAATTACCGCAGGATGAACCGATCCTACCCACCTTGTCGCAATTACTGCCGCCCAATCCGCGTTTTATCAAGAATTTCTTGAATGGTCTGCGTTTCCAGTACGAGTTACTGACCGAGAATCCCCAGCCACCAGTATCTATGGAGGTACAGTTCGTGCTGGTGCATTATCTGCGCACCGTGTTTCCCGACATCTATGAACTGCTGGCCCAGCAGCAACCTGGCGCGATGCTTGATTTATTGGACGTATGCCGCCGCAAGCCGCTTAAGCAAAACGAACGACACCGCTATATTCTGTATCTTATGGAGAATCCTTTGGTGCCGACCAGATTAGAGGTGGGATTGGCGCAAGAAACACCAGAAGAAGAATGGTCAGAACCGGGTTCAGCCCCACGCACAGAAGAGAAGAAGACCGATGGTTTGAAAGACGATCAATTTCGTCTTCTGAGGGCTGGCGCTTGGCGCGCCCGTTCTTTGGGGCACTTTAAGGAATTGTTCTTGAGCAGCTTCCCGGTGACAAACCCTAGTCAAGAGTATGTCACGATTAAACGCTATCTGGCCTGAGAAGCACCATGAACGAACACCAAATCGCTAACCTGAATCGTAGAATGAATGGTTATGTGGAGAGTCGCATCTGGCAATACCCATCCACCGATCATCCTCGCCAGATGGATTGGTATGAACGCTATCAACAGGGTCTACAGAAACTCTTCTCGGCGATGGATCTCACTGGGGTTGGGGGGGCAGGCAACACCAATCCGGCAGCGCTCGCCGACATCCATGTGGCCGAGCGCTTCACGGAAAATGATCTTGCTGAAAAAGAGACAGCAACCAATTTTAAGGACATCCTAGAACAGGAGCCGAGCGAGGACATCATCGACCTGCTGCTCACTTTTGACAAAGACGATCAGCCGCTCGGGGTGCGCGGTCGGGTGGTGGTGATTGGGCCGCCTGGCTCGGGCAAGACAGTGCTGATGCGCTCGCTTGCGGTTGCCTGCGGCGAGATGCGCAAGAATAACCGACAGAATACCTACCTCGGGCGGCGGATGGTGATGCCGCTCGTCTTGCGCGAATTGGACGTACACGGCCCACAGACCACCGACTCGCTCTTGCACCTCTATCAACAGTGGTTCCAACGCCGCGTGCCCGCGCTGGCTGGGCAAGACCCCGCTGCCTTTTTAGAAAACCTTTTGTATTTCCTAGACCAAGGCTGGGTGATCATCGCCGTCGATGGCATGGACGAGGTCGGCGCAGAGGCGCGTCTGCGGCTGCATGCGCTGGTCTTTGCGCTCGCGGCCCGCTTCCCGCTCGCGGCCATTTTGGTGACGGGCCGCCCGGTGGGCCTACGCCTTACCGCCGCTGCGGAGACAAAAGGGGTGCGTGACTTCCACGAGCCGCCCGATGCCTTGACCTGGCAAGCGACGATAAAAGAAGAAGGCACCAATTGGCCCGTGCCCACGCCATTCGAGCGGCGCTTCTTGCGCCCGTTCGATGACCAACAGGTGGGGGATTACATCAAGCGCTGGATGGCGGTGCGCTACCCCAACAATGCGGAGGATCAAAAGAAGGCGTGCCGCACCCTGACCCAGGGGCTGGCGGACAATCATGGGCTGCGCGTCATCCAACGGCGGCCTATCTTTCTCGCCTTGCTCGCCTATATCCATGGGATCAAACCGCTGCCGAACTCCCAGGCACGCGCCTATCTTGATATGGTGGAGGCCTATCTCTCGATCCTCGATGCCAAGAAGTTCGATGGGGACAGAAAGGCCAAGTCCGCCGGGCGTAACGCAAGCGCCACCTTCGATGACCAGGACAAATGGCGCGTCCTCGAGCGCCTCGCCTGGTTACTGCACACCAGGGAGATCGGTGGTAAAGGGGATGATAACAAGAACGAAACGGACAACCCCTTTCACCTTCAGATCACCCGCCCCGAGTTTGAGGCGAAATTACAAGAATGGGCCACCCCGCTCGATGAGGAACCAGAGGACTCCGATGGCCCCATCATGCAATATGACCCAAAAGACGCCGCTACGTTCGTGGACTATTTTCTAGCGCGGACGGGACTTTTGGTAGAACCTGAAACGGGTGTGATCCGTTTTGCCCACCTTTCCTTCCAGGAATTTTTGGCTGCCTCCCATCTCGTGAGAGAAGTGGATGAGATGTATCTAGCACAAAGGGACGAATGGATTAACAGAGAGTTTCTATCACGGTTAGTGAAAGAAGAATGGCACCCAGTCGGCATCCATTATTTCGGCATCCGAGCCACCAAAGGGCCGCGCTCCTACCAGAGAATGCTGCTAACCGCTACCTGGCTAGAACCAGAGGCAGAATTAGCGCCCGCGCAATGGCTATTCTTGCAACGCCTCTTCACCGAAGGGGAACATACCCTGACCGACCCATTCCGCCAGAGACTATGGGAACGATTCTGGTGGCAGGCCCGTCATGAGAAGGATTCAGGGGGGTGGTATAACGCCTTCGAGAGGATTGCACCACAATGGGACAAATGGCCAGACTCGGTGCGCAACTTTATGGCAGAAGAATTGCGAGACTTGCCCCCCAATGAGGAGGCGGAGTGGCCCCTGGTTCTATTCTCATTCTTGCCAGCGGATTGGCTGAAGACACAATGGGAAGAGATTGGCGAAGTAACCGTTAAAAAGAAATGGTGCGCCGATCAAGGCAAGCTAGAAAGGCTATTCTGGGCGTTGGACTGTCATGGTGAATACCCAGCGGTTGGCGTTTCCATTATCAACAGCCTTTCTCTCCAGAAGTATCTTTTATACAACCAGTTTGACCAACCACCTGTTTCTGGTATAATGCAGGAAATAGAGGATGAAAGGAGCCACCTGCTCGCGCTGTATTGGAATACAGAAGGATTGATTTACAATATCCTCTTAGAAAGAGCCCTTTGCAGAACGCCTGTTATGGAACAATTGAGGGCTCTGGATCGGGCTTGGGCTCTGGATCGGGCTTGGGCTCGGGCTCGGGCTCTGGATCGGGCTCGGGCTAGGGCTCTGGATCGGGCTCGGGCTCTGGATCTGGATCTGGATTGGGCTCGGGCTCGGGCTCTGGATCTGGATCTGGATCTGGATCGGGCTCTGGATCGGGCTCGGGCTTGGCGTAGCGATTTGGCTCTAAAGCTGGCTCCCCGTGAACAACGCACCCTATCAACCACCCTCCTGTTTTGGTCGCAGTCAGTTGCCTTCCTGCTGAGTTGCCCTAAACCTGAATGCAACCCACAACGGGTGATTGCCCTGTGGAATGAAGAAGCGCAGAAAGACACTGAACTCGGAAATCTCTTTAACGAGGAGTGGTTCCCCTACCGAATGTTGAAGGAGCTTGCGGACGAACCTTTTACCCCCGAGCCAATCGAGGCTGCGAGCATCCGCCTCTATCGCTTGCTGCGCTCTTTGCTGGAGAAACATGGGGCAGACGTGAGCGATCTACCCGCCGATCTCGACATCCAACCTGGCGATCACTACCGAAGGATTTATGACGAAGAAACGGCCCGCAACTACCTAAACAACCTCAAAGCCGCTGGCTGGAACCTCCGCGATTGGCCCCCCGCCCCAGTCGATTGGGAAAAGCTTGGCGAGCAGTGGGAATATGACAGCCGCCAGATAAAATGAGGGACAGTCAAAACATCAACCCCTCCCCGACTCATCGGGGAGGGATTTACGCAGAAGACCAGGCCATCATTTATCGTGCCGATAATCACCCATTCGCCGTATAGCGACAGCGTGGGAAATTGGCGCAACCACGGAAGGTCTGCCCGGCATAGGGCCCCTGCCGCGCCATGCGTTGCACGAGCTTCCCCTGGCAGAGCGGACAGGTGGCGGCCTCCTCGGCGGGGCGCTCTGCGGTGGGCGGCGTCGGGTTTGTGGCGGCGGCTGGGGTCGGCTCCTCTCGAAGCCGAAAGATCTTGATAGGGCGTGACGGGTCAGCCGGCGCGACCCTGGCCGCCTTCTTGGCGGGTGGTTTGGTGGGGGGCGTGTCGGTTTCCGGGGCGGCCTTGGTTGCTCTCTTGGTGCGCACCTTGGCGGGTGCAGCAGCAGGTGCCGGAGCGCCCCCCTCCGTGGGCGGTTTAGCCCGAGTGGTTGCACTCGTTCTGCGGGGCCGTGCGGGTGGCGTGGGGTCTTGGCTTGGCGTGGGAGCTGCGGTCTTGGCGAGGGCCGCAAGACCACTCGGCATCTGCCCGGTCTTTACCGTTGCGACGATCTCCCCAACCCAACGCGCCTGGCGCTCAAGGAAGGGCGCGAGCGGTGCCTCACCACGAGCGATTTCGTCTAGTCCCTGTTCCCAGAGTGCGGTGGTGGCCGGATTTTTCACCGCATCGGGGAGCGCGTCCACCAGGGCGCGACCGGCTGGCGTGCTCACCAGATTGCGCCGCTTCTCGCGCACCAGAAAGCCGCGTTTTAATAGGGTCTCGATGATGTTAGCACGGGTCGCCTCGGTGCCGATGCCTGCGGTCTCTTTCAACACCTTCTTGAGGGCTGGGTCAGCGACACTGCGGCCCACATTCTTCATTGCGGCGATCAACGTCCCTTCGGTATAGCGCGGCAGGGGGCGGGTCTTTTTTTCCTCTAAGGACACCTCACGCGCCTCCGCCGCTTCACCAACGCTTACTGCGGGCAAGAGCGCCTCCGTGCCCTCGCCCTCGGTTGGGGCCTCACCGCCCAACACTGCTCGCCAGCCGAGGACGCGCATCACCCGCCCACTCGTGCGAAACAGCGCTTGCTCCACCAGCACCTCTAGATCGGTGCGATCATATTCATAATCCGGGTAGAACTGCGCGAGATAGCGCCGCCGGATGAGGTCGTAGACCTGCGCCTCAGGCAGGCTCATCCGTCCCACCTCGACCCGCGCTGCGGTCGGGATGATGGCGTGGTGCGCGGTAATCTTGGCGTCGTCCCAGGCGCGGGAGTGCAGCTTGGGATCGGCCTCGGTGACGAGTGCCACAAAGTCAGGCTTGCGATCCGAGGCGGCGAGGGCGGCCAGAATGGCGGGGGCGGCGCTAAACTGACTCTCGGGCAGATAGGGGCAATCGGTGCGCGGATAGGTCACGGCCTTGTGGGTTTCGTAGAGGGACTGGGCGGCGTCCAAGACCTGCTGCGCACCCAGTCCGTAACGCAACGAGGCAATCTGTTGCAGCGTGGAGAGGTCAAAGGGCAGGGGTGGTGATTCTTTGAAGCGTCGCGTCTCGGCCTTGCTGATAGCACCGCTCTGCCCAGTAACGCGGGCAACCACCTGGGCAGCGGCCTTTTGATCCAGGCACCGCCCCTCCTCATCCGCGACCTCAGAGGGCGGCACCCAGCTTGCCCGAAAGCTCTCGGGACGCGCCGCTAGCTGAAACAAGGCCGTCACATCAAAATAGACGAGCGGCACAAACGACTCAATGGCGCGGTCACGCAGGACGATCAGCGCAAGCGTTGGTGTCTGTACCCGCCCAACCGAGAGCACCCCGCTGTAACCCGCACTCTGTCCAGCGACCGTGTAGGCGCGGGTGAGGTTCATGCCAACCAGCCAGTCGGCCCGCGCCCGCCCAAGACCCGCCTGCCAGAGGGGCTCGGTTTTAGCACCCGGGAGGAGGCTTGTGAGCGCCTTGCGGATGCTCGCATCATCCAGCGCCGACAGCCACAGGCGCTGCACAGAGCCACGCCACCGCGAGAGGGTCAGCACCTCGCGGGCGATGAGTTCGCCCTCGCGGTCAGCGTCGGTTGCGATGATAACCTCACTTGATTCTTTGAGCAGGGCTTGGACGATCGTAAATTGGCTACTCGCGCTTGCCTTTACCGTGAGCCGCCACGCGCTTGGCACAATGGGGAGGCTTGCGAGGCTCCAGCGCTTGAGGGCGGGGTCGTAGCTGTCCGGCGGGGCCATCTCCAAGAGATGACCGTAGCACCAGGTCACGATAGTGCGCCGCCCCGCGACCTCGCCGAGGAGACAGCCTTCCCCTTTGCGTTGCACCCCCAAGATGCGGGCAATGTCTCGGGCCTGAGAGGGTTTTTCGCAAAGGTAGAGGCAGCTCACAACACGCTCCAGACAGTAGTGGGGACGGAGTTTGACGGGCGCGTGGCTCTTAAGTAAGGTATCTATGCAAAGCAGCGCTAGACATTGTACGACGGATGACAGGTAAGCGCTGTGCTGTCATACTTCGCGGTCAGAGTGGTTCTCACACATCATCTATGGTTTGGCTTGGCCCAAGTAAGGCAGGTCATGTGTGCCTCCCTCCTCCCTGTCACTACACCACAAACAGGTTGCCTATGTCTCTATTAAACGCGCTGTCTTTGCGCAGCAAGTTTCTCATCATGTTGCTCATTCCCCTCTCTGGCCTCATCTTCTTTGGTGCGCGCCAGGTATTGGATCAACAGGATGTCGCGGTGCGCATGAGTTCCCTAAACCAATTGGCGAGTCTCGGTGTCAACATAGGTGTCTTGGTTCATGAGATCCAAAAAGAGCGGGGACGATCGGCTGGATATCTCGGGGCTAAAGGTACTGCCTTCAAAAAAGAGCTGGCTGACCAGCGTGACCTCGCTGATACCAAGATCAAAGAGCTGCAAGGATTTCTTACTACCTTCGATGCAGACAGATTCGGCAGTGGTTTTACTGAAAGCCTCACTGAAGCCAAGGTTCGGTTACAGGCCCTCGCTGAGTTTCGTAGCAAGGTCGATACCTTACAAGTGACCGGTGCGGAGACCGTTACCTTTTACAGTGGCGTGATTCGTTCTCTGTTATACCCACTAGAAATGATGCCGCGTTTATCTAGCGACGCCTCGGTGACGGTCATGATCTTTGCCTATGTCAATTTTCTGCAGGGTAAGGAGATGGCGGGAGTTGAGCGGGCGGTTCTGGTAAATACCTTCGCGAATAACGGCTTTGCGCCGGGCCTGTTCCGCCGTTTTTCCGCGCTGATGGCGCAACAGGAGGCCTACTTTACGGTGTTTTCCATGTTGGCCGAACGGGATCAGGTAACCTTCATGAAGCAGACGGTTGCCGGACAGTCGGTCGTGGACGTAGACAAGTTCCGCAATCTTGCCTTTGACAAGGCGGCAGTCGGCAACTTTGGGGTTGAACCGGCGGCCTGGTTTGCGGCGAGCACGGCTCGCATCGACCTTTTGAAAAAGGTTGAGGACAGGCTTGCCCATGACCTAGAAGAACGGACAGATGGGCTTTCTCGTAACGCAACCCACACCTTTTGGACGGTGCTAAGCTTAACCGCTGTGGCAACCATTATTGCGGTCTTACTCGGGCTGCTGCTGGCCCGCCAGATCCTTGTGCAGGTGGGGGGTGAGCCTGCCGAGGTGATGCGTATCGCCGAACAGGTGGCGGCGGGGGATCTGCGTCTTGCGAGCGGGGTGCAGGCGAGTGGTATCCACGGCGCGGTGCGACAAATGGTAGTGCGCCTCAATGAGGTGATCGGGAATGTGCGCCACGTCGCCGAGGCCATGGCGGCGGACAGTCAACAGGTGAGTGAGAGTTCACAGGTGCTTGCCTCTGGGGCGGCAGAACAGGCCGCCTCGGTTGAGGAGACCGCCGCCGCGATAGAAGAGATGAGCAGTAGTTTTGCCCAAAACCTAGACAATGCCCGAACAACAGAAAAAATGGCGCGTGAGGGCGCGACCCAAGCCACCCTTGGTGGCGAGGCGGTGGCCAAAGCGGTGACCGCCCTCAACGACATTGCGAGCAAGATTCTCATTGTCGGGGATATTGCGCGGCAAACCAATCTGCTGGCACTGAACGCAGCCATTGAGGCAGCGCGGGTTGGCACATATGGCAAGGGTTTTGCGGTGGTCGCAGCCGAGGTGCGTAAACTCGCCGAGCGCAGCCAGCACGCCGCATCCGAAATCACCGGCATCTCTGCGACCAGCGAACAGGTGGCGAAAGAGGCGGGTGCATTGCTTGGGCAATTGGCACCGGATATTCGCCAGACCGCCGAATTGGTGAGCGAGATCTCCCATGCCTCGCAGGAACAGGCCGATGGTGTTGAGCAGGTGAATCTGGCCATGCAGCAATTGGACAGCGTGATCCAGGGCAATGCCGCAGCGGCGGAGCAATTGGCGGCCTCAGCGGATTCGCTATCGTCGCAGGCGGCCAATCTGCGGGAGAGTATTGCCTTCTTCCGCTTGCAGGCGTAAATGGTTTTTCTATAAACCCCGAGTGGTTTGGTCTCTCCAGGTTTGTGGAGGCAACATGAGCAAAAAACCGCTACGTCCCATTGCTTTCATGGTTATGCCCTTCGGGAAGAGGAGGGTATCGGATACGGCAGCGGGTGCGCCAAAGGAAGTGGATTTCGATGCCCTTTGGGATCGGGTCTTTTGTCCGGCTCTGGAGGAATGCGGTTATCTTGCCGTTCGCGCCGATGCGGATCCTGGTTCTGTCATTGTAAAAGACATGATCGAGCGCCTAGCGTTTGCTGACCTGGTGCTCGCGGACATCACCCTGCCCAATGGCAATGTGTATTATGAGGTTGGCCTTCGACACGCGGCAAGAAAAGATCATTGCATCCTGATCGCGGCAAACTGGTCAAAACCACTGTTCGACGTGGCGCAGATGCGCACCCATCGCTACTCCCTCCAGGACGGAACGGTTCCGGCGAAAGAGGCCGAAAGCATTCGTCATGACTTGATTAAACACATTCCTACACTGATCCACTCGCTTACCCCTTACTATACCTTTATTAGCGAAGGGATGGGATTCTCTAACACTGTTTTTCGCGATCATATGGAGCGCATCAGCGACTTTCAGGCAGAGATCAGGGCGGTTCGGTTAGAGACGGAAAAAAAGGTGCGAAACACGCGCGTGCAAGACCTGCTAAAGCACTATAGCACCGGACGCAGCCTGGAAATGCGAGAAATATCCTTTGAGTTACTCACCCTCGTGCGTGACACTCTCGCGTGGGGTGACGTGCTTGCCTTCATAGAAAGGCTTCCGGTCTATTTCCAGAACGATGATTATGTCAGAGAGCAGAGGTGTCTTGCACAATCAAAGAATGGTGATCACACCCAGGCCATCGCTGGCCTTGAAGAATTGATAGCGCTGCGGGGAGAATCCGCCGAACGTCGGGGACTCCTCGGTGGGCGATACAAAAAGCGCTGGCGAGAGGCGCGAGAAGAGCGCCAGAAGAAAGGAGAGACGAAACCCTGCCTCATTGAGCAGAGGCATCTCGATCATGCCATAGAAAACTATCGACGGGGCATGAATCTTAATCTGAATGAGTATTATTGCGTATGTAATCTGCCGGGATTACTGCGCGAGCGCAACGGTGCTGGTGACGAGGAAGAAGCAGACTTCCTCGATCGTCTCACGGTTCTCGCTGCCCATCGGAAGATTGAGCGCGGTGAGGATGATGATTGGGCGCGGTCAACCCTACTAGGTGCTGCGTTTCGTGTGGGGGATCTCGCTGATGTAAAAAAATGTATCCACCAGGTTGAACAGGAAGGGCCAATCCTTTGGATGCTCGCCACCACGCTCGATGACATCAATGACGCCATCAAGGCCACCCCCGCAAGTAGTGCACTCTCGGAGCTAGAAGAACAGCGCGATCGACTGATGGGCTTAGTACAGCCGCAACCATAGACCGGTGGCGACTGTGGCTACAACGTGCCCTGGGTGCGCATCAGCACCCTAATCTGGTTCTGGGCGCGAAATATCAGGCTATAAAACTCCAACGACAGGTGGGCGATGTTGGCCCGCCCATGCGCCAGGAACCAGTTGCTGCCAACGGAGATCCCCATCCCCGCGCCCAATTCCGCTGCGTGCGCCACGACCGTTGGTTGTTCTGCAAAACTTTGCACGTCGCGATACCCCTGTGCGCCGCGTCCTTCGACCAGGGCCTCGGCGTCCTGAAGTTTGAGCCCAGGTGCGAGCGCCAACAAGACCGGCAGAGGGGCGGTGTTGACATTGATGGAGGTGCGCTCGGGGAGTGCGGTTACAAATGGCGCAATCCGCCGAAAGTTCTCGGCGGTAAAGCCTTTGATGAGTCGCAATTCACTGACACTTCGCAGTTTGGCATTGGCTGCCCGATACGGGGGAACCGCAACGAGATATTCCTGATCCTCGGCCCCGCCCGGAAAACGTCGGTCTTGATCCGGGTCGAGCCAATCGGCGAGCGCATCGGCGAGTTCGACCGGTAGTTCGATAACCTCAAGTAACCGCTGGAAGCGCTTCATCTCGCCTGGGTCGATCGCGACGCCATTGAGCAGGTTGTTGACATTGTAGAGCCCCTGCTGATCGACGAGTTCGCCCTGCAACGTCCCCCCGTCAACGGGTAACGGCGGGAGGTGTTGTGCCCAGTCCTGACTAAGCGAAACAACTGAGTTGTGCGCCGCATCGCGCAGCAGGATCTGTTCTGCCCACGCCTCCATCCCACGGGCGTAGAGCAGTGCCTGATCGTAGATGAGAAGATTGCTGGTACGGCGGATATCAAGCTGCTGGCGGGCGGCTAAATCCCAGGCTAAGATACTCACCAAGGCCATGATCAACATCGCAGTGATGAGCGCAGCGCCCTCTGCCCTTTCTGGTAGACGGGTGGTGTTCGTGTTTTTCTCCCCCCGAAGGGCACCCCCACGACCAGGCGCGGGACATGCGGTAATGGATAGGTTTATTATGCACCATTAGGGTGTGCCGACGACATTGCCCGTTGTGCCTCGTACGTTTTGCTCCCCTCGCCTCCCCAACTACTTGCCGGATTACCCTTTGAAACGCGCACTAGAAGATTTGCTGAAAACCGCACTGACTCAGCTTCAAACCGATGGTTGGTTGGCTGCCGACATTACGCTTCCCGCCGTGGTAGTAGAACGAACCCGCGATCGTAGCCACGGCGATTTTGCCTGTACGGTAGCGCTGGCTCTCGCCAAAGCGGCTAAACGCAAGCCCCGTGAGATTGCCGTCGCTTTGCAGGAGCGCCTCCCGATTGATGCTCGCGTGGTGCGCACCGAGGTTGCCGGTGCGGGCTTTCTTAATTTCTTTCTCGCGGCGAACGCCTACCAGTCGATAATCAACCAGGCCTTGACCCTTGCTGAGAACTTTGGGCGCTCGGATTTGGGCGCTGGCCGCTTGGTGCAGGTCGAGTTTGTTTCGGCGAATCCTACCGGCCCTTTGCATGTTGGGCATGGCCGTGGTGCTGCGTATGGCTCAGTCGTGGCGGCTCTGCTTGCGGCGGTTGGTTTTCGTGTGCACCGCGAGTATTACGTCAATGATGCGGGCCGCCAGATGGATATTCTCGCGACCAGTATCTGGTTACGCTATCTTGAATTGTGCGGCGAGTCGTTCCGTTTTCCCGCCAACGGCTACCAAGGCAATTATGTCTGGGACATCGCCGCGACATTGCACCGCATCCACGGCGACGGCCTGCGGATTGCGGCAGATGAGGTCTTTGCCGCCATCCCCGAGGACGCGCCAAACGCCGAGGAGCAGGCCGCCGGAATCGGCCCCGCAGGTGACAAAGAGGCGCATATCGATGGCCTGATCGAACGCGCCAAACAGTGCTTGGGAGAGATGCGCTATCGCACGGTCTTTGATGGTGGGCTTACCTCTATCATCGCGGATATTCGCGATGACCTCGCCCATTTCGGGGTCGAATACGACGAGTGGTATTCGGAGCGTTCGCTGACCGAGCGCGGTAAGGTGACTGAGGCCATCGAACGTCTTAAGGCTGCGGGGTATCTGTATCATAAGGATGGCGCTTGGTGGTTTCGCTCCAGCGATTTCGGTGATGAAAAAGACCGCGTGATGGTGCGCGAGAATGGTCAGTCAACCTATTTCGCCTCGGATATTGCCTATCACCTCGAGAAGCTAGCGCGCGGTTTTGATTGGGTGGTGGATATCTGGGGCGCTGACCACCACGGCTATGTGCCGCGTATTAAGGCGGCGCTGACCGCCCTTGGCGAGGATGCGAACAGGCTCCGCGTGATGCTGGTGCAATTCGCGATCCTCTACCGCAATGGGGCGCGGATGCAGATGTCTACCCGCAGTGGCGAATTCGTCACCTTGCGTGAATTGCGGAAAGAGGTGGGTAAAGATGCTGCGCGCTTCTTTTATGTTATGCGTTCCTCTGAGCAGCACATGGATTTTGATCTGGATCTGGCTAAGTCACAATCCAATGACAATCCGGTGTATTATTGTCAGTATGCACACGCTCGGGTGTGTAGTGTCTTCCGGACAATGGCCGAAAAGGGCTTGACCTGGGATCGCGAAAATGCGCTCAATCACCTTGATCGCCTGACTGAGGATCACGAACAGGTGCTACTCGCAACCCTAGCCCGCTACCCCGCAACCATAGAAGCCGCCGCCTTGTCGTATGCCCCGCAGCTATTGGCCACTTATCTGCGGGAATTGGCCAACGATTTTCATACCCTCTACAACGCGCATACCTTCCTGGTAGACGATGCCCCGTTGCGCGATGCGCGTCTTGCCCTCATTGCAGCGGTGCGCCAGGCGTTGGGTAATGGGCTCTCCCTACTCGGGGTTTCTGCCCCTGATAAGATGTGATTATGTCAAAAAAATCAAGTAAGCGTATACCGCCCCCTGACTACAAGCCCGCCACGGTATTCCCCCAAAAGCCCAAGCCAGAACGCCTGGCGGGCAGTGTGTGGGTGGCGCTTGGTATGCTCATCGGCCTGGTTGGGGTTCTCGGGTACTACGTGTGGAGTTCGCATCACCATGCGCCTGCGGGTAGTGTGGCGGCGAAGGGTGGCACCAAGACCAGTAAGCCATCCCCCACGCCCACCACGGCGCAGACGGCACCAGGGGGTAGCGCGCCTGCCTCGCCCCAGACACCAGAAGCACCCTCTTTTGATTTCTATAAGCTGTTGCCGGACATGAAGGTCAGCGAGCCCGTAGCGGAGACGCACGACCCCACCCACAAAGGCCCACCGAAGCCCGAAGAGATCACCCAACGGGCACAGGCCGGCAGAGAGGCGGCGCTGAACGCGCCGAAGACGCCACCTGGTGTTGCTTCTGGCGTGGCGAATGCCCCCGCTTCCGGGGCGGGTGTCGCGACGCCGCCCCTTCCGGTTGGCGTGACGAAGACACCACCTTCTGCTGCTGCGGTTGGCGTGGTGAATGGTATCCCCCCAGTGGGTGCTGTGCTTCCTGCCACTGTTGCTGTAAAGGCACAACCAACGGCTTCTGCAAAGGCGCAACCAACGGCTTCTGCTGCCTATATGCTACAAGTGGGCGCGTTCCACTCACCAAAAGAGGCCGACAGATTACGCGCACGTCTTGCCCTTCTCGGTATTACCTCTACTATCCAAACAGTCACGGCGACGGGTAGTACAGAGGTATTGCACAAGGTCAAGCTCGGCCCCTTCCCGGAGTTTAAGCAGGCAACCGAGGTTCAGAAGCACCTACAGCAAGAAGGCATCCTGTCTATCCTGAGCAAGGAGCACCACGGCTGAGGGGGTGGGTACGCCGGGTCTGTGGGTCTCACACCTTGTCGGCAGGATCTCTGAAATCGCGTAACTGCACAGGCATCCCGTTGGCCCTGGTGCTTGCCTAACCTCACCGCTCCCCAAGCCGCCCCCCAAGCGACAGGGAGTACTGACCACTCGCATCGGGTGGCGGGAGGAAGGCCAGCATCCGACTGATCTGCGGTGGCGTCTTGGCGCGTGGCGCGAGGGTGGCGTTTAGCTGCCAAGCGCCTTTGGGGTCGAGCGTGACCTGCCCGGCAACCGCAAGGAGGGCGTTACGATCAGCAATCTGGCCGATGATCGTTTGATCCTTGGTGTCGAGGTCAACCACAAAGTCTCCGATTGGGAGCGCGGACTTCCCCCCCAACGCCACATTCTCGACGGTCACGCGACCGGCGAGGCTGCGCGCCGTGCGCGACCAGGTGAGGTAGGCGAGATCCGCCGTAAGCCAA
Organism: uncultured Thiotrichales bacterium; assembly: GCA_903881315.1. GTDB lineage: Bacteria > Pseudomonadota > Gammaproteobacteria > CAIRSR01 > CAIRSR01 > CAIRSR01. The sequence continues at coordinate 35,827 of CAIRSR010000099.1, read as the reverse complement.
CCATCTAGGTTTGTCGCCATCGGCCAAGCGGGTGCCAACGCCTTGATCTTCAGGTGGGCGTGGGGGTTGGTAAGAGAGAACTCCTGTTGCAGGCTCACCCCGGCCTCGGCGTGTCCCCTACTCTCATCGGCATTGTGAAAGGCGACAGCGAACGCGAGACGCCCAGTCAAGAGCGACCCAGGCTGGAGCTGCCAGCTCACCTTCTCAAAGCGCCAGTCGCGCCATTGCACCAGCTCAGCATTCCCCGCAGTGATGGTGCCGGTCGCGCTGTAGACATGGATCTGCGGCGGCAGCCACGGGAGCGCCCGCGCAATGGGGAGCTGCAAAAACAAAAACCCCAGATAGGCGATGATCCCAACCAGCAGCAAGATCTTGGCTTTTATCATGATTATCCCCCACTCCCCACCAAGACCAAACGGACGTTGACCACTCCCGAGGCACTTTGACGATCGGCGACCAGGCTTTCGGGCGAGATTGCCTGCGACTTGCGGAGTTCGGCAAGCCACGGGATGAGCACATCAAAGGCAACCTCGTTCAGCCAGACCCGCACCTTATCGCGTCCTTCTGGTTCGACGCGGTTGATGTGTGAGCCCATACCGGCGGCGCGGGCGCTGCGGTCTACCAACGAGAGCAGGGATTCGCCACTGCGCTTCTCGGTGGTCGCGACCCCACGCAGGGCGCGAACCTCAAGCGCCACCTGCTCCATCCAAGCGGCGGCGGTGCGTTCCTCGGCAACCGTCTGGCGTAGCGCGACTACGTGTTTTACCAGGGGCTCCCAGAGGATGAGATAAAAGACAGCAATGAGTACAACGCCGCTGACGAGGAGCAGCAGGGCGCGTTCGCGTGAGGAGAGGTTATCCCACCAAGTTTTCATGTCGTCACTGGGCTTTTTTGTTGGTGCCACGGATCTGGAGGATGGCGTCAACGCTCTCCCCTGCGGCACGGGCGGTGCGCACCTCGGCATCAAGCCCGGCATCCACGAGCTGCCGTTTTAGTTGATCTAATAGCTGCAGATTGGTAATCGAGAGATCCAATTCCATGCCCTCCTCCTTGTAGCGCAAGGAGTGTAGCTCTGCCCCCTGGGTCGCGCCCAATACCGGCGCGAGTCGTGCGAGCACCTCCAGCAGATTGCCGGATTCACCTTCGGGCTCGGCACGTAAAGCGTTGAGGCGCTGCTCCATCTGGACACGCGGATTGACCAAGCGGCGCGCATCAGGGAAGGTCTGCGTATAGATGTCCTTCATGCGTTTCTGTAGGGCTACGTCCTCTGCCGCCAGTTGCCGCTCATCCAAAACCAAGATAACGAATTGCAGCACAATAAGGGCGACCAGCAGTATCGAAGCAATCCGCCACGGTTGCCACAACTGGGTAAGCGGTTCGCTGCGCTGATAGGCCCCTTGGAGAAGGTTGATGGCCTCCAGTGGCCGATAACCCTCAATGAGCAGCGCCAACACCCCGTTTGGACAGGGTAGATCGAGCGTTGGCAGGGCGAGGGTGGGCAGGGGGTCGTGAAACGGCGCGGAAACATCACGCACGACACAGATCCCATCGGGTGTCAGCGCGGCCTCGCCGAGTGCGAGGGGCAGCCACTCCGGTGCCAGGGCAAGCCCACTCTGGAGCCCGGTGCGGAGCAGTGCTGTGGTGGGTTCTTGCAAGAGCGTCCAATGTTGTGGCGCGAGCGGCAGCGCCAATACATCGGGGATGAGGGAGTTTGGCACAATCCCGGCCGCCGCCAATGCCGCAAGCCAAGCATCCATACGGGTGCGCGCCACGACAGCAACGGCAACGCTACTCTCTGCGGTATTGAGTGGGTTGGGGGCCGAGCGCCCGAAGGCAAAGTGCAAGGTCTCGACATCAGCGACCAGGCGTTCTTCGAGGGCGAAGGGCACTGCCTTGTACAGGCGCTCGCGCTTGCGGGTGGGCACAAGCGCATCCAGTAACAGCACATCCGCCCCAGCGACGAATACCACCACCCGCCGCCCCAGCGTGAGTGGGGCGACCTCCGCAAGCGCCCCCCTGCCGCTTGCGCCATCGCTCCCCTGCCAGACGGCCTCGTGGGTGGCGTCGTCTGCAAGGCGCAGGTAGAGGGTAGCCTCACTCATCGGGATTGTTGCGCAATCGGCCCAGGGTACTCAATCCGCAAAGGCACCGGGGAAATTCCAGGCATACAGCAATACCAGCCCCCCGAAGACAATACGGTACCAGGCAAAGACAGAGAAATTGTGTTTGCTGATATAGACCAACAGGGCGCGAACCACTACTAAAGCGCTGAAGAAGGAGATGACAAAACCAACCGCGAACAAAGGAATGTCCGATGAGGTAAGGTCGCCTCGGCTTTTATAGAGGTCATAGAGGGTGGCCGCAAACATCGTCGGGATGGCGAGGAAAAAGGAAAACTCGGTAGCCGCACGACGCGATAATCCAAACAACATCCCGCCGATAATGGTTGCACCCGAGCGCGAGGTGCCTGGGAAAAGGGCCAGGCACTGGGCAAACCCAACCTTTAAAGAATCGCGCCAGTCCATGTTGTCTACCTCCGCGACCCGTGCCTCCCGCTCGTTTTGTTCTACCCATAGAATAATGATGCCGCCAACGATTAGGGCAATCGCAACGGTAATGGGGCTAAACAGGTATTTCTTGATTGCGCTATGAAAAAGAAAACCAAAAAATGCTGCCGGGAGAAAGGCAACGGCGAGATTAAGGATAAAGCCAATCGCCTGGCCGTCACCATTGATAGCGTCGGGGATGACGCGCAACCTGGCACGGTAATGCCACAGCACCGACAAGATGGCCCCAAGCTGGATGAAGATCTCGAAGGTGTTGGCGCGTGGCCCAGTAAAGTCGAGCAGGTTACCCGCAATGATCAAATGTCCTGTGCTCGAGATCGGAAGGAATTCGGTGACGCCCTCCACCATGCCGAGGATGATTGCGTTTAGGTAATTGGTTAGAGCGATTGCTTGATCCACAGATGCCTCATTATTGAAGGGTAAAAAGGTTGGCGCTACACCCCTGCCCTCCCCTTGCTAAACCATAGGGAGCGATGGGCTATCGTTGTGCCTGCCAGTTAGGTTATGGTTTTGTAGGGCACAACTTCTCGAGTCGGGCACGCGCGTCGGCAGATGCGCTTTCCATTGATTTCATAATGTTCTCGATGTTGACGCCGGTTTGTAAAGAGGTCGTATTGGCGAGATCCTGTATCCAGTTTTCGCGCGGCAGCAGGTCGGCCTCTTTGGTGTCTTTTATCTTCTTGATGGCGGCCTGTTGCACAATACTGGCACGCCCCGCTAATGATTCTGGTTTGGCCGCGACGATCGCCGCTGAGACATTGGCAGTCTCTATCTTTTGGGCAACACCACCGAGGCCCAACCATTTGGCATTCTTGATGGTGACGGACTTGATCCGGAAGGTATCGCCCAAGGTAATCATGTCCGGGTCAACGACCCCCATCATCATTAATCCAGAAGAATTGATGGTCGTAAACAGGATATTATTGGGGTTTGGGATCTGTGCAATAAAGCCAAGCTTTACCTTATCATTCTTCACCGCATCGACCAATGCGGGCTCGTTTGGGTACATCTTGACCTCAAGCTTTGCCAGCGGAGAACCCGGCAGATTCTTGAGAGAATCGAAAAGGGCCGTCTCACCAGAAAGCCCGCCCGGCAGACCGATACTGAGCAGCGAGGCATTCTCGCGCACCCCCATCCAACTACCGACGGCCTGTAGAGTCTCGGGTTTACCGAAGACAAACAGCGACTCGTCGCCAATCTGTCGCACCACCGTATACTTGGCGGCAAAGCCCGCATCCTTCATCCAGCCCTCGGCGATATTGCCTTTGGCGAGGGCAATATCGACCTGGCCTGCCTCGAGGCGTTTCTTGTTATCGAGTGTGCCGCTGGTCTCGATGGCCTCGCACTGAAACAATCTTCCGAGGGCCACGCACAGGGATTTCGCAATGTTGATATATTCACCGGTCGTGGGCCCGCCACCGATGCGCACCTGATTTTCTTCTGCGTAAGACGCGATACTCGCAAACGTCAACAAGAGACAAGCCAGGCGTACCGTCTTCATCATGGGGCGCATTTCCCGTCGTTAAAAGTTCTGTCGATTCGTAACCATTCAGACCCCTTCATCCACTGGGGGAGGTTGGGAGGAGGGAAGAGAGCTTTTCAATATCTTCCCCCCTGGCTTCCTCCCTGGAGGAGAGGGAGTGAACGATTACGCCGATTCTAGCACAGATATTTTGTCCGCCACACAGCGACCTTGGCGGGGTGCGGCATTGCGCAAGCGCCTATTTTTTCGGGGAACGGTATCTCCTCGCGCCAGGCAGGATGGGAACGGCTATCTCATGAGATCTTGGGGGGCGTTTGAGCGGCGGCGCACCCACACACCGACTGAACCGCTACCCGCGCCCGCCCGCATCGCCCCGCAGGATCGTTTGGCTGTAGTGCAGAAATTCATCAAGATGCTGCACGATGATGCGCACGGTAATGGGCAGTTGCAACGCCTGGTAGTCGTGTACGGCGATATTGCGAAACCCGACCATGCGCTTCAGGCTGTCAGCTAGGTTAGTGTCGATCCAACCGCTGCGGGCGAGCAGCGCAAAGACATCGCGTGCGCTTTGCGGCACACCCAGCCGTTCGCGGCGAATCAGGTGTTGGCCCATGTCCAAGGCCGCCTCGCAGGCGCGCTGAATGTTGAGGATGGCGGCATCCTGCCGCGTGACATCCGTGGCAAAGGTGGCCGGGTCACGGGCGTATTCCTCCCGCGCCCGTGCGACACAGCGTTCAATCGTTGCTGCCTTGTTGATCAGCACGTCATCCAGCACCGATCTTCCCCGCTGCCTGAATATCCGCCAATAGGGCGGCGCGCGCTGTATCCAGTTCGGTCTTATCACTAAGGATTGCCGACTCGAAGATCGCCGCTTGCGCATCACTCGCCCACCAACACTGGCCGGTGGTGATGATCTGGTACTGCATGACGGTGGAAGCGGCGCGCAGATCCAGCAGATCCACCGCAGAACCCGCGAGGTCAGCCAGGTCACTGGCTAATTCCCACAATACCAGCGGATGAACATAGCCTGCGACCAGCACCGCCAGATCCAGATCACTGTCTGGTCGCGCTGTACCCTGGGCTCGGCTGCCGAAGGCATAGACCGCCAACAGGTTCGGTATGCGGTCTTGTAGCGTCGCAACCAGAGACGCCTGTTTCAGCACAGTCACTCCCCTTGTACCATCCCCGTCTTGTGGGAGTATAGCGTAACTGTAGGCAGCCACCGCAATCATTGGCGCAGCGGTGGTGATGAGGAGCGCGCTTGGGCGACCTATCCTCCCGTTGGCGTCGCTGTATCACACCCAAGAGAGAGGGGGAGTTGTCCGTCCGCAGCACCGGAAATGTGTTCTCGTTTTGTTATATTTCGATTATAATAGAATTATGGAAACGAAAAACGCCGCTGAACGGTTCGCTGCACTCGGACATGAGTCCCGCCTCTCGATCTTGCGTTGGTTGGTTGAGGTTGGGCCGGATGGCGATAACGCGGGTGCGATTGGCGAGCGGCTTGGCATGGTGCCTGCGACGCTGTCCTTTCACCTGGCCCATCTCAGCCGCGTTGGTCTGGTGCGCAGCCAACGGGAGAGCCGTTTCATTCGCTACTTTGCAGATTTCGCGGCGGTAGACGCCCTCATTGCCTTTTTGACCAACAACTGCTGTCAGGGTAGGCCGTGCCTACCAAGCATCCAAGAGAAGGAGAAAGCAATGACCGCACCAAAGACTGTCTTGGTGTTATGCACCGGCAATTCCTGCCGCTCGCAGATGGCCGAAGCGCTCATCAATCATGTGCTGGCGGGCCGGGTGCGGGCACTCTCGGCGGGAACCCGTCCGCAGCCCTTGGTCGCCGCCGGTGCGCTCGAGGCCCTGCGTCTCGGGGATCTACCGACCGATGGACTGCACCCAAAGGACGTAGCTGCCGTTCTGAATGAGCCCATCGACCTACTGATAACTGTTTGCGACAACGCGAAGGAAACCTGCCCCATTTTTCCGCGTCCGGTGCCACACATTCATCTCCCGTTTCATGACCCGCACGGTGAGCCACTGCAAAGTTTTATCGAGGTGCGTGACGACATCCGTACCCGACTGATTCCGGCTGTCCGCGCAGCGCTAAACCTCTAGGAGCATAACCATTGTCTGCACAATGTGAAATAACCGCAAAGGCGGTCACGGGCCTACCGATAAGCTTCTTCGAGCGCTACCTGACGGTCTGGGTATTCCTGTGCATCATTGTTGGAATAGTCCTCGGACAGTGGGTTCCTGCACCATTTCATGCGCTCGGCAGGATGGAGATTGCACGGGTCAATATTCCGGTCGGACTGCTCATCTGGATTATGATCATCCCGATGTTAGTCAAGGTGGATTTTGCTGCCTTGCATGAAGTAAAACGGCACGTTCGCGGGATTGGCGTCACCCTGTTGGTGAATTGGCTCGTCAAGCCTTTTTCGATGGCCGTCCTTGGCTGGCTGTTCGTGCAAAACCTATTCGCGCCAATGCTGCCAGCTGATCAGATCAACAGTTATATGGCCGGCCTTATCCTGCTTGCCGCTGCGCCGTGTACGGCAATGGTGTTCGTGTGGAGTCGGCTCTGTAATGGCGATCCACTGTTTACTTTGTCACAGGTCGCCTTGAACGACACCATCATGGTATTCGCCTTTGCGCCCATTGTTGGTCTACTGCTCGGTATTTCGGCAATTACCGTGCCGTGGAACACGTTATTTACCTCGGTCGTCCTGTACATTGTCATCCCGCTTGTGCTGGCGCAGGGCTTGCGTGCCTTGCTGCTTAGTAGGGGGCAGGCCCATTTCGATACGGTCATGGCGAGGACTGGGCCGTGGTCGATCGCGGCACTATTAGCGACGTTAGTGCTACTGTTCGCGTTTCAGGGTACGGTGATTATAGAACAGCCGCTGGTGATTGCGCTCCTGGCCGTTCCTATTCTGATACAAGTCTTGTTCAATGCCACACTTGCCTATTGGCTGAATCGGGTCGTGGGAGAAAAACACGAGGTCGCCTGTCCTTCCGCGCTGATCGGGGCGAGCAACTTCTTTGAATTGGCCGTTGCCGCCGCCATCAGTCTGTTTGGTTTTGCGTCGGGGGCGGCACTCGCGACCGTTGTCGGGGTGCTCATTGAGGTACCGGTGATGCTGCTCGTTGTTCGGGTAGTCAATGACTCGAAGGGTTGGTATGAGAGGGGTGGTTTATAGAAAAAAGAACCTTACCACAAAATCTCGAATAGACATCTTGGCGTATCAGTAAGGCTACGAGTTATTCTTAAAAATACTCGCTAACCAATTGGTTAAGTCCTGATATAAAGAAGAATCTTTATCTACCAGCAGTTCGTCTTTACTGAATACATACTCAATACCATACTTGGGCCAGCGCTGCCAAGCAAGCCAGGTAGCAACCTCGGCCTTAGTGCTATGAATGGGTTTGAATTTCTGCAAGCTACGCGCTGACAGACCTGCTACCGCTTCTTTTGCATAACCAAATAACGGTTGTTCACTGCGAACGATACAGGACTTGATCCAATCCTCAAGCATTCCCTCATTTGTGTTATCCGGCATAATCCACGCACCGAAATCAGACAAGCCGTCTGAATGTTTAAAACAAAATCCTTTAGGGAAGATCTCGTTTTCTGGTAATTCAAAGCCGAAAGGTTTGACAATCTCTTTAATCTGATTAAGGGTTCCTGCTACACCGAGACCATGAGCCCCTGCATAGTCCGCATCGACAACGATAGCCAGGCGTTGGATTTGTCCATCTTCAATCTGCGGTAACAGTACACCTCTTAAGTGGTTTAGCACGCCTTGCTTGGTATTATGGGTGCCGCCCAAGTCTTTCGGAGGGGCAACTTGGATCTCAGTGGACAGATCTAAGGTTTTGCATAACTCCCTGAAAAAATCCCTGTCAGCGACACCTTCCACTAACAGCACATTCTTCTGCGTCATTAGCGAACCTCAACATCTGATTGGGTAATCCGATACAGTTGTTCCTTATCAAAGACGGTAGCAATAATCTGGCCCCGATTACTCTGTCGAGCACTCTTTCCGACACGAAAGAGAACGCCGTCGGTATCCGTGTTCTGCTTTGCCACCCTAGAAAAACTCTCGATACAATCCCAGCTATGGGTTGTGGCAAATATCTGTATGTTTAGATCTTTGGATAACTTAAATAACAATGTCCAGATCTTTTCTTGAACACTATAATGTAGCCCATTCTCAAACTCATCAATCAACAAAAAACCGCCTTTCGCCGGAAAGACCTTGAGAACCAACTGAAACACCCGCAACATCCCGTCTCCTAGGCTGTTCAGAGAGACCGGACGTGACAAACCTGACATTTTAACCATAGGCGTTCGTAGAGGATTTCTACGAAAATGCGGTGGCCTATACTCTTCTGTTGAGTCATTAACAAAGGTTAGATTCTGAAAATCAGGCTCAATAATCTGCATTGCTGCTATGATGGTTGTTTGTGGATCTTGAAATACAACCTTATCCCATTCCTTTGCCAGCTCATCCATAGAAATAAACTGTGTTGGGATCGTACTACAGGGAATCGTGCCATCCGCATCACGAGCGCCTGTTCTATAGCGAGGTCTGGTCATTTCAAGAGTGATTGGAAATAACCGCTGCTCCCCTTTCGTCACCAGTAAAGCAGGTTGAACGGGCTCATCCTCCATCCTTTCCAATCTCGATGGAACTACCGGGCGGCGCATTATGCGAGTACGTGTTTCTCCCGTTTGTTCATCGGTAACTGTCTTTTTTTCTTCCACTAGAAATACATGCTGAATCTGTAGTAGTCGGGAATGGTCAGCACCAATCTCCCCGATCTCTATCTTTGCATCATCATCTTCTGGAAATTGTCTACCAGTAAAGAAGTCCTCAAATGGAAATATCGTATCCGCATCGCTTGCATCCTCTTCTCTTATGGTAAATTTCTCACCATGACTGGCAGCAATCTCCTGAAGCAACGCTGGCTGTGCATTCCCGGCGAATATCCGTAATGCTTCGAGCACCGTACTCTTTCCGGAGTTGTTTCTGCCCACAATGAGATTAACGTGCCCAAGCCGACTAACCTGGAAATCTTGGAGCATTCTAAAGTTTTTGATCTTTAGGGAAGCGAGCATAGGGATTCCGTTGCGTTACGTTACTACAGCCAGACGGAGAGCCGAACACACGTCAATGACGTTCTCGCTTGGCTGATTCACCGGAGACTACCTACGGTACAGGATACTTTTTCCACACAACAAAAAGGCCCCTTCCCGAACACGGAAAAGGGGCTCATTCCAGATATGCTATCAGAAAAGGGGAAAGGCGAATCCACCCACCTCAGTGCCGTTGGATGAGCCTAAGCCCGAGCAGAAGCTCGTCCACCGCCGCCAAGAGTGAGGCGGTATCGCCGTCATTCAACACCGTATGGTCAGCGAGCGCAATCGGCCCGCCCTTTTCGATGTTCTCGATCTCGGCCATGTCCCGCGACTCGGCCTCGTCCGCCGTCAGCGGGCGCACGGGTCGTTCGGCCAGACGCTCGTAACGCAAGGAGCGACTACACGCCACCGCAAGCACCACGAGGTCATCCCCGAGTTCCTTTCGCAGTAGCTTGTATTCCGCAAAGCTATAGAGGCCGTCGATCACCACCGGGCCACTCTCGAGCGCCTTGCGGATGAGCGGCAGGGAGAGCATCGCCATCGCGGCCATGCCATGGGCACGGCGCATATCCTCGCGCACCAGGCGCTCGTTGCCGGAGGTGAGGGGGAGATTGCGCTCCTCCACCCCCCTGAGAACCAGGTCGCCGAAATAGATACGCTCCATGCCCCGTGTCTGGAGGTGCGAGGTGACGACGCTCTTCCCTGAGCCCGCCATTCCCACTACGGCAAGGGTCTTCACGGCCTCGCCGAGCCCCCTACTCGCCCATACCCATTTCGATGTAGCCCGTCGGGCAGACATCGGCGCAGATATGGCAACCAATGCAGCGGGTGTAGTCGGTGAAGACATAGCGCCCGGTGGTAGATTGGTTTTTCGGGGTCTTCTTGACCGCCTCTTGTGGGCAGAAGATGACACAATTGTCGCACTCGAAGCACATGCCGCAGCTCATGCAGCGACCGGCCTCTTCCTTGGCCTGCACCTCGTTCAGTGCCACCAAGCGCTCACTGAAATTGCCGAGCACGTCGTCAGCGCTGATGTGGATCTCGCTACGACGAACCCGTAAGGCGTACTTGAAGTGGCCAAGGAACAACCGACCATGCGGGATAACGTCGTTCGACGCACGATCCTCGAAGTTATGCACCGCATAATTGGCCGCTGATGTCCCGCGCAGCCCGCCCTCGATCCCCGAGGACTCGGACTTGAACGCAGCAGGTGACAGACCCACCTCGGTCAGTTTGTTGAGGAGGTTAAAATGCCGCACGTCCACCTTCGGGCGCTTGCTCATTTCCTGGTTATTCAAGAACTGATCAATCGACTCGGCGGCGACTGCGGCCTGACCAATGGCGGTCGTCAACAGGTGTGGGCGGATAATATCGCCCGCAACGAAATGCCCCTTGCGGCCCTTGACCTGGTAGTTACGATCGCAGTCAATCGCGCCACGACCGTTATCGAGACCAGGCAGACCGGTGAGATCGCCGAATTGGCCAATGGCCGAGACGAACAGATCCCCCTCAATGGTAAACTCGGTTCCTTCCTTGGGGATTGGCTTCATGCCCTGCATGGTACACTCACAGAGCTTCATGGCGGTCGCACGGCCATCTGCGCCACAGATAATCTCAAGCGGCAGCACCCCACCGAGGATGGTGATACCCTCGCGCTTCGCGTCCTCGACCTCGTGCTCGGCGGCGGTCATCTTGTTTACCGGGAACAGAGAGGTCAGGGTGACGGTCGCGCCCGAGCGCTTCAGGGAGCCAGAGACATCGTGGGCGGTGTAGCCAAGGATGACGTGTTCTGGGAGGTCTTTGTCGTGACTGTCGGCGATATGGCCCAAACGGCGAGCAACCGAGGCCACGTCGATGGAGGTGTCACCACCACCAACGACCACGACGCGCGGGGAGACCATTTGCAAACGACCGATGTTAAAGGTCGAGAGGAAGGCCACACCCGAGACGCAGTTCGGGGCCTCTTTAAACCCAGGGATGGGTAGATCACGCCCGCTCTGTGCGCCGAGCGCCCACACCAAAGCGCCAAACTCAGCCTCAAGGGCCTCTAGGGTTACGTCTTTACCCACGCGGGTATTGAGACGAACCTCAACACCCATATCAACAATGCGCTGGATCTCAGCGTCCAGCTTGTCACGCGGCACGCGATAGCCTGGGATGCCGTAGCGGAACATGCCGCCGAGTTTCTCGTAGGCCTCAAAGATGGTGACCCCATGACCTTTGCGACGCAATTGGTAGGCAGCCGCAAGACCCGCAGGCCCACCGCCGATGACCGCAACCTTGCGACCGGTGTCGGGGCCAGGGGTGAATTGGAGACCCTTGGCGATGGCCCAATCGCCGATGTACTGTTCAACGGAATTGATGCCGACGTGGTCTTCAAGGGCGTTACGATTGCAGCCGTCTTCACACGGGGCTGGACACACCCGTCCCATCATGGAGGGGAACGGGTTGGCATTGGTGGAACGCCGGAAGGCATATTCCTGCCAGGGCACACCGCCGGTCGGCTTCTCGATGCCACGCACGATGTCCAACCAGCCACGGATGTCCTCTCCAGAGGGGCAGCCCCCTTGGCAAGGAGGGGTGCGATGGACATAAGTGGGGCACTTGTGGCTCCAACTAGCCTTGAAGATCTCCTCCTGCCACGGCCGGTGCTTGCTGTCACCGTCTTTAAACCGCCGGAAAGTGAGGGCTTGCTTCAGGTCATCGTGGGAAACAGCCATCTGGTTCTCCTGTACATAAGGTATTGAAAGAGTGAAACTCTAAAGAGTTATAAGGCTCTCACCTTGTCACGAACATCGGCATAGCGCCCATACCCACTTCGATATAGCCAAACCACCAACTAAGGGGGATAGCCCCCTTACGTATTTCGTTCCCTTTGATTCATAAGGGCTAACAAAAAAGGCCCATCACTGAACCGATAGAGATAAAAGATCACTTGCGTCTTTACTGAGTTCAATAACGTCCTCTTCCGTGATCGCCAGTGTCTCTAGCACCTCTGCTGCGGTCTGATTCGTCCAGAACACGGAATCGTTTTCTTTTCTAAAAAGGCAGCACAGGTGTTCCGCAAGATTAAGTATTGCAACCCTGCGTGACAAATTCACATCCTCGCCTTGAGAAAAGACATCTGCGTCATGGTGCTGCAGAACGATGCTACGAACCTCATCCGGCAGACACCATGTCCGCGCCATTATATACCCAATGGTCGCGTGGTTGGTCTTGAAGTGTTGCTCCTCTACGGCGATTGATATCTCTTGGACGGACGATTTCTCAAGACGCAACACATCCTTGTAATTAGGAAAGCGTTGCATCATCAATGGCACGCCACAATCGTGGAATAATCCCGCAAGGTGTGCTTGATCAGGGGCCATAAACCGAAAGCGTGTCGTGAGCCAGGAGCAAACCAGCGCAGTATCCGCCGCGTCGTCCCAGAATTTTTCCAGATCCATCTTTCCTTTGGGAGAGATCGCCTGGCGCAGAATTAGGCCTGTCACCAGGCTTGCTGTGTTGCGCATCCCGAGCAACAGCACGGCCCGCGCGATAGAAGATACCTTCTGGCGCAGCCCAAATGCAGGCGAATTGGCAGCGCGCAACATCGCCGCCGAGAGGCTGATGTCCTTTGCGATGACCTTGCCAATCTTCTGCATATCCGGTTCGGGGCGCTGCTGCTCCATCATCACTGCCTGGAGCACAACCGGTTGAGGAGGAATGGTGATACCCTTTAGCAGCTCTGTCGCCGACGCATCATCAAACTCTCGTTGAGCCATTGCCTACCCCGCATTGTACGTGATGCGATCCAATCACGTCCCCAAGTATGACAAAACTCCTCAGTAATTTCCACACCCCACTGGCGTCACAAGTACCCACATGAACATTAGCGTTTCTGACCAAATGGGTGTGCGTAAGGTCTCGGTGCTTGGCGCGATCGTGTCGAACGAGGATGCTGAGGCGATCATAAGCGCTTGCGCCACTTACGCAGGTCGTTGTGAGATAAGTTTTTTCGATGCGCGTGAGGTGCCTGCCGAACTTATCAGTGGGCTTGCTGGCCTTCTCCAGGCGGGCCACCCACTCCAGATCTATACCTACGAGATATTCCTCACGCACAGCCTAGCACGCTTGGGCCTGCCGATAATCCAGGTAGAGTCTCGCCACATCCAATCGCGACACCAGAAGGTTGCTGCTTTGGTGATTGGTGGCTCGGCAGAGAGTCTCGCCCCCTTGCTACACCTCATCGAGCATCTGCCGCGTCGGCCAGTTGCCCTTTTTATTGCCCAACATATCCTTGCCGATCGAGAGAACCTCCTCGATCAGTTGTTGCAGGTGCGCACAGCGTATCGCGTGGTGATGCCGACCCACCTCTTGCCGATACAGCCAGGTACCATCTACATAGCGCCGCCCGGGCACCACATGAAGGTGGCGCATGGGCGCGTCTATCTCACCCGCGACAGCCTGGTGCAATTTGCCCGCCCGTCCCTGGACGTGTTATTCGAGTCGGTCGCAGCCGAATATGGCGAGGCGGCGGTCGCCGTAGTACTATGCGGCTATGGTACGGACGGGGTACAGGGGAGCGCGGCGATCCGCCGCCACGGTGGTCGAGTGGTGGTTGAGGACTACGCCGATTGTCGTGGCGCTAGCCTCTTGCCGGAGGCGGTACAAGCGAAAGGTGTCGCGGATTGGGTGTTGGGCCGCGCTGAACTTACCTGTTTTCTGGCAAGCCTCATCGGGGAGAATCCGCCCCCGGTGGATGAACCAGGTCAGCGCGAATTACACACGCAGCTAACTGCGTTGCTGGTAGAGGCTATCAAGTCGCGCTATGGCTACGATTTTAGTGACTACCAGAGCGGCACCGTAGAGCGGCGGGTGAGTCGGGTGATGTCGCTGTTAGGGGCACCAGACTTTTTCACGCTACAATTCGAGATACTCGCGAATGTCGCCGTCTTTGAGTTATTTCTTGCCGAGATGTCGGTAGCGGTTAGCGATTTCTTTCGGCACCCACAACAATTCAGGGTATTGCGCGAAGAGGTTCTGCCCTATTTAAATAGTTTTCCCGTTATCAAGATCTGGTCGGCTGGTTGCGCCACCGGAGAAGAGATCTACTCTCTCGCAATATTGCTGGACGAGCTTGGCATGTTAGAAAAAAGTATCTTATTCGCCACGGATATGAACCCGTATGTACTTCGTCAAGCAGAGGCGGGCCTTTTTCCCCGCAGTTGCCTAGAAAAGGCGCGTAGCAACTACCTCAACAGCGGTGCCAAGGGGAATCTTGGCGACTGGATCGAGAACCTGAATAGTATGTTTCTTAGGGTCTCACAGCGGTTGCGACGGCGAATTTTATTTCACCGTCACTCGTTGGTTCACGATGGCGTTTTTAATGAGTTCCAGCTTATTTTATGTCGTAATGTTCTCATCTACTTTAAACCTAATTTACAACGGGAAGTGGTCGATCGCTTTTCCCGGTCTCTCCATCGAGATGGATTCCTGATGCTCGGGCCAAGTGAACAATGCACCCTGGATGGTGGCGAAAGTCTTTTTCTACCCCACAACCGTGAACACCGCCTCTACCGTTTCCGGTAGTGAATGAGTGACGTACGCGATGAGAACCTGCTAATGGAAGTACCAGTCTTTACCATCCTAATTGTTGACGACAACACCCATAACCGCTTTACCCTGAGTACTTTGCTCGATCGACTACCGGGTTGTCGGGTGGTCGAGGCGGCGTCGGGTGAGGAGGCGCTGGCGCGTACCGTCGAGCAGCCGATACATCTCATCCTTTTAGATGTACAGATGCCACATATGGACGGATTCGAGACGGCACGGCATCTCAGCATGACCGAGCGTACCCGTCATATTCCAGTGGTTTTCGTGACGGCTGTGTTTAAGGCCGAGGCCTTTGTCCGGCGCGGTTATCAGGTTGGTGCCATCGATTATCTCACCAAGCCGATCGACGATAACCTACTCGCCAATCGGGTCAAGTCCTACCGTACTTTGTTTGAGCGTGAACAGTTGCTCGCGCAATCCCTGACCTGCCTGAAGGTGAGTGAACAACGCCTTACTTACGCACTCGAGACCACGCTGGATGGTTTGTGGGATTGGGATATTACAACCAATGCCGTCTATCTAAGCCCCCGTTTTGAGATCATGCTCGGAGCAACACCGGGTACGATTCCAAAAACCATAAGCGATGTGCTCTCTCGCTTGCATCCTGATGAGGTTTCGCGCGTCGAACCCAATTTCCGCGCACTTGCCGAGGGGGGCCGCGAGCGCATCGAATTGGAGTGCCGGATGCGTACCGCAACCGATCGTTGGATCTGGGTGTTAGTACGCGCCAAAGTGGTCGAGCGCGAATGGCGACGGGAAACCGGAAAGTCTGCGGTGGGGATTCCGTTGCGGGTTGTCGGCACCATTGTTGATATTAGCGCACGGATTGCCGCCGAGAAACAACTGCGCCTCTCCGCCGCCGTCATCGAGCGCATGTCGGATGCCTTGGCGATCCTCGATCAAAAAACCATCATTCACAGCGTCAATCCGGCCTTTACTCGCGCCACCGGCTATAGTGCCACGGAGGTGCGTGGTCAGCCCATATCAATATTGTCGTCGGGGCGGCACGATGCGAAGTTTTTTGCCAACATTCACCAGTCGCTACACGAAGCTGGTTATTGGCGTGGCGAGATCTGGAATCGGCGCAGCAATGGCGAATGTTATCCGGAATGGCTAAACGCCACGGTTTTGCGTGATGACAAAGGAGAGATCTGTCATTACGTTTGTATCTATTCTGATCTAAGTACCCAGGATCACGTTCGTAAGCGCCTGCATCACCTCGCCTATTACGATACGCTCACGGGGCTGGCCAAGCGCGAGATGTTCCACGAGCGACTGGCTGCTTCTATTGCAAATGCCGCACAGGATCGTCGCCAGGTTGCCATCATCCTCATCGACCTCGATCGGTTTAAGGATATTAACGACAATCTTGGCCATGGTGTCGGCGATCATCTATTAAACGAGGTCGCCATTCGCCTCCAGGGGTGTGCCCAAAGCGGCGATACCGTTGCGCGCCTGGGAAGTGATGAATTCGCCGTGATCCTGCCGCGCGTGACGGATACCAATCATGCCGCGACGGTGGCGAGCCAGATCCGCGAGGCTCTAACCACCCCCTTTGTGGTTACCGAGCGCACCTTATACGTGAGCGCCAGTATTGGGATTAGCCTCTATCCCCAGGACGGCGATTCCCTGGCGACACTGGTGCGTAGCGCTGATCTCGCCCTCCATCAAGCCAAGGAGCGTGGACGGAATAACTACCAGTTCTGTTCTCCAGAACTCACCGAGAGCGCCAATGAGCGTTTCCGGATTGGTTCTGGTCTTCGGCTCGCACTCGACAGAAACGAATTCCGGTTACATTACCAGCCGTTGATTGATATGGAGCATGGCGTTTTAGTGGGTGCCGAGGCCCTCATTCGCTGGCAGCATCCTACCGCTGGTTTGTTGGCACCGATTCGTTTCTTGCCAGTCGCGGAAGAGATCGGTCTTATGTCTGCAATCGATTTCTGGGTGATGCACGCGGCTTGTCTGCAGGTGATGGAATGGCAGGCACAGGGTTTTGTTCTCCCGAGAATTGCGACCAATCTCTCTGGTTTTGTCATCGAGAACAGTCATCTCGCTGAATTCGTCAAGAACACCCTGAATGAAACCCAGTTGTCCCCAGAGCGCCTCGAGTTAGAGGTGTCAGAGGGGTTTGTCATGGAACACGCAGAACACGCGGTTGCTGTCTTTGAACGACTACAACAGATGGATATCTCGCTTGCGCTCGATGATTTTGGTATTGGCTATTCCTCTCTGAGTTATCTAAAGCGCCTGCCGCTCAACCACATCAAGATCGATCAATCCTTTGTGCGCGATCTGCCAGGGAATGGTCACGACGCCTCGATTGTGCGCGCCATTGTCGCCATCAGTAAAAGCCTGGGGCTCTGCACCATCGCAGAAGGCATCGAAACGCAAGCGCAATGGGATTTTCTCCGCAGCGAGGGTTGTAACGAAGGCCAGGGTTATCTGCGGGGGCGTCCCATGCCAGCAGAGCAGTTTCTGGAATGGGCGAAACAATATCATCTACCGGCGCAACCGTGAGTATTCCACAGGTAATGGGTACCATGTGGCATTCAACACTGTTCTGGTTGGCGCTATTCTTACAGCGATTCTCGCATCTTTCTCTACCCTATGAGGAATGAACCCGTGCCACCAGTAGTTTCAATCTTTGCTAGAGGGGAAACCATCTTCCGCGAGGGGGATGCGGGACAACATGCTTACATCGTCAAGGTTGGGTTGGTTGAGATCTCAATTCTTCGTGGCGGTCAAAAGATCATATTGACCAAGATTGAACCGGGCAAGTGTTTTGGTGAAATCGCTGTAATTCTCGGTGAGGAACGTAGTGCAACCGCGATTGCGCATGAGCACACAGAATTGTATGTGGTCAATCGGACACTGCTCGACCAGCTTATGCAGCAAGCAAATCCACTGTTGCGCACCATTTTGATCGCACTCATCGAACGGGTAAAACGCCTGACCGCAATGACAGCACCCCAGGCTGTCGCAAGCAACGTGCTGGTTTCCTTTGCCACCACCCTAGAACTATTGGCGCGTTCTTCGGGTAGTGGCCGGAGTCAATCTGAGGTTTCCGTTACCAACCTCCCGTATTACCAGTGCCTCGAAACCTTGACCGCGATAAATTCGAGTATGCCTCCGTTCCGTGTCAAGGAGATATTCCGGCGCATGGTCGATCTTAATCTAATACGGATCGATGGTGTGGGAAAACTGGGTATCGTACGCTTTGAACCGTCTAAGATCGTCGCCAAGGCCTGCGAGATTAACGCTAAGATGAAAGGGCTTGGCAACGATCAATTGCATAGTGATATGGAGTTTATCGAGCTTGCCGAACTGGCGCGTTTGGTAGAAACTGAAGAATCCGTTATTATTCGTAAAATGGCGCAAGGGGGATTTCCGTCTGATCTGTTTCTATTCCGCCGCCCAGATGTTATTAGATTACTAAAGGATCGGGGACGCCAGTTTTTCACAAAACGGGCAGCCAAGAAGATCGAGGATCTTGGGGAGTTCTGTGATATTGAGTTTGTTAATCAAGAAACGCTGGCCCTTGCCTTCCGAGAACTAGATCCTTGTAATCTCGCTCTCGTGCTCAAGAAACAAGATAAATCTGTGCGCGAACGTGCTCTTGACGCTTTGTCTCCACATTTGCGTGAGAGCATTATCCAAATCATGGACACCATCAGCGAGGTTGATGAGGCGTTGGGTGTACAACTAGAACAGCACATCATCGAACGCATTAAACAAATTGCCCTCGGGTAACCGTTCAGCCCCCTCCCGCTGGGGGGGGAGTGAACGGTTACGCCCTCGGAGAATAGGCAATGACAAAATCATGCGCAGGTATTAGGATAGACCGATCTCGGCGGGTATCGACCGCTATCATTGCCTTGGCCTAGGCTCTATAACACCGATGGTATACTACAGGAGTCCCTTCGCGGTGCTGAGAACATTGTTAGCTATTCTGCTGCTATATGCTAGCGTAGCCATTGCGGAAGAAACCACTGACCTAGATCAGGCGCGCCAATTATTAACAGCAGGCAAGGCTGAGCAAGCTGTTGTCCTGCTTAAACAAGACATGTTGCGCCTTGCCGGGAGTGAAAACTACGACTACCTACTAGGGAAAGCCCTGTATCAGGCTGGGCATGCCGGAGAGGCACTGTTTGCCTTTGACCGTGTGTTAATGGTAGCGCCCAATAATGTAGAGGTGCGTTTGTTGGCTGCGCGGATTAATCTGGAACGAGGCGATCCGATACAAGCCGGTGAATTGATAAAATCAGTGTCAGCGCAGCGGCTCAGTGCTGAACAACAGCAAGAACTGGAGCGGATGCGCGGTAGTGCCGCCATTCCGGCGACAGGCGGTGGGACATCCGTGCAGGGATATGTGCTTGCTGGGATTGGTTGGGACAGCAACGTGACCAGTGGCCCGAGTCAAACCGCGCTGCTGATTCCCGGGATCTCCACAACCTCCCTGACCTCCCTTGGTAGCGCCAGCAAGAATGGCGATATGGGCACAAGAATGGAGGTTGGTGTTTCTGTACGCAAGGCAATCGGCGAGGACACTTGGCTCACTGGCAACACGAGTATTCACCAAGGCATTAACAACACACGCAAAGATATGCAGGAAGGAATCTTTACTCTTGATCTAGGGGGATTACACCGGATCGGTCACGATTTCTTTGGGGCGTCGGTACTCGCGCAAGATTTCCTGCTCGGCAATAGGGGCTACCGCAATGCGCTTGGCACCAGCATAAATTGGGTGCATCCTCTCGCAAATCATGCCACGCTCACTAGTTATTTCCGGTATCTCAATTCTACCTATCATAACGCCATTGACGACACTACCCGTAAGGTCGGTGGGGTGATGCGCGATGCAACCATAGCCAATGGCGCGAAGACACTGCAGTATGGACTTTACGTTGGGACAGAGGACGCCAAAGACCCAACCAAACCACAGTTTAGCTATCATCTGTTCGGCGCTCATGTGGCGGGCAATCTGCGCGTTAGCGATGCGCTGTTGCTTAGCGCTGGGGTGGTTTGTGAATTCCAGCGCCATCTTGCTGCGGAACCATTATACTCGGTAACGCGACATGATAGCGACTATATCGTCGGGGTTGCGGCTGATTATCATCTCAGCGGGCGCTGGCATTTCATTCCGCAGTACACCCACACGCGCAATGTCTCCAATGTTGGGCTGTACCAATATAGCCGCAACACTATTCTGTTGCAGATCAAATGGGATTTCGGAAAATGAAGAACGGCCTACTCCTCGGTGTTTTGCTATCATTACCTTTCCAACCCATTTGGGGCGTGGAGAGCGTAGCGGTTGTTCTAGCCTTTACCGGCAAGGTTGATATTCTGCACGGCAACGAAAGCCAGTCGCCAACGAATCGGAAAGAATTGTTTAGCGGGGATAGCATTGTCACCATGGATGGCCAGGTGCAGTTGCGTTTTGCCGACGGCACGCTGATGACCCTGTATCACGATACCCGATTTGCCATCGACGACTATCATTACGGAAAGGATGGCAATAAGGCGCAATTTAGCCTGGTCAACGGCCTGCTGCACACCCTGACCGGAGAGATTGACCATCGCAATTATCAACTCAAGACCCGGCTGGCCAATCTCGGGGTGCGCGGGACGGAATACTCCGTCCGGCTCGCTGAGGCGCTCCAGGTCAGCGTAGATACGGGACTGGTGGAGGTATCCAATGCCGCCGGCTCGTTGCGGGTTAGCGCCGGAGGGAGCGCCATCGTGACCGCCCAAGATAAGATGCCGCTACCCTCTATCGGGGGCAAGATCATGCTGCGCTCGGGGGGAAGCCCTGGCAGCGGCCCTGGCGGTGGCGGTGGGCCTGGCGGTGGGCCTGGCGGTGGCGGGCCTGGCGGGGCCGGAGGCGAGGGTGGGGCACCGCCCCCCATTGGGGGTGCTGCGCCCATGGGTATGCCCGGAGGCGGTGCCATGGGCGGCGCTATGGGCGGCACCCCTCCCCCTGCCTCACCGGGGACACAAAACTTTCGCTCTGGCGGCAACCAATTACCCAAGCCTGGCGGTGGCGGCGGCGGAACACCTGGCGGTGGTGGCGGCGGAACACCTGGCGGTGGTGGCGGCGGAACACCTGGCGGTGGCGGATTGCACGGTGTTTCGCACGCACCATGACCCGTGTCATGAAGTGGACGTGGCGCATGCCCTCTTTTTCGGTGCTGTTGACGCGGGTGATATTGCCGTGGGTTGTTATCGCCATTGTCCTGGCTATTCAGTTCCTCGACCCGCAATTCCGCGTCCGCATCCGCGACAATGCCTTCGATCAATTACAGGCGCTGTCCCCCCTGCCGTACCATGACAATCTACCCGTCCGGGTCATTGCGATTGATGATGCGAGCCTGGCCAGCCTAGGGCAGTGGCCGTGGCCGCGTACCGTCATTGCACTGATCATTGACAAGCTGCAAGAGATGGGTGCGCGTGCAATCGCGTTTGATGTGATTTTCTCAGAACCGGATCGTACCTCTCCTGAACAGATCGCCCTATCGTTCCAACAAAACCACGCCTTATCTGATGCGCTGCTACAGATGCCAACACACGATACCATCCTGGCGGAGAGTGTGCGGAAAAGTCGGGTAGAGATCGGTTTCCCCATCGAATCCCGCACCACGAATGCTCCGCTGCCTCCGGTCAAGGCGCATTTTCTGAGTTTCGGCGGCGATGCTCGCGACTGGTTGCCACCCTACGGCGGGGGGCTTGCTAGTCTGCCGCTGCTTACTGCTGCCGAAGCGGGCAGTGGCGCTATTTCGCTAGAACCGGACAACGATGGGATATTACGTTCGATACCACTGGTCTATCGGGTACGCAACGAACTCTACCCAGGCCTCGCGCTTGAAGCGCTGCGCCTCTTCCTGGGGGTTGATAATCTCTCGGTGCAGGTTGCCTCGCCGAGTGCGATGATCCGTGGGCAGGTAGCGGGCATTGCCGGTATCGAGATCGGCAATACCGCCTTTATGCCAACCGCGCCAGATGGTCGGCTGTGGCTACACTTTCGGCCTTTGGCGCAGGATCGCTATATCCCAGCACAGGATCTGTTGGCCAACAAGGTAGATGCGCGGCGGATCAAGGATAGCATCGTATTTATTGGTGCCACAGCCAAGGGACTCGGTGATACAGTATTTAGCCCGCTCGGTGAGTTGATCCCGGGTGTTGAAGGGCATGTGCAATTAACCGAGCAAATGCTGGATGGGGATTTCCTGCTGCGACCGGCCTGGGAAAACGATTTTGTGATCGTGCTGTTGTCTGGGATGTGGCTCTTGTTGTGGGCAATGCTGGGGCGGCTGCGTCCGGTGTGGTCGGTACTACTGACAGCACTCGCAGCTACGGGGGTGTTGGCGTTTTCGTGGTGGCTATTTGTTGCGCAGCAATTGCTACTCGATCCAATCTTCCCAACGCTTGCGGTTGGGGCATTGTTTATTGTCATGATGGTTCCCCGTTATCTCCAAACAGAACGGGAGCAACGCTGGATCCGCAATGCCTTCTCGCGTTATGTCTCGCCGAATCGGGTAAAGCATCTCCAGGCAAACCCGCAGAATCTGGAGCTTGGTGGCGTCTATCGGGAATGTTCTTTTGTCATGACGGATCTACAGGGGTTTACTACCCTCATGGAGAAATATGAACCAACCCAGCTTTCTTCCCTCATCAATGATTATCTGGATGGCATGATCCAGATTGCCTTCCGCCACGATGGCACCCTCGACAGGATTGTTGGAGATGCGGTTGCGGTCATGTTTTCAGCGCCCATCGTACAACCCGATCATGTCGAGCGGGCGCTGGCTTGCGCCCTAGAGATGGATCACTTTGCGCGGGAGTTCAGTCGTAGGCAACAGGAGATTGGTATCCCGTTTGGCAAAACGCGGATTGGGGTCAATACGGGTATGGTGATGGTTGGCAATTTTGGCGGTAAGGCGATGTTGGACTATCGTGCGCTCGGCGACGCTATTAATACGGCAGCGCGCCTAGAAACCATCAACGCGCAATTCGGAACCCATATTTGCGTGAGCGGCGCTACGGTGGCACAGTGCCCTGCGTTTACGGGCAGGCCGGTGGGACGATTGGTATTGAAAGGCAAGACCGAGGCAATCGCGGTGTTCGAGCCATTATCGGCAGAGGTAATGGCGGAGGATAGAACGGTGCAATACCTGGCGGCCTATGCGCTACTAGAGGCGGAGGCAGCAGAGGCAATTGATATGTTCCGGCAATTGGCAGAGAGATACGCCGATGATCCGCTGGTGCAATACCATGCGCAGCGGCTGGCGGCTGGCGCGACGGGCAGTTTGATTGTGATGAGTAGTAAATAGGGTTAGCGCCCGTCACTCTTGTGATCCCCGGGTTGGTTCGATCATGGGCATGGGATCTGCGAACGTCACATGAATTTATCAAACGCAGGCGCAATGGTCAGACAGCGGCAGTCCTCGCGGAAAATAAAAAAACCAGCGCATGTCTACCGGTCAAGAAGAGAGCATCATCAACCGTAGCAAGACCCGCGCCCCAAAGCAGGATTCGGACTTGACCAACCACAGCACACCGCCACTCTTTTCTTTCGACAACAGTTTCGCGCACGAATGCGAGGGCCTGTATGTACCGTGGCAACCTGCGTCTGTGTCAGCGCCGCAAATGGTGCGGTTTAATCGTGCCTTGGCCATTACGCTCGGCTTGAATGCCGATAGGCTTGATGGCCCACTTGGGGCAGACCTCTTCTCTGGCAACCAAATACCAGAAGGCGCTGAACCGCTGGCGCAGGCCTATGCCGGTCATCAGTTTGGTGGCTTCTCCCCGCAGCTCGGTGATGGCCGGGCCTTGCTGCTGGGCGAACTTATCGACTGCGACGGTGAGCGGCGCGACCTGGCGCTCAAGGGTTCGGGGCGTACCCCGTTCTCGCGCGGGGGCGATGGCAAGGCGCCACTCGGGCCGGTACTGCGCGAATACCTCATTGGCGAGGCGATGCACGCACTCGGCATCCCCACCACCCGTGCATTGGCGGTTGTGACCACCGGAGAACCTGTCTACCGCGATGGCGCGACCCTGCCGGGTGCCGTGTTGACGCGGATTGCCGCGAGTCACATCCGTATTGGCACCTTTCAATACTTCGCCGCTCGTGGTGAGCTTACGCACGTTCGACAACTGGCGCGGCATGTGATGGCTCGCCACTACCCCATGCTCCAAAACCAAGCGGACGGTTATCTTCTCCTACTACGCGCCATGAGCGAGCGCCAGGCCGCGCTGATCGCACGCTGGATGGGGGTTGGGTTCATCCATGGGGTGATGAACACCGACAATATGACCCTATCGGGTGAAACCATCGACTATGGCCCCTGCGCCTTCATGGACGCCTACGACCCAAGCACGGTCTTTAGTTCGATTGATGCCCAAGGGCGCTACCGTTATGCGAACCAGCCCGTCATTGCTCATTGGAACATCGCCCGTTTTGCGGAGGCCCTGCTGCCCTTGCTCCATACCGACGCCGAGACCGCCCGCTTCCTGGCCACCGAAGTGGTCGATGCCTTTCCAGGACAGTACCAGCGCCACTGGTTGGCGCTGATGCGTCGAAAATTGGGGCTGTGTACCACCGAGAGCGATGACCTTGCGCTGGTGGAGGATTTCCTTGCTACCCTGGAAGGCCAACAGGTAGATTTCACCCTCGCCTTCCGATATTTAGCGCAAGCGGTACTGGGTAACGAGGCCCCGCTACGCTCTCTCTGGCGGGAACCCACCGCCATCGCTGCCTGGCTCACCCGTTGGCAGGCGCGGATAGCGCGTGACTCGGTGGCACCAAGCGAACACGCTGCGCTACAAAACCAGGTCAACCCGGCCTACATCCCGCGTAACCACCAGGTTGAGATGGCTCTCGCGGCAGCGGTCGAACAGGGCGACCTGAATCCCTTCGAGCGCCTACTCGCGGTGCTACTGCGTCCATTCGAAGAACAACCCGGTGCCGATGCCTATGCACTGCCCGCCACCCCCGCACAAGCCGCAGGGTACTGCACCTTTTGTGGTACCTAAGCGCCGATTCATTAGCCGACCACACCCAAAATCTGCGCTCATCTGCCCGCCTCGCCCGCAGCCAAAGGCCGCGCACCCAAGCCGAGCGCGTTCTATTTCAGGATCGGGGAATACCTGCTTCCCGTGGGCGTTCTCTGGAGTAGAATGATACCAACGATCACCATGGGGCCCACCATGAGACCCCAACGCCATCCTCACTCCGTGGAATGCCCTCAATGAAACGCGCCTCTCTTGCACTGGCCAGCGCCCTCTGGGTTGCCTTGTGCAGCCCAAGCACACGAGCCGATGTCGTAGAAGATATGTTCAATGTCGTCAAGGCCCTGGCCGATCAGGGCTTTTCTAGTGCGCAGTATAATTTGGGGTTGGTGTATTACAACGGCCTCGGCGTCAAGCAAGACTATGCGGAGGCGATGGCTTGGTTCCGTAAGGCGGCTCTGCAAGGATTTGCGCGTGCTCAGTATAATCTAGGGGTTATGTACGACAAGGGCCAAGGTATGCCGCGCAATTATGCCGAGGCGGTGCATTGGTATCGTAAGGCCGCCCTGCAAGGCAATGCGGATGCGCGTTATAACCTTGGTCTTATGTACGACAAGGGCTTGGGCGTACCAAAGAATTATACCGAGGCGATGGATTGGTTTCGTAAGGCAGCCGAACAGGGGCTTGCGTTGGCGCAATACGCGCTTGGTTTTATGTTGGCCGAGGGCCAAGGCGTAACCGGAGATTATGTGACTGCGTATATGTGGGTTTCGCTTGCCGCTACGCAGAATGATGAGGTAAGTAAAGAGGCCATTAAGGTGATTGATAAACTAGAGGCCCTGATGACCGCCGATCAGATTGCTACTGCACAACGACGTGCGGCTGAGTGGCGACCTGGTGGTGCGCATTAGTCGGGAGTATGGTTTGCGGCGATGGCGCACGAAGGCACAATGTAAATTCGAGAGGACTGGCAAGTACCCATGCTGGAAGAGATAGACAATCCGCTTGCTGATCGCTTGCGCCCACGCCGACTAGAAGAATTTATTGGCCAACAGCATATCCTCGCAATGGGTCGGCCATTGTATCAGGCAATCAAATCGGGTCGCTTGCATTCGATGATCCTGTGGGGGCCGCCTGGTACCGGCAAGACCACCCTGGCGCGATTGGTGGCGAGCCATGCGGATGCCGAGTTTCTGAGTATCTCTGCCGTATTGTCGGGCATCAAAGAGATTCGTGATGCGGTAGCAGTAGCCAAGGACAATCGACAGAAAAGCAATCGTCGCACCATTCTATTCGTCGATGAGGTACACCGGTTTAATAAATCACAGCAAGATGCGTTCCTACCGCATGTAGAAAACGGAACCTTTTTGTTTATTGGTGCGACCACCGAGAACCCTTCTTTCGAGGTAAACAGCGCGTTATTATCACGGGCGCGCGTCTATGTCTTAAAACCATTAGCCAGCGAGGATTTGCTCCAAGTGCTAGAACGCGCCATTACCGATACCGAGCGCGGTCTAGCGGGCGAAGAACCCATTGAGATTACGCCTCTGTTGCGCGATTGGTTTGTCCAGGCGGCGGATGGTGATGCGCGACGTTTGCTGAATCTGCTCGAGATAGCACTCGCGTTGACAGAGAGTGAGAATGGCCGGAAGACGATTACTGAGGCGATTGCCAAAGACGTATTGGCGGGTGGTACGCCCCGGCGTTTTGATAAACAGGGCGAGGAATTCTATAATCAGATCTCTGCTTTACACAAATCGGTACGTGGTTCGGCACCGGATGCGGCGTTATATTGGTTCTGTCGCATGTTAGATGGTGGTTGTGACCCGCTCTATTTGGCGCGGCGGATTGTGCGTATGGCCAGCGAGGATATTGGTAATGCGGATCCACGCGCCTTAGATCTTTGTCTCAGTGCTTGCGAGGTACAGGAACGCTTGGGTAGCCCGGAGGGTGAATTGGCGCTGGCGCAGGCGGTGTTGTATTTGGCCTGTGCCGCGAAGAGTAATGCGGTGTATGTGGCCTATCAGAGTGCGCGAGAGGATGCGGCGAGTACCGGAAGTCTGGGGGTACCGTTGCATTTGCGGAATGCGCCGACGCGACTGATGAAGAGCCTTGATTATGGAAAGGCTTATCGATACGCACACGATGAACCAGATGCCTATGCCGCCGGAGAGAATTATTTCCCCACCGAGATGACGCAACGCATCTATTATCAGCCAGTGATGCGGGGTTTAGAGATAAAGATTGCCGAGAAATTGGCCATGCTGCGGGCGAGGGATGCCGGGAAATGATGGTGGGGTTGTTTCTCTGGGGGATAAACCCCGGGCGTCCGCTCTGAAGATCGAAAATGCGCGTTTATGGGCACCGCCTGATGGGCGAATCTATTGCGAATGAACGCTGATTTCTGTCACGCGACTCGGTAGGCACCGAAGAGGCTTTTCGGAGGGGACTCAACCATGGTGGGCAGAATATTGATTTTTCTCTTAGGCCCGATTCCTGCCCGGAAGGCAGCCTGACTCGCAGAGGTGTGCCTGGTTTAGCAGGGTTGATGCCGCAGCCCAATCCCTGGCACCTCTCGGTTCGGTCGGAAAGCATCCGACCAACCGGAACTGCGGCACCACACCCCCTTCCCGCTCCGTAAGCCAAACCCCTACGCAAAATAATCCACTAGGCTACGCTGCACGGTTTGTGGTGCAACGGTTGGTACGGTCTCGACGATGTTTTCGCCGCGCCGCGTCCAGCTCCGTGGTGCCTCTGGTTGCTGTCCTTGCCACCCACCCGTGTTGTCCCCGGCACTTTGGTGGTGAACGCCCGCCCCGCTTAGCTGTAGGCCCTGCCCCTCTAGCATCTCGCGGAGCTGCGGTAGTGCGTTGTTGATGGTCTCGCGAACTGCCGCATGAGGGGTGGTAAAGCTCACGCTCGCCTGACTGCCATTGAGTTCGATCTGGAGGTTAAGTGGGCCCAAATGCGCTGGCGTTATCTGTAACTCGGCGCGTTGTACCTGATTTTGCACCATCCAGTTAATGCGGCTGCCCAAATCCTTTTCCCAGTCCGGTGTACCAATCGCCAACGGGACATCTGGTGACTGCGCAGCCGCCGCATTGTGTGCCGATGGGGCCGCGCCCGCCGAAAAGGACGATGCTAACAGCGATGGGTCTCCCGGGTTCTGGGTCGTGACCGGCGGCAATGACGAATCCTTGGCGTTGTCGAGCGCCGCCTTAAATCCGTCACCTAATGCCGCCGCATCCATGCCAGCGATGCTTGCTCCTCCGCCAATCCCGGGGGCGAGGATTGGGTTGCTCCCCACCACAACCGAGGGATCCGTGTCATTAGCGGCCCCAGTCAACGAGACCGAGGGCGTGGCGGCTGTTCCCGATGGGCTGGTGCGGGTGCTGAGGGTGGTTGTGCCAGTGGGCAGCCGTTGGGCGGTGAGCAGCATATCCGACAATGGCCCGGATGGTGTGATGGGTGGCGCGGCACTGGGCGTAGTCGCGTTTTGTGAGAGGGTCTGAAGGCTTGGTGTCCCACCACCTGCGATCGTCGGCGCAAGTGACGCGGTAACACTACTACCATCCGTGGGCAGGCTTACAGCCGCTACTGGCGTTGCCGTTGTGGCCGTATTGGTGGCGCTTGGTTTTGTTCCATCGGCTGAATGGGTTGCCCCCTGTGCGGAAGAGGCTGCCGCACGCAGGGCTGACAAGGCCTCTGCAAAGCCCGTCGGCGCGAGCGTCGTTTCTTGTGGTGTGCTGGTTACGGTTGCCCCATCAAGGCCGGTCTTCTGGGAGAGAGCGCCATTGGGGTCTGTCCCATCGGTTGGGGTGCTCGTGTTCGCCAACGCGGTCTGCTTGGTGGCATTCGACAAGGCCGTGGCCAATGCGGCGTCATTGGTCGTCGTCGCTAGCGTTGGTGCTGTGCCACTCCCCTGGAGTGACAACGCCTGGGTGCCATTGTTCGCATTCGCACCGACAGAAGAGGTTGCCCCAGCATCAGCAGACGAGGCGGTGACAGGCGTGCTCGGTTTTACCGGAAACAGTGATAGAAATAAACTTGCGAGCGCTGCCGCATTGTCCGCCGATCCGTCTGTCTTTTTCTCGGCAGTAGGCAGGACGCGACGTGTTGTTGACGCAGTGCCCTCCTTCGTTGTCCCGGCGAGGGACGAAGACTCGCGCTCAATGGTATCAGAAAACCGTACGCCGTCAGAGTCGCCACCTGCAGCCGCAGCCGATGTCGCCGAGGGGGGGGTGGCAGGGGTAGATGGTGCTTGATTTACGACGAGATTGGACATTGGCATTCTCTCCATGCGGTGTCCCTGTCCATTATGCAAACCCCATGCCTACTTCTGTCGTTTGGGAAAGGCCAGCGACTAGCCCATGCGCACCCTCCTGGCGGCAGGAAGGCCGATAGTCCTTGTGGTTATCCCCGTCGGCTTGATAGGGGATGCCTGAGGCATTAGCGGACGTGTTTCTGGCCGCCACATTGCAGACCGGCATAGTGCCTCTGTGATGCGCAACTGCCTGAACGATGTGAGCGGGAAACATCACAAGCGGCTGGTAGCCGCCCCTCGGGCCGATATACACTGTATCCAATGCCGAGAGTAACCGTTCATTCCCCCTCTCCAGTGGGGGGAGGGGTCTGAGTGGTTACTGCCGAGATTGCCGAGGTCGAACCAGATGCCTGCGAGCACGGGCCGTGGGGTAGGCAATTCCCTGCCGTGGTAGGAGACAAGAGTAACCTTTCCACAGAAAACACCGTAACCACAAAGGTTCTGACCCCCTCCCGATGAACACCGACAGCACCGCACCAGAGGAAACCGGCGATTATCTGATCTCGCTTGCCGATCTGATGGCGGGGCTTTTGTTTGTGTTCATCATCACCTTGATGGTCTTTGTGCTGACCTTTCAGGGGGCAACGACCGAACTCACCAATACCGAACACCTGCGCACCGCCATCCTGCAAAAGATTGCGCTAGAACTCTCCAAGCGGGGGGTAGAGGTCTTTGTGATCGAGGATAACGGCGTGTTACGCCTCACCGAAAACGAGATCCTATTTCCTTCTGGGTCGGCGCTGTTGCGCGAAGAGGATGTGCCACACCTCGTCGTCCTTGGTGAGGTGCTGGATACGGTGCTTTCTTGTTATGCCGGGCGGACTGGCTCCCCTCCTCCACCCGACTGTCAAGACGCATCCCCGGGGCGGCTTGAGTCGGTATTCCTCGAAGGCCACACCGACAATATGCCGATACATGGCGGGCCTTTTGAGGACAATTGGCTGTTGTCTGCGCAACGCGCCTTGTATACCTACCGGATGTTATTAAAGGTGCGCCCCGAACTCGGTCTGCTCAGTAATCACCGTGGCCAACCGCTCTTTTCGGTGAGTGGTTATGGCGATGGCCGTCCGTTGATTCCCCACGATTCGCCGACACCAGATGCCCGCAATCGGCGCATTGATCTCCGTTTTGTGATGGTGCCACCCGAACCAAAATAGCGCGGTTTACCTTTTCTTTGATTGTCCTTGGTTCTGGAGCATCTCGCGCAACTGCCCGAAAGGATTATGGGTTGCCGCTTCAGTGCGCTTGGTCGGCATTGCCGGATTGCCCGCCTCGATCTGGCGTTGGTGCTCATTGTCGTGGCAATAGAGACACAGCAGCTCCCAATTGCTGCCATCGGTGGGATTGTGATCGTGATTGTGATCACGGTGGTGGACGGTTAATTCTCGCAGATTAACGCGGGTGAAATCACGACCACAACGACCGCATACCCACGGGTACAATTTCATTGCCTGTTCACGGTAGTCTTGATCCCGCGCTTGGCGAGCCTTGTGGGCGTCGGCTACTACTTGGTTTAGCCTGTCGTTTGCCATGTGGTTACCTAGGTATCCGTAGTCGATGAGGGGGTATCTTGGTAGTTACTAGTTGTTATAGCAGGAGCAACACGATGATGTGACCTCACCCCTGCCCCTCTCCGGTCTGTACAGGCTGGAGAGGGGGGAATTTGGAGTGCTTTTGCTCTATTCGCTTGGTTCAGGTAACCCCGCGCCCGTCCTCAAGACAGCGCGCCAACAGCGTGACCGGGTGCATGACCTCAACCGATATCTGTGCCGCCCTCGCCCCCTCAGCGAGATGCAGCACACAGCCGAGGTTAGAACTCACCAAAAAATCTGCATTCATCTCGCGGAGGGCCGCCACCTTGTCTGCTTGTAGCGCTCGGGTCAGACTGGATGCCGTTAGCAGAGCCGAGCCAGCGCCACCACAACATTGGTGGTTGCCGCCCAATGGCAGCACCGTAAGCCCCGGGATACGGCGCAGAACCGCATAAGGGCCCGCTGCCTGACGGAGGACGTTGACGAGCGAACAGGGGTCGTGTACCACCACCCGTTTCTCTAGGGTGCGGAGCTGCACCCCTTCGGGCCAGGAGGCGCGACTTAAGAAATCACTGATGTCCATGACGGGCGGCGCGGACGCTCCGGCAGGATACTCGGCAAGGGTGGCACCACAACCACTTGCAACCGAGAGGATCGCATCCCATTGTGTGCCTGAGAACGCCGCTTGGTTTTGTTGCAGCAAGCGTTCTGCCCCGACAAGCGCACCATTGTGCTGATGCAAGGCACCACAACAGGTCTGCTTTGGTGGAACATCCACGCTAAACCCGAGCTGTGTGAGCACCTGTAGCGCCGAGGCAATGGTTTCGCGGTCAAGAACCCCGGTGACACAGCCGACAAACAAAGCAACCCGCCCGCGCTCTATACCCCGCGCCGGATAGTGTGGTTGTAACGGGGTTGGGGCGGAGAGCTTGGGTAATAAGGCAGCGAGTCGTTGCAAACCAACCAGGCGCGCCAGCGGATGGATAAGGCCCCACTGTTGCAAGCGGTAGAGTAGTCCGGCAAAGCGCTGTAACCAGTGCGGATGGGCGATGAGGCCGTCTAACAGGGTGATGCGTAGCAAGCGGCGTAGCAACGTGGGCCGCGTCAGGGCACGTCCCGCATCAATGAGCCGCCCATAGGGCACCTTTGAGGGGCAAACTCGCTCACAAGCGCGACAGACCAGGCATTGATCAAGGTGGATGTGGAGGTTCGGCGACGGGGCAAGACGCTGCGAGGCCAGTGCCACCATCAGCGCAATACGGCCTCGCGGCGACTCCCCCTCCTCTCGGTGTTTTAGGTAGGTGGGACAGTGCGCAAGACACATCCCACACATCACGCACCGATCCGCCTCTTGCAACGGAAAGATGTGTTCACCGCCCGGTGTCTTAGGAGGGGTGTCGCTCATTCCGGTACGCCGTGTAGACTCATGGCAGGTCATACCTCTCCGAACTATTTACCACCCTTTACCTTGGTCTGATCGGTACGCTGGGTATCGGTCACGCGGTTGTGATTCTTGTCCCTCTTGTCGGTGGAAACGCATTTCTGGGTTGACGAGGTAGAGACCGAACCGTGGGCAGTGGCGGAACCAGACGCCGCGAGCGACCCGACGACCTGATCGGTTGGCGACACCGCAACCGTTTGCGCCTTGATCAAGGCTGCGACTGCATCGGTATTCTCGTTTGCGGCCATTACGGCTACCTCAGGTGCAACCCCGGAGAACAACGCCGTGATGAGCGGCACCACCCCCGTCCGTGCGGTGACATCCGCAGAGGTGGCACCACTCGCCAGGGTGGCGAGAACCTGATCGGTCTTCGACATGGGGACGGTTTGGGCGATGGTCAGGGTGGTCTGGGCAATGGTCGTGGCGGTTGCAGCCGCGATTGCCTGTTCGGGGGTCTGACCCGCTGCGAGTGCGGCCATCATGGCCTGTCCGATCTCAGGCGTGTTGGGGATGCCTGCTGCGTGCAGGGCATCCGCCACATTCCCACCGGTTGTTAGCACCGCGACGGCCTGGGCAGACGGCGAGACCGCGACCGTCTGTGCCTTGCTTAGCTCGGCTTGGGCCGCTGCTGCTGTTGCCATTGCGGCCATTGCTTCTGCTGGGGATTCGCCAGAGGAGAGTGCCGCTACGAGGGCCGTGCCGGCATAGGCGCTACCGCCTGTGTTTGCTAGCGCGGCAGCAGGGTTTGCACCACTGGTGAGGAGTGCAACCGTTGCATCAGCGGGCGTGGTGGTGACCGTCTGGGCCTTGTTCAGGGCTGATTGCGCAGCGGCTGCCTGTTGCGCGGCGGCCAGTGCCGCCGCCGGGTCAGAACCACCTGCCAATGCCGCAACCAGCGCCTGACCTACCGCATCATTTCCGCCACCAGTAACCCCAACGCTTTGCAGCGCAGCCGCCATATTCCCGCCTGAAGACAAGGCAGAAGCGACCTGATTGGATGACGAAACCGGTACGGTCTGTGCGGAACTGAGCGCCGCCTGCGCCGCAGCGACCTGCTGCGCGGAAGCCAACGCCTCAGCAGGGGAAGCGCCACCGGCCAAGGCGGCGACCAAGGACTGACCCACCGCATCATTGCTGCCACCCGTGACGCCAGCGCTTTGCAGCGCAGTGGCTACATTGCCGCCCGAAGACAAGGCAGAAGCAACCTGGTTGGACGACGAAACCGGCACGGTCTGTGCGGAGCTGAGGGCCGCCTGGGCGGCGACGACCTGCTGCGCGGAGGCCATCGCCTCAGCAGGGGAAGATCCGCCCGCCAAGGCCGCGACCAGTGACTGACCCACCGCATCATTGCCGCCACCCGTGACGCCAGCGCTCTGTAACGCAGTGGCTACACTCCCACCGGATGACAATGCAGCGGCCACCTGATTAGACGATGAAACCGGTACCGTTTGGGCCGTGGTGAGGGCAGCCTGCGCCGCAACAGACTGGGTTGTTGCGGAGAACGCTACGTCCGGTGTAGCACCACTTGCAAGCGCCGATACCAGCGATTGTTGGGCTGTCTCCTGCACGGGCGTGGCGTTGCCGCTGCTAACACTGGCAGTGGCGACAGGCGCGGACGTGGTGCTAGTGACAGCAGGGGTAGGAGCCTCTGTGGTGCCGACATTGGCCACCGTGGCAGGTGCGGCGGTGGTGCTAGTGCTGACAGCAGGGGCAGGAGTCTCTGTGGTGCTGACACTGGCCGTGGCGGCAGGTGCGGTGGTGGTGCCAGTTTCCGGGCTGGCCGTGGCGGTGGCAGCGCCACCGGTGGCTGTGCTGGCCGTAGCCGTGCCCTTTTCTTCAGATTCTTCACTGTTGCTCGCAGTGCTACTCCCACCAGATCCATTACTGCGGTTGGTTGTGCTGCTACTGCCCTGTGAACTGTTGCTGGACGTGCCACTGCCCTCTGCGCCAGAGGTTGAGGATGGTTGGGCATTGGCTAATGGCGCTACCGCAGCGTTTGCAGCGGATAACGGTACTACCTGCTCATTGTTCAAGGCAGCCTGTGCACTCGCGGTTTGGTTTGCGACCGATACTGCCGCCTCGGGCGTGCTACCCGAGGACAATGCCGTGACAAAGGCCGATGTGGCAGGCGAACTATCGGTTGCAGCTACGGTTACGGGTGCCGTTTGCGTGGTTGTCGAGGTTGCGGGGGCAGAAAATGAACTATCGGTTGCAGCCACGGTTACGGGTGCCGTTTGCGTGGTTGTCGAGGTTACGGGGGCAGAAAACGAATTACTCGCTGAACCAAGATGTGCAGCAAATGAATTGATCGCCGCTAACGAACTTGCAACCGCAAATGTTGCCAAGGTGGGGGCTGTGACCTTCAGATTTGCGCCAATATACGTGATCGTATAATTGTTGCCAGCGGTTAGGGTATTCTGCGTGATGGCGCGATAGCCAGCACTTTCGCCCGCTACTCGGCCAAGTGCGCCCGAGAATACCGAATCGGTATCGCCAGCGGTTAATCCAGAATAGGTATACGTGAATGCCGGATCGGGGGCACCACCGACCTTGCTCTGATCGTTGGCCGTGACCACCAGTTTCGCCGGAGTAATGGTGAGAACCCCATTGACATAGATGATTGTGTAATTGCTGCTGGTAAAGGTGCCACCCGTGGCGTTACTGACCACAATGCTATAGGGATTGCCAGAAACCCCCGCATTATTCACCGTGCCCGTACTGCCGAGGCTAACGGTTTCGACCGTCTCATTATTCTTAAGTCCGCTGATACTAAATTCGGTGCCAGAAAAACCGAGTGTTACGCCATAGGTCTTTGTGGCATTGTTGGCCGTGATCGTAATCGGTGCGGGGGTGATATTGGCCATCAGTCCGGTGGGTTGGATCAAGGTGTAGTTTGATGCGCTGCTGCCATTCAGACTGTCGCTTGCTGTTACCGCAATGCTGTCACCAACATCCTTGGACGTAAAACCACCCGCCTGGTTTAGCGTGATCAAATCACCCGACATGAGCCCGATCAGATTACCGTTGTACAAGGTCGCTGTGACATTTCCGTCATACACCTTGTTGGCAACGCTCGTTCCGACGACGACCAAAGGCGCTGGCGTGATGTTGGCGGAGAGCCCAGTTGGTTGCACCAGCGTGTAATTATTAAAATCCGTCCCGCTAATGCTGTCACTAGCGGTAACGGCAATACTGCTCCCAACATTCTTAGAGGCAAAACCACCGGCCTCGGTTAATGCGACGACATCACCCGCGAAAAGGCCAACCAAGGTTCCATTAGTCAGCGTCGCGACGGTTGTACCGTCATAGGTCTTATTGGTCACGCTGGTACTCGCAACGGTTAAGGTTGCGGGGGTGATGGTGGCAAAGGTGCTCGTTGTGCTATTAGCTTGGTAGTTGTTGGCGTCCGCGCCAGAAAGCGTAATACCGCTCACCGCAATATATTTATTAGTCCCTACGTTCTTATCGAGGTAATTCGCGCTGTAATTGACGCTGACAGCATCGCTGCCCAAAGGACTGTCAGCAATCGTAACCGAGGCATTGGTCGTGCTGTCGTAGACCTTATTGATACCCGTTGCGGTCACGAGAAGCGGGGCCTTGCTGATATCGGCGGTGAGGCCTGTCGGCTGAACGATGGTGTAATTGCCGAAATCCGCCCCAGCGAGGCTATCGTTAGCGGTGACGACTAGGCCCGTGCCCACAACCTTGGCGGGGAAGGTGCCCGCTTGGGTGAG